>CAJTCR010000010.1 GCA_910574915.1 Eubacteriaceae bacterium
CTTTCAGAGTTTGGAAATAATTATACACGAATGTGTAAAGATTGTCTTTGACTAAATTCAATATAACAGAAAATTTGAAACTTGGGAATACATAAAAGCTTGGGTTTACCGTGCATGTCATGTGATATCATATTCGAAAATACTTTTGTGGACGATGCCTCAGTTGGGAATTTCCGCTTTGCATTGAGGGACATGAACGGGTCTTTGACAGTTAGATTTTTAATAAAGCCATTAAACTCCTTATAATATCTATATTTTCGTCGTCAAAAATTTTGTTTCGCTATATAGTAATGTTAGTATCTCTTGATATTTTCCTGTTGTAGATGTAATATACTCATATACATACTGGCATGCACGCTTTATCTTATAATTCCGCATAATATCAAGGTTTACTAAAAATTTACAGAATTGGAAATATTACTATATATTAAAACTTGGACTCAAACTGCTACAACGCTTATAAATCAATGGGTGTAGCAGTTTTATTTTTTTCAAAGTGTCAAAGACGGGATTATACACGAATGTGTAAAGATTGTCTTTGACTAAATTCAATATAACAGAAAATTTGAAACTTGGGAATACATAAAAGCTTGCGTTTACCGTGCATGTCATGTGATATCATATTCGAAAATACTTTTGTGGACGATGCCTCAGTTGGGAATTTCCGCTTTGCATTGAGGGCATGAACAAGCAATCTGAGGAGCTTCTGCAGGATTTTGAACATGTTCTTGGTGCATCGCGATACTTACGGATTATATGTGAACTTGGTAATTTGACGGTATTGTTTCAGGTATTGCAATATTCTTCGCCGGATTTTATGGAAGAAATTGCAAAGGAATTTGAACAAAACAGCACTGCATGTGAGAAGATGATAGAAAGAACTATCATACGACGAGTTTCGATACGAGCTCTGCCGTTGCCGTTAAGGGAAATAAACAAAAAGAACTCAAGATTAATGGAATTGATGGATAGGATTATTGGCGCAGATAATTGGATCGATTTGTTTGTAGAACTGGGAGATATTATGACCGTATTCGGATGTTTGCCTGAAATGTCAAGTGACATGCGTGCTTCCATATTGCGCAAAATGGCGGAGTGCCACAATGATTTTGATAAAATAGTTTCTAATACTGTGAAGGGCAATATTTCTTTGGGCACACTTCCTTTGCGAATAAAATGTATCAATACGAGTGAACCGGACATTACGGATATGTTTGAATCTCTATTTACGCCCGAAGTATTCATGTCACTGATAGAACATCAAGGGAAACTATCGATATTATTTCAGTCTTTAGGTGAGTTTTCAACTGGATACTTAAAATTGGTACAGGAAATGGAACTCCATCCCATTATTGATAAGTTATTTGATAGGTCGCTTTCAGAAGCAGATGGTCTTATTAATGCACATTATGGATTTAGGAATTTGGTAATTAAAAATTATGAGTTACTTTATTATATTGAAAATTACCTTGGTAGGGAACAGTTTAAGCAACTTTTTGTACAAAAATCTTCATTGTTTAATGTACTTAGAATTGCGGCTTATTCTACGATTGGAGTGGAACTTTGCGATGATATAGTCCATGATGAGGAATACTTGAATGTTTTATTACAAAGTACTAGTGGAAATGAGTTATCCAATGGTTTTGAGTTGGAGATGTACTCTGCTATTATAAGAAGAAACAGTAGTTTTGAATATGTCATTAATAATCTTATTTCAGATGAGCATTGGGTTTCCTATTTTGAAGATAATTGTAGTTTTCATGCGTTTTTATTTATTTTGAGATGGCTACAAGCAGCAAAAATAAAGCATATTTCAGATATTATTACTTCCGATGAAGAACATTCAAAGTATTTTAAAGAAAAATGGCGTGAAGAAATATTGATTGAAGACAAAAATACGAAACTTGCTGTAGAAGCATTAGAGGTTTTAAAACGTCATGGTGCTACACTTTCAGATATGATTACGGAAATAAATAATTGCTCTTAAATTGCTTGATAGGAATGCTCTTGATATTTTTAAGACTTTGGTTAAGTTTCCAAACAACTTTTTAGCAAAAGTCCTTTGGGTGCAAAAAATAACGATAGCCACTCTGAAAAACAGGCTATCGTTAAATTTTACACTATGGAATATCGAAAGTGTGGCAATTTCAATTCAAAAAACGATAGCCGCCCATGCATGGGTGCATCAGCCTTTTTGAAAAGTGTTGATTTTAGGGCATTTACGGTAAATGAAAAAACGATAGCACCCACGCAAAAATTGTATCAATCTGGACACGCAATATGGTGTGGGAGGTCGGTAGATAAAATTATTATCTACCTCCTACTCGATTGTATGGAGTATTCGGGCGTGTAACATTTTTTAAAAATTTTTTTCTTGTTTTCATTTGAATGCTTGATTTGGGCATCATTTTTTATCACAATTTATCAGGAATATTTGTTTATTCATTCGAGAACAAGTTTATAATAGAGTTTTATGCCTTTTAGATCTGATTCCATTTTTTCAATAACCTTTTGGCGAATAAAAAGACAGCATTCTTCATATTTCTTTTTGTCAAGAACTTTATTTTCAGAATAAATGTCAGAACAATGTAATCGCATTTGGCTAATGGAGCCATGATCGGCATCTATAAATATAGAGATTGATTTATCGGCAGCTATTGTAAAATTCACTAAATAATGCAGCATTTTGTCAGATGCTTCTATTGGCTGTGGTTCTATTGTAAAATCAGAATCAGATACATCTATTCCAAAGACGTTTTTTATGCTTTCTCTGCTCAAATTTACAGCATCGTTTTCATCCATGTTACATTTGCGCACACTACTTTTTTGGGGATTATTTTCACTTTGAATGCTGTAGTCACGTTTATAATAAAAATCGATAAGTTCTAATAATTCCTCGTCTGTCATCTCGCTTTCTGGTAAATCATATTGAGCTTGTTTAGTAGCACTTACGAAGAGCAGCAGGGAGAGAGGATGGGCATACCTTGGCGGCGGCTTTGGAAGAATGGTTAGAAGCCCTTAGTGTTCTGCGGGGCACCCAGGGGCGCAGCCAAGCGGCACCTTTAGCTGCCAGCAGGCAGCGAACTAGGTGACGCGACCGTCCACAGCCACAACGTACCAGCAGAATACTTAGGGCCTCTTACCATTCTGGAACGGACGCCGCCAAGGTATGCCCATCCCCTCTCCCGGCGTCCCTTCCAACAAAATCCACCACATGAAATCTTTCATTGCCGTATTGTATTTCAATATTATTTTGTTATAATAAAGAAAAGTACAATTCCTGTTCTTTGCAGGGAAAATTCAGACCATTTCAAAGTAGGAGCGATGTGTTTGCCATGATTTATCTTGTGACGGCTTTATATTGTGAAGCACAGATGTTTATCGAACATTTTTCTTTAAAAAAAGTGATGGAAAATACCCGGTTTCAGCAGTTTGCAAGTGAAAGCGGACAGATCCTGCTTACGGTCAGCGGCGTCGGCGAGATTGCGGCTGCATCTGCGGTCAGCAGCGTGTGCGCCAAAGATCTGCCTGGATCGGATGATTTTTTGATGAATGTTGGCATCTGCGCGGCGCAAGGGGGACAAGACGGGATCTTTTTGATCCATAAGCTGACGGAACAGACGACAGGCAAGACGTTTTATCCTGATATGTTATACCGGCATGGATTTAATGAGGCGGAGCTTGTTACAGGGATGACTGTCTGGAAGCGGCATAACAGCGGCAGGACGGCAGACGGAGTGCAGCTTTCCGGGCAGGATGCTGCGGCAGACGGAGTGCGGCTGTCTGAGCGGTGTTTGTATGATATGGAAGCGGCTGGCGTGTATCAGGCAGGAGCGTATTTTTTCGCGCCGCATCAAATGCAGTTTTTAAAAGTGGTTTCGGATCAGGGAGAAGCAGGCAGGCTGTCGGGAGAAACGGTAAGACAGTTGATGGAGGCGCACCGGGAGAAGATTTTTGCATATATGCAGCAGCTTTTGCAGCAGGCGCCGCATCAAAGCGGGCAAAAGGACAGCCGGATGGAACAGTGGATGGACAGGCTTTGTGCGGATATGCACTGTTCTAAGGCGATGGAGGATCGTTTAAGGCAGTATGTCCGCTATGCGTTTCTTGCAGGCATTGACTGGCAGCAGGCTGCAACACAGATGTATGCGCAGCAATGGCTGCCGTGCAGGGATAAGAGAGAAGGGAAAAAGTGTTTTGAACAATTTAAACAGCGGCTGCTTTCAGCCGTTTCTATCACACATATATGTGGAGAGGCAGGTACGGGATCATCCGCGCACGAGGATGCTGCTGGAACGCTATCAGGGAGCGCAGGTGATTGAAATTGACAGTTATAAAGAAGTTTTTTGCAGGAGCAGGCAGAACTGCACGCTCCAGCACCGCACACAGAAGCTGATTCTGGCGAAAAAGGACGGAAAGATGCTGTATGAGGGGTCTGTGGTGTGCCAGAGCTTTGGAAATGCGTTTTTTTACTATACGTCTTGTATGATGAACTGTATTTATGACTGTGCGTATTGTTATTTAAAAGGGATGTATCCGTCGGCAAATCTTGTGATTTTTGTGAATCTGGAAGATATTTTTGAAAATGTAGAACAAAAGATCCGGCAGGTGCCGCATAATCAGATGCTTTATCTGTGTGTGTCTTATGATACAGACCTGCTTGCGTTTGAGCAGGTGATCGGGTATGCGGATGCCTGGAGCCGGTTTGCGGCGGGATGTGCGCCGCGTTTAAAAATAGAAATACGGACAAAATGTGCAAACAGGCACTTTTTTGAAAGTCAGGAGCCATTGTCAAATGTGATCTATGCCTTCACGCTGTCCCCACAAGCAGTCGTGGAACGCTTCGAGCATGATACACCATCTTTAACAGAACGGATTGCCTGTGCAGCCTATGCTGCCGGGGCTGGTTTTGCTGTGCGGCTTTGTTTTGACCCGATGATCTATGTACCCGAATGGCAGCGCCATTATCAAGAAATGCTGGAGCAGGTGTTTGCTGCGATCGCGCCGGAAAAGCTGGTGGATGTCAGCGTCGGTTCCTTCCGCATTTCGCAGGACTACTTGAAAAAAATGAGAAAGCAGCAGCCGAATTCGGCAGCGGCATGGTTTCCTTATGAAATGGAGCATGGGTATTACCACTATCCTAAGGCGTTAATGTTGCAGATGGAGCAGTTTCTTGTCAGGCGGCTGGGGGAATATTTGCCGCAGGAGAGGATTTTTTTATGGTGAAATGAGACAGAATGGGGGGTATATGGAGGGACGCCGGGAGAGAGGATTGGCATACCCGGGCGGCGTCCGTTCCAGAATGGTAAGAATCCCTAAGTATCCTGCTGGTACGTTGTGGCTGTGGACGGTCGCGGCACCTAGTTCGCTGCCTGCTGGCAGCTAAAGATGCCGCTTGGCTGCGCCCCTGGTTGCCCAGCAGAATACTAAGGGATTCTAACCATTCTTCCAAAGCCGCCGCCCGGGTATGCCAATCCTCTCTCCCGGCTGCTCTTCGTAAGTGTTGCTGGTTTTTTTTAGGTAGTTATAGAAATAGAAAATTAAGAATATAAAGGAGAAAAATGGATAACGGCAGTACAAGAAAGAGTGCGGCAATCGCAACAGACGCGTCTTGCGGCAACGGGCGAGCGGCGATTGTAACGGGCGCGTCGTCGGGGATTGGGCGTGCGGTTAGTGAAAGGCTGGGCGGTATGGGGTATGAGGTGTTTGGGTTTGGACGGGAATTTGCGGACGAGCCGTTGTGGGAAAAAGACAGGATGCATCCGGTTGTGTGCGATTTGCTGGATACGCAAAAGCTATGTGGGTGTGTGAAAAGCATTCAAGCGCAGTATGCGGTGCATGTGCTGGTCAATAACGCAGGGGTTGGCTATTATGGGCTGCATGAAGAGCTGAATCCGCAAAAAATCCAGCAGATGGTGCGCACAAACCTGGAAGTGCCAATGATTTTGGCACAGCAGCTACTGCGGGATTTAAAAAAACATACGGGTTATCTGATTCAGATTGCTTCTGTGACGGCGCATAAGACGAATCCGCACGGATGTGCTTACGGAGCGACGAAGGCGGGGCTTGCAAGCTTTTCAGCAAGCCTGTTTGAAGAGGCGCGCAAATATGGGGTAAAGGCGGTGACTATTTCACCGGATATGACTAAGTCAGGGCTGTACCGCAACGCGGATTTTTGCGAAGGGGATGATGCGGACAGCTATCTGCTGCCGGAGGAAACCGCGGCGGCGGTAGAATATGTGCTCTGCCAGAGGGAAGGCATGGCGATTACCGATCTGACGCTAAGACCGCAGCGGCATCAGATCAAACGTCAAATCAAAAAGAAAACATAGTGTGACTGCCTGCGGCGTTGGTGTCAGCATAAAAAACAAGGGGGAGGGGGTAACAGCATGTATCATATTGCTGTTGTAGAAGATGAAAAAGAATGTTCCGAGCAGATCCAGGCATTTTTAAACGAGTACCAGGAAGAAAACAGCGTCCGATTTAAAGTGTCTGTGTTTGAGGACGGAGCGCAGATTTTGGACGGGTACGAGCCTGTGTATGATATGATCCTGATGGATATTGATATGCCGGGCGTGAATGGGATGGATGCCTCGGAGAAGATCCGGGAGACAGACCAGGAAGTCGTGCTTGTGTTTATTACGAATATCATAAGCTTTGCGATTCGCGGATATGAGGTAGGGGCGCTTGATTATGTGGTCAAGCCTTTGACGTATTATAACTTTGCGATGCGGCTGACGCGGGCGTTAAAGCGCAGCAGGGCAAGAGAGCCGCGCCAGTTGATACTTACGATGCCGGACGGGGTGAAAAAGCTGGAAGTCGGACAGATTTATTATGTAGAGGTGCAGAACCGGATGCTGCATTATTACACGGACGAAGGGACGTATGTGGTGCGCGGGACGATGCAGAGCGTACAGCAGATGCTGGAGGCATATGCGTTTGCCAAGTGCAACCACTGGTATATCGTAAATCTGAGGCATGTAAGAGAGATAAAGAAGAATACCGTCGTCGTCGGCAGCTATGAGCTGGAGATCAGCAGGCGCAACCGGACGCCGTTTTTAAAAGCGCTGACGGAATACGTAGGAGGTTACCGCTGATTAGGCGGGTGTATGTGAAGGGGGCTTCGCAGATGGTGGAACAGGTGAGCAGATGGATTATGCAGATCGCTTATTTGATAAGCGGATTTATCTATGTGCATACGATAGAAAAAAAGCAGGAGAATCGTAAAAAGGTGCGTTTGCTGACGGTTGTTTTTCTCTTGTTTTTTGCGGGACTGAACCAGTTTTATGAGTATGATAATTTTTGGGCGGAGATGGCAATGCGGCTGATCAGTTTTTTTATGCTTGGGTACCTGATCTATATGAACCGCAAGCTGTCATGGTTTGCGGCTTATTATTATACGATCTGGGCATTTTGCGCCTGGCAGCTTATGTACGAGTGGTATCTGGTCTGCCACAATATGGGAGGGGATTACTGGATCGGCAGGCATACGCAGCTTTTGACGCTGGAAATACTGATTTTTGCGGTGGGCTACCTGATCGTAGCGCTTACGATCGGCAGGATCATTCCCGATAAAGGCAGGAAAAGCATCGGGCCAAGACAGATGCTGCTTGCGTTTCTTACGTTTTTAATCTTTCAGATCGTGATGTTTGTGCCGGGAGATTTGGAATACAGCTTTTACGACCTGCGGTGGACGGTTGTCTATCTCGTGCAGTTTTTGCTGTGCATCGTGCTCTATTTGCAGAACGAGCTGTTTAAAAAGAGCGAGATGCGCAAAGAGTTAGAGATCCTTGCGCTGCTCTGGCAGAAGGAAAAGGAGCAGTATCAGCTTTCCAGGGAAAATATTTCGTTTATCAATCAAAAGGTGCATGATTTAAAGCACCATATTCATGCGATGCGCAATGCCAGCGGGGAAGAGGTGGAACGGTATTTAGCAGAGATTGAAGGCTCGGTCAGCCTCTATGAGTCCATGATCCAGACCGGAAGCGCCGTATTGGACACGATACTGACCGAAAAGAGCCTGTACTGCAAAGATCATGGAATCGCGGTTTCCTGCATGGCGGACGGCAGCCAGATGGAATTTATCAATACGGTGGATCTGTATGCGATACTTGGCAATGCGATTGATAATGCGATCGAGGAAGTCGGGAAGTTTCAGGAAAAAGAAAGAAGGCAGATCGATGTGATGATCTACCGCAGGCAGCAGTTCTTGGCGATCCACATTACAAATCCGATGGACGGGAAGCTCGAATATGAAGAGGGTCTTCCGGTTACGACGAAAGGAAGCAGGTTCGTCCACGGGTTTGGGCTGCGCAGCATCCGGCATATTTTGAAAAAATACGACGGATTTTTAACGATCCGGGAAGAAGACGGCTGTTTTTCCCTGCTGATGCTGCTTCCGGTTCCAATCGTTCCGATTGATGGAATGCAGTGCCAGGCAAGGACAACCACATCGGACGGATCAGAGACCACTTAGGTAATATGCCTTGCAATTCTAACGAGGATTTTGTAGATTATGTATAAATAATCAGCAAAGTCCTCTTTTGTTTTGTAACATGTGATATTGAAAATATCCATCCTGCATAAAAAGTATCAGACATTGTGTATGAGGGGGTATAAAAAGCAGGAAAATGCTGAAAATAAGTAAGAAAGGAGAGGTACAATGCATGAGAAAAATCATAAAGCTGATGAAAGACTGGCAGTTTACATACCAGAATCAGAAAAAACGTCTGGTAGACCTGCCGCATACTTGGAATGCTGTCGATGGGCAGGATGGAAACGACGATTATTTCCGGGGAACCTGTGTTTATGAAAAAACGGTTCCAAAACCGGAATTTACAGACAATGAACGGGTTTATCTGCAGTTTCATGGTGTCAATGCAAGCGCAAAGGTGATCGTAAACGGGATTACCGTGTTAACGCATGACAATGGATATTCGACTTTCCGCACGGATGTGACGGATGTGCTAAAGGATGAAAACGAACTGCGTGTAGAAGTGGATAACAGTAAAAATGACACGGTTTACCCGCAGGTCGCGGACTTTACTTTTTATGGCGGGATTTACCGGGATGTGGAATTTCTGATCGTGCAGGAGACACATTTTGACCTGGATCATTACGGAGGATGCGGGGTACAGGTGTCTGCTGATGTAAAAGGAAGCACAGGCATCGTAAACGTACGTTCTTACACGAATAAAAGCCCGCAGGAAATGGAAAAAGAAGGGCTGGAGGTACATCTGGCACTTAAGGACGCCGAGGGGACAGAAGCCGGTGCCGCAAAGGGTACAAGCGCGGTGATCAAAGTGCCGAAGGCACATCTTTGGAACGGTGTCAAAGATCCGTATTTGTACAGCCTGACGGCACAGCTTTGCAGGGGGCAGGACGTACTGGACGAGGTCACGGTTTCGTGCGGGATACGCACGTTTTCGTTTGATGCGAACAAGGGGTTTTTCTTAAACGGCGTGTCTTATCCGCTGCGCGGGGTATCCAGGCACCAGGACTGGAAGGGGATCGGCAACGCGATTTCCCGTAAGCAGATGGAGCAGGATATGAAGCTGATTCGGGAAGTCGGTGCGAATACGATCCGGCTGGCGCATTACCAGCACCACCAGTATTTTTATGATCTGTGCGACCGCGAGGGAATGGTTGTGTGGGCGGAGATCCCGTATATATCCGCGCATATGCCAAATGGAAAGGACAATACGTTTTTCCAGATGCGGGAGCTGATTGTGCAAAATTATAACCATCCGTGCATCGTGACCTGGGGAATTTCCAATGAGATTACGATCTCGCGAAAGCACAGGGACGATATGCTGCGCAACCATCACGCTTTACAGAAATTTGTGAAAAAGCTTGACCCTGGCAGGCCGACGACGCTGGCGTGCTATGCGATGTGCCATCCGTTCCATCCGGTCTCAAAGATTACAGACCTGGTTGCATGGAACCTGTATCTGGGCTGGTATGTGCCGGGGCTGTTCCTAAACGACCTGTTTATGAAGTTTTACCACTGGAAATATCCGACAAGGTGCCTGGGCTATTCTGAGTACGGCGCGGAAGGAATGCCGAACCTGCACAGCGCGAAGCCAAAAAGAGGAGACCATTCCGAGGAATACCAGGCGAAGTACCATGAATATATGCTCAAATGCTTTGCGCGCCATCCGTTTTTATGGTCAACGTATGTATGGAACATGTTTGATTTTGCCGCAGACGCCAGAGACCAGGGCGGAGAGCCTGGGATGAACCACAAAGGATTGGTAACGTTTGACCGTAAAATAAAAAAGGACAGCTTTTATATTTATAAAGCCTGGTGGAGCGACGAGCCGTTTGTGCATCTGTGCGGCAGGCGTTATAAATACCGCGCGGAGCAGGTGACCGATGTTGCCGTATATTCCAATCAGGAACAGGTATCGCTGTATAACAACGGGCAGTTTGTGGAGTCGAAAAGGGGCAGATATGCGTTTCATTTCCGGCTGCGCATGGAGAAGGAAAACCGCCTGGAAGTAAAGGCGGGCACGCTCTTAGACAGTGCGGTGATCTACAGGGTGGCGCAGCCAAAGCCTGAATATAAGGTGAAAAAGGGGAAGAGCCAGAATTGGGTATAAGCAAGGAGGAAGGTTATGGGAAGGAATGACGCTATGAAAAGCCGCAAAAAGGAGTACAAGCGTGCCCGCAGAAGAGCGACAAGGCCGTGGAAAATCCTGACGTGGATCAGTGCTCCGATTACGCTGATTTTAATTATCCTGGCGGTGTTTTGTTCAACATTTGACAATTCGTTGTCTATTTTTATAGGCGGGACGTTTAACAATATTAAAAACAAAGATGAAAATGCGATTTACCACAAAATGGATTTTGACTCGCAGGAGGAGATGGTTCGTTACGGCGAAGATCTGTGCAAGCAGGTAGAAGCAGAAGGCGCTGCGCTTTTAATGAATGAAAACGGTGCGCTGCCATTGGCAGAGGGCGCAAAGGTAAGCTGCTTTTCAACTTCTTCCGTAGACCTCGTTTACGGCGGGACAGGATCGGGCAATATCGACGCGTCCAAGGCAGATACGCTAAAGGGCGCGCTTGAGATCGCGGGGATGGAAGTCAATCAGACGATCTGGGACTTTTATCTGGGGTTAGACGAGCAGTATAAGCGCAAGACCGGGGGCACGATCGCTACCGAGTCGGCGACTTCTGCGGAGTGCCCGTGGGAGCTGTATACGGATGAGGTAAAGGATTCCATCGTTACTTACGGGGATGCGGCGATCATCGTACTTTCCCGTGTCGGCGGAGAAGGCGCGGACTTGGATTTTGGGGATGTAAACTACCTCGCGCTGGATGACAATGAAAGAGAAATGATGGAAAACGTGGCTTCTATGAAAGCAGACGGTTCGATCAAAAAAATCGTCGTGCTGATTAACTCTGCAAATGCGTTGCAGGTGGATTTCTTAAAAGACAATCCATACAGTGTGGATGCCTGCCTTTGGATCGGCGACGTCGGGATTACCGGAATTGACGCGGTCGGTGAAATCCTTGCAGGCAAGATCAATCCTTCAGGCAGCCTGGTGGATACGTACTGCTACAACAACTATTCGTCTCCGGCAATGGTGAATTTTGTCCCAGTGACATACGAAGGCTATGAAGAGGGCATTGTTCCGAAAAACGCAAGCACGTATATGGTATACCAGGAAGGCATTTATGTAGGCTATAAGTATTACGAAACGCGCTATGAAGATTTCGTTATGGAAAAAGGCAATGCGGGTGACTATGACTATGGCAGTGAAGTAGCGTTTCCGTTTGGCTATGGGTTAAGCTATACGGACTTTTCCTACAGCGGCATGAAAGTGAACTACAATCCAGATACCGACCAGTTTGAAGTGTCTGTAAAGGTGAAAAATACCGGAGATACGTATGCCGGAAAACAGACCGTGCAGGTCTATGTACAGTCGCCATATACCGCATATGATATAAAAAACGGCGTGGAGAAGGCGTCCGTGGCACTGTGCGGATTTGGAAAAACGAAAGTGCTAGAACCAGGCGCTTCGGAAACTTTGAAAATCTATGTGGACAAGCGTGACCTTGCATCTTATGACGCGTATGGCTGCGGGACGTATATGCTGGATAAAGGGGATTATTATTTTACGGCAGCGACAGACGCGCACAACGCAGTCAACAATATCCTTGCTGCAAAAGGCTATCAGGCAGCGGACGGGCGCATGGATGCAGACGGAAACAAGGCGCTTACTTACAAATGGAAAAATGCGAAGCAGGATACGACAACGTATGCCACTTCTTTAAACGGTACGGCAATTACAAATCAGCTCTCGGATTCGGATATTAACTTAAGCGAAGACCTGGGCGGGGAGAAGATTACCTACCTTTCCCGCAACGACTGGGAAGGGACGTTCCCGACCGAGACGGTCAAGCTGATGCTGACGGAAACGCTGATTCAAAAATTGCAGGATGTGCAGTATGACGCGGCGGATTATGAACCGGTGGAAATGCCGGTGCTCGGTGCGGACAACGGATTAAAGCTGGTTGACTTTATCGGCGTGCCGTATGATGATCCAAAGTGGCAGGAACTGTTAGACCAGCTTTCGTTTGACGATATGGTATCGTTAATCGGCGATTCGTTCCACTGGACAATGCCGATCGAGTCGGTGCAGGCGCCTGGCACACGTGATGAAAACGGGCCGCAGGGATTGACCGCATCGCTGTTTAAGGCAGGAGAAGAAGAAGGAAAAACGGCGCTTGTAGCGACCGCGTTTACGTCTGAGGACGTGATGGCGGCGACATTTAATACAGAGCTGCTATATGAAGTCGGCAGAGTGATCGCTAACAACTGTATCTCGGCAGAGATCGCATGTCTGTATGGGCCGGGCAGCAATACGCATCGGACACCGTACGGCGGGCGCAACTTTGAATATTATTCCGAAGATGGATTTTTAGCAGGGGAAATGGCAAAACATGAAGTGCAGGCAATGACAGACCGGGGAATCTTCGTTGTATTAAAGCACTTTGCGCTCAACGACTGCGAACAGGACAGGATCGGGCTTGGTGTATGGCTGAACGAGCAGGCAGCAAGGGAAATTTATCTCAAGGCGTTCCAGGGAGCAGTAGAAGAGTCTGACGCAGGGCTGATGGTTGCGTATACGCGCTGGGGTGCCATCTGGTCTGGCGGAAATAAGGGACTGATGACGAATATCGTAAGGCAGGAATGGGGAAAGATCGGCCTTAACATTACCGATAACGTACTGACGACCTATGTAAACGGTGTAGACGGCGTGATGGCTGGCGGAGTGTCGACGTTTGACGCGATGCTGCCTTATGTCACAAAGCAGCTTCCGAAATATAAAAAGGATGCGGTTGTTGTAACTGCGATGAAGGAAGCCTGCCACCAGAACCTGTACGCAATCGCAAATTCAGCGGGTATGAACGGAATAGGGAAGGATACGGTCATTAAAAAGCAAAATATTGCGATTGTAACGGGATTATGGACGGCATGTATTGTATTTGGAATCTTGTTTATCCTGTCGGCAGTTCTTTGGTTTATCAAGAAGCAGAAATTTAAAGATACGGAGATTTACAGAAACTATATGGCATATAAAGCCGTAGATAATTTTTAAAAAAGCCATCTGCAAAGGGGCATAAATACGATAGGGGTATGGTATCGGTGTTTTATGCAGATGCACTGCGGCAGGCGTTAACAGCATGGGGTAGCTGTGCCTGATAGCAGTATTGGGGTGAAAAGAACGGAAAGCCGCAGCGACTGTACAGGAGGGGTCCTGGACAGATGCTGCGGCATAAAAAAGAAAGGATAGACACATATGAGTAATGAAACGACGGGAGCAAGGACAAATGTGAACCGGGCAAAGCTTTACCAGCTTATTTTATTTCCGATGAATAACGGGGCGACCAATGTGTACTATATCCTCACCATGAACTTTATTGCTTATTATGCCAATGGGGTTCTGGGCTTGTTTTTGATGTTTGCAACGACAATGGTAACGGTAATGCGTTTGTTTGACGCAGTGACAGATCCGATTATTGGGGCACTGATCGACCGTACGTCTACAAAATTCGGGAAGTTTCGTCCGTATATGGTGCTTGGAAATGCGATTATGATCGTAGCTTCGATCCTGCTGTATTTTGGGACGAGAATTATACCGCAGGATTTGTCCTGGCTGAAATATGTCTGCTTTGTACTGTTTTATGCACTGTATGTCATAGGATATACGTTTCAGACCGCATGTACCCGTTCCGGGCAGACCTGTCTGACAAACGATCCGAACCAGCGGCCGTTGTTTACAGTATTTAATACGGTGGCAAGCCTGATCGGGATGGGGCTTGTTCAGTTTTTGGCGCCGATTTTAAGCGAAAAGCTGGGCGGCTACAACAGCGCGGGATTTTTTAATTTTATGATACCGCTGGCGATTGTCGTATCGGCAGTACTGACGCTTCTTGCCGTAATCGGGATCTGGGAGAAGGACAGGCAGGAATTTTTCGGTGTCGGCGGTACGCAGGAGAAGGTGGAATTAAAAGAGTATGTCGCGATATTAAAGGCAAACAAAGAGCTGCAAAGGCTGATGGTAGCGGGCGCGGGATGCAAGCTTGCCTTTTCCATCGCGACGAATATGACTGTATTGTGTATGCTGTACGGTGCGATGATGGGCAATTACGGCGGGCTGTATCTGCCGATGATGATCATTGGATACGTATTTTCGGTTCCGTTTTTCCTGCTGACGGTACGCACTTCGCAAAAGCATGGACAGAAGGCTTCACTCGTACGCTATACCGGGCTGGCGCTTGTAATGTATATTGGGGTACTGGCGCTGCTGGTTTTGTGGAAGCCTGGCAGTCCGGCGGTGAGCCTGAGCCTTATGCCGCCGAATATTTATTCGGTGCTGTTTGTACTCTGCTTTGGGATCGGATACGGGGCTTATTATGCGACTGCGGATATGCCGATTCCAATGGTGGCGGACTGCTCCGATTACGAGACATTCCGCTCCGGCCGCTATATACCGGGGATTATGGGGACATTGTTCTCGCTTGTAGATAAGCTGGTCAGCTCCTTGGGCTCTACGATTGTAGGCGCAGCCGTGGCGATGATCGGTATACAAACGCTTCCAGACGGCAATACGCCGTATGCGGACGGGATGCATATGGTCGTGATTGCACTGTTTTGCATCGTGCCGATGCTTGCCTGGATCGCGACGCTGATTGCGATGAAGGGATATACGCTGACCGGTGCGCGGATGAAGGAGATCCAGGCTGTCAATGCGGTGCGCAAGGATGCCGTCAACAAAGGAATGCGGCTGGAAGAGGCGATGGACAAGTGGAAGGCTGCAAAAGACGTACCGAAAGAATTTTTTTGAGTTTGGTTTTACGGGCTGTCATGCCAATATTGACAGCCCGTTTTTTGTGTAGTAGAATACATTCAGAGACCAGGTGTCAAGCATTCGTAACGGCTGGGATTGTAAGAGGGCTTGCTGGCCCTCTTTTTTTGTTATTAGGACAGGTTTCATGGAGAAAGAGTATGAAAAAAACGAATTCAGGAAAAGTCAGCATCAGGGACGTGGCAAGAGAAGTAGGTGTGTCGATCACGACCGTGTCACGCGCGCTGAACGGATATTCAGACGTAAGCGAGAAAACGAAAAAAAAGATATTGGAAGCGGTGCAGCGGATGGATTATGCACCGGATGCAAACGCGCGTTCGATGGGCGGCAAACCAGAGCCGACAATCGCCCTTTTGACCTCGGAGCTAAAAGAACGGGATGAAAACGGTTTTGTATATGGGATGATTAATGGCTTGTTCCAGCAGTGCAGCGCGTTTGGGTGCGAGTTTATGCTGTTAGTCACAAATGTGGTAAAGCAGGAGAAATTAAGCTTTTTGCAGCTCTGCAAAAAAAAGAACTTAAGCGGCGTCGTGGTAACCGGGCTGCGTACAGGAGATCCCTATTACAAAGAAGTGATGAACAGCGATATTCCATGCGCGCTGATTGATATTAAAGCGTCTGGAAAGTATAAGTGCAATATCACGATTGATAATGTCAGCGCTTCGCAGAAAGCAGTGGAATATTTAATCGGGCTTGGACATAAAAAGATCGGCATGATTAACGGGCAGAAAATCGCGGAAGTATCAGGTGAGCGCTACAGCGGATATGTATCTGCGCTGCTGAACGCAAAGATTCCGCTGCATCTGGACTATATGCGGTACGGGGATTTTGTGGAAGATACGGCGTTTGCGCAGACGAAAACACTGCTGGAGAAGCACCCGGAGATTACGGCACTGTTTTGTGCCAGTGACGTAATGGCAATCGGCGCGATCCAGGCACTGGAAGAAATGGGGCTGCGGGTGCCTGAGGATGTATCGGTGCTTGGGTTTGACGATATCCCGATTGCGAAGTATGTCTATAAAGGGATTACGACAGTACGCCAGTTTCCGATTGCGATGGGGCGTGCGGGCGGGGAAGCAGTCTGTCGGATGTTAAACGGCGAACCGGTGGAAAGCGAGCTGCAACTGCCGTACGAGCTGGTTGTGCGCGGGACGACAGCGGAGTGCGGACGGTAGGCTGTGCAGACGTCATTTAATTTTCAGAATAATCTTATTTTCTTCCACTTTTTTATTGACAAATGGGCTGGCAGATTATATACTTTTAGAAACGAAAACGTTTTGGAAGGGAGACAGGGGATGAAAAAGACAGTAGTCGCACTGCGGATCTTGTGCGCGCTTTTGGATGCAGTGATTTTAATGATTCCAATGCAGTTTGTGATGATTGGGATTTTCCGCGTATCGGTGCCGCAGGCGGAACTTTTGTACAAGTTTTTGTTTGCCGTATACGGTGCGCTGTTTACCGAACATCTGGGCGCAACACCTGGCAAATATCTGGGAAAGCTGTGCTGTATCGACGTGGACGGCACAAAGGCGCCGATCTTGTATGTCGGGCTGCGCGAGCTGGTAAAGGCAATGTACCTGATCCCGGTGATCGGCTGGCTTGCCGCGGCAGTCAGTGTCGTTATGATGGCAGTCCGCAAAGACGGCAGGACGCTGCATGATCTGGCGGGCAATACGAAGGTCGTGTGCCGCAGCATGGGAAAAGGAGGAGCAGATGGCAGAGAGTAATGAAACGTCGCTGCTTGCCGTAATGAATCCGTTTTGCCTGCTTGCAGGCTGCGTTCTGGTCGGGCTGCTTGCCTGGTATTGTGCATGGAAATACAAAAACACGAATGATTTTAAGAAAAGCGTGCACTTATATATCCCTTCCGTAATCGTTTTGGACTTGATTCTGGCGCTTTTGCTGGATATCGACGTGCTGTTGTGTATCGGTATGGACATTTGCGGGTTTGTTGTCCTGGCGCTGATATCCAACCACTATTTTTATTCTTAATGCAGGAAAAGGAGAAAAAAGCGTGAAAACAAATATGGATTATTCAAAAGCGGATCAGTGGGTGATCGCAGAGAAAGCATTTGACAGCAGGTATCTTGGCAAATGCGAGTCGATTATGTGCCTGGGCAACGGCTATATGTGCATACGCAGCGCCACAGAAGAAGCTTACCTGGGGGAAAAAAGGGATTTTTTTGTAGCGGGTACGTTCAATAAGTTTGACGAAGGAGAAGTGACCGAGCTGCCGAATGCGGCGGACGTGATCCATTTTCCGATCGAGGTAAACGGGCAGGTATTTTCTCTGGAAAAGGGGAAGATCTTACAGTATTCGCGTGAGCTGAACTTAAAGACCGGAGAGCTTGTCAGAAAGATTGAATGGGAAGCGCCTGCGGGGGAGCGGATGCGGTTTGAGTTTCAAAGGATCGTATCGATGAAAGAGCTGCATACGGCTGCGCAGAAGATTACGATCACGTCTCTTGGCGGCGAGGTCAGCCTGCGGTTTTTGCCAGGGATCGACGGCAGCGTGACAAACAGCGGCGTGCAGCATTTTTCCGAAGGGGATAAGCGGTTTTATGACGGCAAATATATGCAGTCCTGCCAGACGACGACGCAGTCCGGGATCGATTTTGTATTTACGCAAGTATGTGATTTTCGCCTGCTGCCGGACGGGGTGCCGTATGATGGGCAGGTAAAACAGTTGATCCAGATGGACCGCAGGAAGATCAACTGTGCGTACACATGCACGCTTCCGGCAGGAAAAGAGCTGGTAGTGGAAAAGATCAGCAACGTCTATACGTCCAGGGACATTGAGATGGAAGGAAAGACGATCGAGCAGATTCAGCAGGAAGGGCTGCGTGCGTTAAAGGAAAGCGCGGCGGCAGGCTTTGATAAGCTGGCACAGGAAAGCGCGGCGGAATGGGCAAAGCGTGTCTGGGATAAGACGCCGATCCGCATACAGTCAGACAACCCGATGGACCAGCTTGCGATACGGTTTGCACAGTACCATCTGTACGTGATGACGCCGGCGCATGACAACCGTATGAATATCGGAGCGAAGGGCCTTAGCGGAGAAGGCTACAAAGGGCATACGTTCTGGGATACGGATATTTTTGCACTGCCGTATTTTACGTTTACAGACCCGCAGGTGGCGCGCTCTTTGGAAGAATACCGCTATCTGTCCCTGCCTGGCGCGCATAAGAAGGCGAAAGGCAACGGCTATGAGGGTGCGCAGTTTCCGTGGGAATCGGCATGGCTGGACGACGGCGAGGTAACGCCGGTATGGGGCGCGGCGGATATTGTAACCGGGCAGCCGACAAAAATCTGGTCTGGATTTATCGAGCAGCATATTACGGCAGACGTGGCGTATGGGGTCTGGCAGTATTATATGGTGACAGGCGACCAGGACTTTATGGATCGCTATGGATATGAGCTGCTTATGGATACGGCGCTGTTTTGGGCTTCCAGGCTGGAATGGAGCGACCAGGATAAGCAGTATCAC
Source organism: Eubacteriaceae bacterium (assembly GCA_910574915.1). Taxonomy (GTDB): domain Bacteria; phylum Bacillota; class Clostridia; order Lachnospirales; family Lachnospiraceae; genus Eubacterium_J. Next base: position 18,865 of record CAJTCR010000010.1, read on the forward strand.
ATCAATGACGTTGTAGGGCCGGATGAGTATAAGGAACATGCGGATGACAACGCATATACAAACTATATGGCACACTGGAATATCGGCATTGCGATCCGCTATTACCAGGAGCTAAAAGAGCATAAGCCGCAGATTTACGAACGGCTGAACGAAAAAATGGGGCTTGACCATGCCTGCGAGATCTGGAAAGAGCGCAGGGAGCGGATTTATCTGCCAAAGCCGCGCAAGGAAGACCTGGTCGTTGCACAGGATGCGAAATATCTTACATACCCGGTGATTGACCTGAAAAAATACAAAGAAGCAGAAGAAGTAGGCACACTGTTTCGGGAGTACAATCTGGAGCAGGTCAACCGGATGCAGGTATCCAAGCAGGCGGATATTATGATTTTGTTTTTCCTGATGGAAGACTTGTTTTCGCTCGATGTCAAGCGTGCCAACTGGGATTATTATGAGCCAAAGACGCTGCATGATTCTTCCCTGTCGCTGTCTACGCATGTGATCCTGGCAAGCGATATGAAAGATAAAAAGCTCGCCTATGACCTGTTCGAGCGTGCGGTGCGCATTGACGCAGGAGAAAATATGAAGTCCTCGGATGCAGGCATTCACGCGGCTTCGATCGCCGGGATCTGGCAGTCGGTTGTGTACGGGTTTGGCGGCGTAAGGATGCTGCATGGCGAGCTCAGAGTGTGCCCGATGCTGCCGGATGCGTGGAGCAGCCTGGAATTTACAATCTGCTGGCAGGGGCAGAAGCTTGCGGTAGCGACGACCCACGACCAACTGCATATAAAAAATATGACCGGAACGAAAACAGTCGAAATTGAAGTGTATGGTGAAAAGTACCAAATTTCAGACGAAATAACTGTAAATTTTGCTGAAAACGATTAAATACAATTTTTGTTATTGACTTCCAAAACGTTTTGGTAGAAAATATAAATACGAAAACGTTTTGGAAAAAAGCCGTAGAAAAACAGAAACAGCAAAAAAACAGACTGTGTATGGATATCCCGGCAAAAATTCCAAAAAATAATGTAACAGACACCAAGCGAGTAAAAAACAAGGAGGATTATGATGATGATGAAAAAGAAAATGAAAAAAGCAGCAGCATTGACGGCAGCCGCAGTATTGGCAATGAGCCTTGCAGCATGTGGCGGCAGCGACGACAGCAAGGGCAGCGCAAATGATGCAGGCGACAGCGCAAACGACGGCGCAGACGCAAATACGCCAGCCGATGACGGTGCAGGCACAGATGCCGCAGACGGCGCAGCAGATGAGGGTGCCGGCAGCGCAGATTTTTCCGGCAAGAAGCTTACGATCGGGGCATGGGGCGGAAACGACCAGGAGTCCGCGGCGCTGAACAAAATGATCGAAGAATTTGAAAAATCATCTGGTGCGGAAATCGAGCTTAAGGTGTACACCGACTACAATACACAGATCCAGGCGGACTTTGTAGCAGGTACGGCGCCGGATGCCTTTTACATTGACGGCAGCATGTTCCCGTTTTACAGCAACATTGGCATGATGGAGCCGCTTGACAAAGATGAGATGGACGGCGGTGCTTTTTATGAAAACCTGCTCAGTGCGTTTACGGCAGAGGACGGCACGATTTACTGCATTCCAAAGGACGTATCCACACTTGCGACCTATTACAACACAGATATTTTGGAAAAAGTAGGCGTAAAGCCGGAAGACATTCCAGAAGCACTGGAAGACTATAAGACATTTTTAACAGATTTGCAGTCCAAGCTGGACGCAGAATACGGCGAAGGCCAGGTAGCGGCAATGACCTATAATCAGGATATGTCCAGAAACCTCTATATTCTGGAAGCAGACGGCGACAGCATTATCGCAGAAGACGGAAAAGCACAGCTCAGCCAGCCTGGTATCGTAAAAAATCTGGAATTTATGACAGACCTGGCACAGTCCGGCTGCTGGCAGACACCAAAGGATCTGGGACTTGGCTGGAACGGCGAAGCGTTTGGCGCAGGAAAAGCAGCGATTATGGAGGAAGGCAACTGGGTATATACAACACTGAAAAACGACTATGACGTAAACTTTGGCGTAAAAGAAATGCCGACTTACAAAGGCACACAGTATTCAATGGCATTTACAGTAGGCTGGGGCATTTTTGCAAATTCCAGTGAAAAAGACCTTGCGAAGGCATGGATAAAATATGCGACAGGCGTTGACGGCATGGAAATCTGGTGCAGCGGCGCAGGCTGCCTGCCATCCCGCGCAGACGTTGCAGAGAAGATGGATGTAGAGAGCGATCCGGTATGGAAAGTGCATTCGGATATGACAAAGATCGCAACTCCGTGGCAGAAGGGCACAACGATTGATATTATAAATTCCAATTACCAGAACTTTGGCCCGGCTGCGTTCAAAGGGGAATCTACCGCAGAAGAAGCAATGAAAAAAGTAGACGAACAGGCAAACAGCGAGATTGCAAACGCACAGTAATTGTCAGGTAACTTTTAGATTTGTATTGCTTAGGAATCCAAGCCCCTTAAGAAGGAGCTTCCCAGGGGCTTGGTTTTTGTATGGAGAGGAATTATGGAAAATGTAAAAAAAAACAAGCGCCAATATTCGGGTTTTGAAAAAAAAGAGCACCAGCAGGGATATCTTTTTCTGACGCCAGCCATTATTATTCTGACCATATTTATCGGGCTGTCCGTATTTTATGTTGTATATCTGTCTTTTCATAAAGTAAATCTGTTTACGAAAGAGTATACGTTTGTCGGACTTCAAAATTATAAGCGGGTGCTGACAGATCATATCGCAAGGATCGGCTTGATGAATACGCTGAAATTTTCACTCGTTGTCGTGCCGGTTCAGACGGTGCTGGCGCTGATTATTTCGTCCGTGCTCAACAGCAATATCAAGGGAAAATATTTTTTCCGTACGGTTTATTTTTTGCCGACGCTGACTTCTAGTTCTGCGCTGACGCTGATTTTTATGTTTATGTTTAACGTTTCCGGCCCGATCAACAAGCTGCTAATCGATGCAAACCTGGTTTCCAGGGGAATTAACTTTTTGCAGGAGCCGGAGTTTGCGTTAAAGGTTATTATGATGATGAATATCTGGTCTACGATTCCGATGTACACGACAATGTATCTGGCAAGCTTGCAGGATCTGCCGGCTTCGATGTATGAAGCTGCGGAGATTGACGGGGCAGGTTCTTTGAAAAAGTTCTGGTATATTACGATCCCGTATTTAAAACCGATCACGACATATGTGCTGCTTACGAGTGTAATCGGTACGTTGCAGATGTTTGACCAGGCGTACATCTTTTCCAACGGTTCCGGCGGCCCGGAAAATTCGACGCTGACTGTTTCGCTGATGATCTACCGGTATGCGTTCGGCACACAAAATGCGATGGGCTACGCGGCTACTCTGGCGATTATCCTGGCAGCGATTATTATGCTGATTTCAAGGCTTGCAGAAAAAGCCAACGGCGAAGAACGCGTATATTAGGGAGGAGGAGCAGGAGTATGAAAAAGAAAAACAGTGCCGGCAGGATTGTTTTGTACGTGATTTTGATTACGGCTGCGGTAATGACCATCTATCCGTTTTTATGGATGGTGTCCGCTTCATTTAAGCCGTTAAAGGAAATTGTCGGCGGCAATATGAAGCTGATTTCCGAAAATATGTCTTTGGACAATTACAAGTATATTTTAGGGCGCTCTTCCCTGTTTCCGAAATGGTTTTTTAATTCTTTTATCGTTGCTCTGATCGGGACAACTGTAAATGTATTTATTAATACGATGGCGGGGTATTCGCTCTCAAGGCTGTCATTTCCTGGCAGAGACCAGATCTATCATGCGCTGCTTGTACTGATGATGGTTCCGGCGCAGGTACTTTTGATTCCGAATTACCTGATTTTACAGAAAATGGGACTTTTGGACACGTATGCAGCCCTGGTGCTTCCTTCGGCAGCCAATATCGGAAATATTTTTCTGATGCGCCAGTTTTTTATGAACTTCCCGAAAGAAGTCGAAGAAGCGGCGAGCATCGACGGGTTGGGCAGGTATGGGCGGTTTTTCCGTATTTGTATGCCTTTGGCAAGGCCAACAATCGCGACACAGGCAATCTTTGTATTTATGGGATTCTGGAATGAATTTACAAAATCCATGCTGTATATTAAGACCGCGTCCAAATACACGCTGACGCTCGGCTTACAGAGCTTCCAGTCGCAAAATGCCGGGACGATGTGGCACCAGGTAATGGCGGCAGCATGTATATCGGTATTCCCGATCATTATTATTTATTTGATCTTTAACAAATATTTTCTCGTTGGCGTACGTATGGACGGAGAAAAATAAAGTGGAGAAAAGCAATGGAAAAGAACAAGCTAAAAGCAGTAATCTTTGACCTGGACGGGGTCATTACAGATTCTGCAACCTATCATTATCTTGCATGGAAGTCGCTTGCAGGGGAACTTGGCATCCCGTTTGACGAGCAGTACAATGAAAAGCTCAAGGGCGTCTCCCGCATGGAGAGCTTAGAGCTGATTCTGCAAAACGGCAATGCCAGCAGCCAGTATACCAAAGAACAAAAAGAAGCGCTTGCCGACAAGAAAAACAACTTATACAAAGAACTGATCAAACAGATCTCACCAGCAGATATCCTGCCCGGCATTTCCTCATTTTTGGAAGAGCTAAAGGCGAACCAGATCAAGATTGCGCTCGCCTCTGTCAGCAGGAACGCGCCGTTTATCTTAGGGCAGCTTTGCCTGGATACGATGTTTGACTACGTTGCAGACGCAGCCGCAGTACCAAACGCGAAGCCGTTCCCGGATATCTTTCTTGCCGGAATGTCGGCATTTGGCTTGCAGCCGCAAAACTGCGTCGGCGTAGAAGACGCCAGGACAGGCATCGAAGCGATCCACCGCGCCGGAATGCCGGCAGTGGGTGTGGGCACACCGGAGGAAATGCAAGGAGCCGAGCTTGTAACGACGACGCAGGAGCTGTGTCTGGATCTTATATTAGAGCGGCTTGGAATGGAGATTTAGGAGAGAAGCTGATAGATTGTGAAAAGGACAGCATTTTGGACAGGGGAAGTCTGGGTGCTGTCTTTTTTTGCGTGTTGGGTTTTTCTTTTATGAAGGGACGCTAGGGCGAATAAGTTTGAGTTACTTTGGTAAATTTTTACGAGAAGGGACGCCAGGAGAGAAGATAGGTACACTCTGGCGGCGTCCGTTCCAGAATGTTAAGAATTGCTAGGTATTCTGCTGCTACGCCCTGGCTGTGTCCGGTCGCGGCACCTAGTTCGCTGCCTGCTGGCAGCTAAAGGTGCCGCTTGGCTGCGCCCCCTAGTTGTTTTGCAGAATACCAAGCAATTCTAAACATTCCTCCAAAGCCGCCGCCAGAGTGTACCTATCCTCTCTCCCGGCTGTTCTTCGCAAATTCTGCCAAACGAGCCCGATATGGTTTGTTCGCTCTAGGAGAGGGGATTGACACGCCCTGGCGGCGGCTTTGGAAGAATGTTTAGAAGCCCTTGGTATTCTGCGGGGTAACCAGGGGCGCAGCCAAGCGGCACCTTTAGCTGCCAGCAGGCAGCGAATTAGGTGCCGCGACCGGACACAGCCACAGCGTACCAGCAGGATACTTAGGGATTCTTAGCATTCTGGAACGGACGCAGCCAGGGGAGGCACATCCTCTTTCCCGGCGTCCCTTTCTGTAAAAATATACCAAAGCAATCCAAATTTGTTCGCTCTAGAGCGTGTTTGAAAAATGCTTTCCGTGAGATGTGCTTCACAATTTGTGGAGAATGCAGATCACGGGAATGATTTTTCAAACACGCTCTAGGGAGGAAGAGCAGAAGGAGAAGTAGGAATATTCTTGAATGAAATACCTTTGCTTTTTTTTGACAGGGGTATATAATGGAGATAGAGAATAGGGATATTGGAAAAGGAGAGTTCTGTGTGGAAAGGTAGAATATATGACATGGAAAGCGTATGAGATGGATGCCAGGCGTGAAGGACGAGCCGAGGGAATAATTCGAAGCGGGCGCCGGCATAGTCTGAGTGATGAAATGATCGTGGAGGATATAGCGGCGGAAACAGGATGTGAGATAGTGCAGGCACAGAAGATATTGCAAGAATATGATAAAAAGCAGGAGATGGAACTTGTATAGAGGTGGAGGATTCGCCATAAGTAAGAAAGGGTCTTCCTCAATCCATTTGCGGCAAAAATAAAATAAATGCGGTAGTTGATTGAACTTGCGCGTGTCGCCCCCCCCTGTTATATGGGAGCTGACACGCTCTTTCTTTTACGCAGAACCATCTTGCGTTGACGGGCAATACGATGAAGCAAAATTGAAAGATTATGTTGGGCATTACTGTAATATGGCTCCTCTTACTCAATACGACAGGGACAATCTTATGAAATTGTATCTTTACCAACTTGCAGTATGCGATTACTATTCGCAATATTTTAATGCGAATTTTTTGAAAAAAGAGGAGTATTTGCTGCAAGCACGTTTTGCAACGAAAGTTCTGCAAAACGAATCACTGTTTTTATACAAAACAATTCAGATAGAAATTATTTCGCAACACTTATGAAGACAGTTCAAGCTTATTCGCAGCAGTACTATGGCAGCGGAAGATACAAAAACACTTCAAACATTCCGTCTGCCGTCTGCAATTCCATCTCACCATGATATCTCGATACAATTTCCTGCATACTTTTCAGCCCGAATCCATGACTGGATTTATCCGGCTTGGAAGTGGGCAGGAGTTGCTTGAAACGGCGGGGCGTTACAGGGGCAGGTTTTGTGCCGGACGGGGCGGCTGGATTGCGCACGCGAAGGCAGAACAGCCCTTTTTGTGTCTTGCCCTGGATATGGATTGTACGGCAGTCTTGTTCCAGCTTTCGGCACGCTTCGATGGCGTTGTCGATGGCGTTGGCATATAAGGCACAGATATCTGGTTTGTCAAAGGGCAGCTCCGCCGGGATATCAATGGAAATCTGGCTGCGGATGCCGTATCGTTCCATAACCGCTTTTTTTACGGACAGCACAGCATTGACGGTAGCATCGCCGCAGTAGGAAAGCGGCTGTATCCCTGCTGTCATGCCTTCGAGATGTCTAAGATAGTCTGCCTGTTTGTCGGCTGGAAGCACGGATAATGCTTGTATATGGTTGGCGAGGTCATGTTTTAGGCGCCGGATCTCAAAATGCTGCTGTTCCATTGTTTTATAGTATGTTCGGTTTGTTTCCATCAGGCTGTTCTGGCGTTCTAATGCCTGCTGCCTGGCAAGGACGCGGATGCACCACAACAGGCTGATAAAGGACAATAGAGTAATCGTAAACAGCAACAGAAACAAGTTCTGGTGGCGCATCCTATAGAAGGAAATAACCGTTTCTCCGTTATACAAAAGGACAATGCAAAGTATCGTGCCAAAAGGGGTTGCTGTAAGAAGCATCAGCAGTTTCCAGAGGCTGTCAGGAAGGGTATAGTCTTTTTCCAGCGCAAATTTTTTTATACCGGTACTTAACAGCAGGGCAAATAAAAAACTGATGACAACTGTAAATAACTGACATTTCTGGAGAACTCCGGTTCTGTCAGGGACGATGACATAATCATACAGGCGCGGAAAAAAATAAGGTTTAAAAAAATTATCACGCAGGGCATTAAAGGAAAAAAAGGTATTGGTATAAAGGGAGCTGATCGTGATCTTTTTCCATATACTGCCTTCGCAGGTGTAAAGGACGCTGATAAAAAAGCTTGCCATAACTGTCGGCAGATTGATCATGTCGCTGATCAGAATCGGGATGTTGCTAAGCAGCCAGCAGTTTACGTACAGCAGGAACCGTTTTCTGCGCTGTGTGCGGATCGTGATGAGAGATTCCAGCGCGTGCATCATAGGAAAGATATTGATGACGGAAAACAGCCACATATGGGTGCTGAGAAAAGAGATCATTTTACACTGCCTCCCATCATTGCTTTTGCAATTTTGATCGTTGCTGTTTCCCGGTATTTTCTGCTGCATGGCAGTTTTGCCGTGCCGATCGTAACCGATTCTTTGCCGATAAGGTCGACGTTTGCCGGATTGATCAGATAGCGCTGGTGGATACGGATAAAATGCGGGGCAAGCTGCGATTCTATGGCGTCTAATTTTGCGTAAAACGGGTATTCTCCGCTTTTGGCAGCCAGGATGACACGCCGTCTGTCGGAATAAAAATACAAAATATCGCGAAAATGAAAACGCCAGGTGCCGTCCATATTTTTTAAAAGAAAAGACTGTTCTTCCTGCTGGTACAATCTGGTGCGCACCCGCCGTAAAAGCTCGGACAGCTTTTGATTGGAAACGGGTTTTAACAGATAGTCCAGCGCGTCTACCTGATAGCCTTCAAACACATAATCGGCGTATCCGGTTACAAATACAATCGTCAGATTTTTGTCGAACTGGCGGATTTTTACCGCTGTTTCCATGCCGTTCAAGCCGCGCATTTCAATATCCAAAAACAGCAGGTCAATTTCACCCGGATGTTTTTGAAACCAGGAAGCGGCGCTTGTGCCGGATGAAAATTCGTATACAATTTCTTCGATATCTTCCAATAACAGTTGTTCTAATTGGATACGCAGTGCGTCTCGTGCATCCAATTCATCGTCACATAGTGCAATTCTGAGCATAAATTTTTTGCCTTTCTATTCTAGTACAGCATTTTTCAAACACGCTTTAGTACTAAAAGTATTTACAATAAGTTTAACATATTTTATGCAAAATTTGTTTTCTTATTTTGAGAGCGGCAGAACAAACTTTACGAAAAAGCAGTGCAAACTTTACAAACCCCGCAGATGCCGTACAAAAATGACAAATCTTAAGCGATCGGTTACATCCTCAAAACCGCTGCCGTTTTTTTATGCTATTCTTGTATCAGATACAAAAAGCAGTTGGAATACAAAGAAAGGCGGGAAAAATATGTTATACGTAAAAGATCTTTACAAATCTTATGAGGCGGGCAAAAACAAATACCAGGTGCTAAGCGGCGTCAGCTTTCATGTCGCGCAGGGGGAATTTACGGCGGTGATGGGCCCTTCCGGTTCCGGCAAGACGACGCTTCTAAACTGTATCTCCTGTTACATTCCGTTTGAAAAAGGAAGCATTACAATCGGAGGCACAAAGCTGGCGGGGGAGAAAGAAGAGCGGCTTGCGCAGATACGAAATACAAAACTGGGATTTGTGTTTCAGGACTTTATGCTGCTGGACGGGCTTACGATCCGGGAAAATATACTGGTGCCCCGTATGATCTTAGGAAACGTCGGGCAGGACGCGGTACAGCTTGCGGAAAAGCTGGCGAAGATGTTTGGGATCGGGCATATATTGGAAAAATATCCGGCGGAAATATCCGGCGGGGAAAAGCAAAGGGCAGCCGTTGCGCGCAGCATGATGAACCATCCGATGGTGATTCTTGCCGACGAGCCGACGGGAAACCTGGATTCCAAATCTTCCCGGGCAGTGATTGAGGCGTTTTTGGAAGCAAAGGAACAGATGAAGGCGACGATTTTTATGGTAACGCATGACAGCTTTGCGGCGTCGTTCTGCGACCGGGTGATTTTGCTCAAGGACGGAAGGCTGTACCGACAGCTTGAAAAGAAAGGCAGCCGGAAAGAAATGCAGGAGGATCTGCTTGGCGTGATCCGGGAAATGAGTGAGTAAAAGAGGATGGAGGGAGAACCGTGACAGAGTTATTTACGTTGAAAGGGATAGAGCAGAAGCTGCAAAAGGCAGGCAGAAAACAGGCGCGCCTGTATCTGTTCAGCAATTTTATCGCGCTTATGATTATTTCTGCGTATGCGGCGCTTATGATGTCGCAGACAGTGCAAAAAGCATTTCCAGAAGGCGGGGACAGCAGAAAGCAGATGTATATGATTTTTGTACTGACGCTGGCAGGATGCGTAGTATTTACGGTCTACGCAGCAGGGCTGTTCTTTCGGTACAAATCCAGGCAGATCGGTGTGTTGATGGCTCTTGGGGCTTCCAGAAAACGGCTGCTGCCAGGGCTGATGCGGGAGGTTTTGCTGCTTAGCAGCTTGTCTGCTGTAGCAGGTGCCCTGGCGGGGATTCCGTTTGTGTGGCTATTGTGGGGGCTGTTTCGGCTTATACTTGTGGACAGCTCACAGATGGTACTGGCGCTGGATGCACGGTGCCTGCTTGTTTCGGCGGCATTTTTCCTGCTGGTCGTTGGAGTTGCCTGTCTGAGTGCATGGCGGTATTTGCAGAAGACAAATATAATGGAGGTGATCCGGGAGGAACATTTGAATGAACCAGTCAAAGAGCCTGGGCGCTGGTGCGGGTATATAGGCGCGGCACTTGTGCTTGGAGGAGCAGTGCTGGGCTACAGTGCGCCAAGACTGTGGGAAATCTGGTTTCACAGGTACAGCCCGTTTTGGATCGGCGTGTTTTATCTGCCGGTTTTTCCGGGGCTGTATATGGTGATGCTGCATACGGTTGTGTATGGCTGGAAGAGCCGGAAAAAACATCTGTATGAAAACACGATTACCCGCGGGATGGTGAAGCTACAGGCAAAGCAGACGGTGAACAACCTGCTCATTATTACACTTTTAATCGCAGGCGCCTCGTTCGCAATTTTTTATATTCCTGCCGGCAGTATTTCCAGCTTGCTTGAATATAAGTCTGCTCCGTATGATTATTTTTACCACTATCGTCTCGATCAGGATGTATTTGGAAAAGAAGATGTGAGTAAGCTTGCGCAGCAATACGGACTGTCTGTGAAAGACTGGAAAGAAGGGGAATATATCAATCTGGCAGCCGGAGGAATACTTGAAGCCGAGGATGAAAACCATCGTCTTTATACGGAATATGCGGTATTAAAAAATGAGGTCAGAGTGCTTTCCGAAGATACGTACCATGCGCTGACCGGGCAGAACGAAGATGTAGCGCCGGGAACGTATCTTTGTCTTACAAATGAAAAGGAAACAAATTTATTTGTCATCCATACAGCAAAGGATCTGACCAATATCGTGACAGGAGCGCATATAGAGACTTCGTTTGCCGGATATGCGCATTATGGGCTGCTTACCGGAATCATGGGCTGGATTGTGCTGGACAATGCAGACTATGCGGTGATGGAGCAGGGGCTTACGGATGAATGGAAAGGGCGCATTGTGCAGTTTAACGCGCACGGAGAGGATTCTTATGCATTTGCAGGCAGGCTTTATGACCTGTTTGTGGATTCTTTTGATAAAAGCTGCGAGCATGTGGAATACTATGACCGGGTAGAAAAGCTTAACGCCATGCAAAAGGGTGAGGAATACTGGATGGAATCGACAGGGCTTGAAACGATGATTCGCTATGACAGGAGAGATACGCTGGAGTTTAAGACTAGCTGGATGTATCATCCGAAATTTCGTATTTTGCTGATAAATGAGCATCTGCTTATTATGGGTGTTTTGTATATGATGTTTCTGTTTATTTTTATTGTGTGCCTTACGACGGCTCTGATTATCGGCTTCACCCGCTGTCAGACGATTGCGCTGAATAACCGTTATCTGTTTGAAGATCTGCGAAAGCTGGGGGCGTCTTCGGCGTTTTTGTCAAAAGAGGTGCGCAGCCAGTGCAGCCAGGTATTTCGGATGCCTGCCTGGGTCGGCATGGGGACAATGTATTTGCTGTTTATTGGCATACTGTACGCAAATGACGGAAAGATCACGTCTTATGAGGGGATTGCGATGCTCGTCTGCCTGGGGATTCTTGTGCTGACCGGAGGGGTTGTTTATGCGGTGTATCAAAGGACGGTGAAAATGGTTCGGGAGCAGTTAGAGATTTAGATAGAAATTTGCATCAAATTCGGGTTACATAACCCTCTATGCGACCTTCATTTGGCACAAATCTCCCACAAATTGTGAAGTACATCTGTCAGGAAAGCATTTTTCAAATACGCTCTAGTACTACAGCGAACAAGTTTGAGTTACTTTGGTAAATTTTTACAGGAAGGGACGCCAGGAGAGAGGATGGGTGCACTCTGGCGGCGTCCGTTCCAGAATGTTAAGAATTGCTAGGTATCCTGCTGCTACGCCCTGGCTGTGTCCGGTCGCGGCACCTAGTTCGCTGCCTGCTGGCAGCTAAAGGTGCCGCTTGGCTGCGCCCCTAGTTGTTTTGCAGAATACCAAGCAATTCTAAACATTCTTCCAAAGCCGCCGCCAGAGTGTACCCATCCTCTCTCCCGGCTGTTCTTCGCAAGTGCTGCCAAACGAGCCCGATATGGTTTGTTCGCTGTACTAGAATCTGTTCTATCATAGGGTTAATTTTGTTCATGGTAGAAAAACCATATTGCGCTTGTTACGTAGCATTTACGAAAAGCAGCTGGGAGAGAGGATGTGCCTCCCCTGGCGGCGGCTTTGGAAGAATGCTTAGAAGCCCTTAGTATTCTGCTGGTCAACCAGGGGCGCAGCCAAGCGGCACCTTTAGCTGCCAGCAGGCAGCGAACTAGGTGCCGCGACCGTCCACAGCCACAACGTGCCAGCAGGATACTTAGGGATTCTTAGCATTCTGGAACGGACGCAGCCAGGGGAGGCACATCCTCTTTCACAGCGTCCCTTCCTGTAAAAATTTACCAAAGCAATCAAAAAAATCTCTGCCCGTCCTATAGCTGTACCACAGGATGAGACAGCTCAGAGGAAAGCCGCTCTAACTCCAGCCCGCAGATCCCGCGCCTCAGAATACTTTCAGCTACGCACAGATGCACAAGGTAATATACCGTTCCTTTCGGGCTGCGCACATGCAGGATGCCGGGTGCTCTTTTGGCAAAATCCTGCTCTTCCACCCATACAGCAGCCGGCATCCCGTTTGAAGCAGTTTCGACTTGCTTCGGAAGGTAGGAAAGAGCAGGCAAAAACCAAAACGTTCTCAGGTCTTTTCGCGGCGGATCGATAAATACACATGGGCGCCATACCTGGCAGGGGAGATACAGCGCAAGCAGATGCTTTAGCCGGTCGCTCACTAAGTGTTCACGCGCAATGTAGTCAAATTTGTCCAAAATGCCGACCTGCCCGATCGTACGTACAGAAGGTTCCATTGGATCAGAAGCTTTTTCTGGCGGCGCTTTTGGGATGGAGACAGTTCCTGACTGTTTTAAAAGAAAATAGTCCATAATGATTCCTTTCTGGATCGTAGCTGTTTTTAGCTGCGATCGATAATCTGCACCGCCCGGCGCTGGCTGTCTGACAGTGCAAAATGCGCGGCTGTCCTGCGCTCTAGGATAGTGCCGTTCATCGTTGCTCCGGTAAAGTCGGCATCCCGTATTTTTGTACGTGTAAAATCTGCACGGGAAAGATCCGCATTTTTAAAGCAGATGCTCCGATAACCGGGGATGAACCAGTCTGTATGATCTGGTACACCCCGGTAGCCTTCTGCTGCGCGAAAATTTGCGTTTGTTAAGTCTGCCCCGGTAAAATCTGCTTCGTATAACTGGCTGTAGCGGAAATCCGCGTTACGCAGATTGGCATGGCAAAACCTGGCGCCATACAGCGAGGCGTCTTGAAAATCGGTTCCTTCAAGCGCTGCATGGCTAAGGTCGGCGTATCGCAGGTCGATTTCCGAAAGGTCAGCGTTTGTGAGGTCAAGCCCGCAAAAAGATTCATATGCGTAAGCAAACTCCAGCCGCAGCGCGAACCAGTCCAGCGTTTTTTGTGAAGAACGCGTGCGGTTTTCTTTGTAGATCGCTTCTGTAAAAGCCATATATTCTCCAACGTTGATTTCAAACGCGTCGGCACGCCGAAGGGAAAGAAACGGCTCTGCTTTTATGCAGGGCAGAATCGAGAACCGAAAGGCAGCGGTTATATATTGAAAAAACGATGCAGCGCATGAGAGCAGGTAAGCAAGTGTTTCCTGCGCCGTAACTGCGCCTGCAAACCGTTTGCGGCAGGACATCAGATCTGCCCACAGTTCTTTGTATTTGAAAAAGAAAGGCGATAGGTCAAAGCTGCCTATGATGCGCTGGTGTGGGTCAAAGTACCAGCGATTGTCGTAGGCGCGTACCTGCGCAGTGTGCTCTGCGTGTATAAGGTTTGTATATAAGAGGGTATATTCCAAGTATGACAGCTCGCCTAACTCCCCGTTATTCTGCATCGATCGGATTGTTTCACAAATGGACTGAAAGTGTTTTTGAAAAACAGGCGCATAGGTATCGAATTGGTTCTGGTACAAGTCTTCTAGTTCAAACAGCTTTTGGTTTTTTTTCTGGTTTGCATATCGCATATATTCATCTGTCATAGAAATTCTCCTGGATGTCAAATTGATTTGAAACATATTGTACCTTAATTTTGTCAAAAATGAAACAGTTATCATATAATTTGTAATTTATTTGTTGATAATTACCAAAATAGTTCAAAAATGAATGAAAATTGTAAAAAAATGTAGACAAATGAAGTTTTATAATATATGATGAAAATAGTAGAATTAAATAGAGCCATAAGGGACAATGGAGGATATTGCATGGAAATTATAGAACAGACAAACCGCACGATCCTGTTCGACGTCGTGAATCCTGAAGTGTTTAATATGTTCAATATTATGTCAGATGTGGATGAGAATTCAAGAAGCCTTACGGACGAAAAGGTAGCAGAGATTAACGATGCTTTGCTGGTCAGGAATTTTGATGATTTTTTAAAGAAGTTCCAGCCTACAATTTACAGTTATTTTGATCAGGAGCGCGGCATGGTATATGAGCTGACAAAGCCTGCCGGGATTCCAGACCCGCTTGTCAAAAAAATTGTGATTGACCGGAATAATACATTTTTAAAGATGTTTATTTCGATTATGGATAACAAAAAAGCATCTGGGGCGACGAATGCGTCATTTAACTATGAAAAAGTAACGGAAATGCTTGCGCCGCACAGGACATTAAAAGAGATTAAAAAGCTCAAAAAGGATATTTCCTATCTGGAAAATAAAAATGCGGAATTTGAAAGCGATTCTCCGGCAAAGCAGGATGCAGTACTTAAGCTAAAGTCCAAGCTTGACCGCACGAAAAAATATTACAATGAGACAGCTTCCCAGTTGACGCTGATGCTCGGCATGATTAAAGACAATCTGGATACGGCTGTCAGGGCATCGCAAAAAGGGATTACGGAATTTCAGCCAGCACTTCCTGTGTTTAATGAAAATGCGGAAATCATAGCCTTGCAGGTGTCGGACAATCCGGCAGGGCTGCTCACAGACAAGGGCAAAAAGGAAGAGAGCACGCAGCTTGCAGCAGCAGGCAAAGCAGAGCTTGCAGCAGCTTTAGATGCGCCGAAAAAGCAAAAGATCAGCTATAAGGAGCTTTCTATTTCCGTGATCGAAGAACAGTATAATGAGAGTATGCGGGAGCTTTATTCCAGCGTCGGACAGGAATACGACGAAGAATCCGCGGCATCTTCGCTGTCTAAGGAACTGATCGTAGCGGCGTTTACAGATAAAATGCCGGATAAACTGATTGCAATGGATATTAACGACAAAGTAGAGCTTTATAATAAATATTCTGCGATTAATACAAGCTGGCAGAAAGCGTTTATCCGTACGGCAAAGCTGCTGATCGAAAAGATTTTAAGTGTAAAGGCATTTTTTGACCAATATCAGCCGAAGTCTCCGATGATGCGTCCGACGCTGCTGATTGTCAACGCCAGTATGGATGAGATTCTCGAAGAAAAAAATCTGGAAAATCTGAAAAAATATCTGGAGACAGTCAACAATAAGTCGGATTACAGCAATACCGTCTGGTTTGGAATTGTGCCGAATATTGAGTATTCAGAAGAACGGGAAATCGACCTGGATGAAGATACGATGCGCCAGTTCGGTTATACAGGCGACCTGGATAAAGGAGTGACGCTTGTACCAACGCCGGTTTCGGATTTGCAGTTTTTGCTGGATGCGGTGAAAGGCTACCGGATACAGATCTTTTTCTCATTTGAAGCAAGTGAAGACACGACGTTTTTAAAGCTTGCGACGCATGGGATGGATCAGTATATGGAAAATACACAGGATTTGGAAAATAGCGACTATAGCCGTTACGCAATTCCATGCCTGCCGAATTTTACGGTTATTCCAAGCAATAAGTCGCGCGTTGTATTAGGCTCTAAAGCAATCCGCCATCCTGATGGCACGCTGGAGTTTTCCAAAGACAGGGATGATTTTATGAAGTTTTGGATATATGGCGTATATATCGGGGCGGCATATGTGGCGGCAGGGATCGTCGCAGCATACCAGTGCCCGAACTTTTTATCGTCCAGGTTTGCAGGAAAAGTGAAAAAAGAATATCCGGGTGTGAGGTTTGATATCGAAGCCGGAGATAACGCACTGACGGTTACAACGACGATGCCAAAGGAGATCGCAGGCTATACGGCAGAGACAAAGGGCGTGATCAATGAACATAAATATGGCTTTGTGTTTTCCTCCGATAAAAACCAGATCAATGGAAATTCGATCAATTTAATTACCGTATACAAATCCCGCTGCATGAATGAGAGTAAAAACGGCGGATTTGAAAGTATTTTCCGTGAAACGACAAGGACGTACCTGTACCGGATGATCGGTGCGATGACGAGTGATTATAAAAAGGACAGAATTGACAGGATCTTTGAATCAGGTGGAAAAGTAAAGGAGTGGCAGCTCTCGCCAAATTACGCCAACTCGATCTTAAGGGAAGGCGACGGCATTGAAAAGGGCGACTGCAATGATACCACTTATAATATAGAGATCAACTTTGCAGGAGTTTCTGAAAATATGGAGCTTCAGATCAATACGGATTAATGGGCACAGCCTGTTAATAAAAAATTATGGATGGAAAAAGGAAAGGAGGTACATGCATGGCATACAAAATCGTGATTGCCGATGTGACGGAGCTGAGCGAGGAAATTATCGATGTTTCGTTCAATTCCAAAATCCCGGAGGATTCGTTTGCAAGATCTTCGGATATTGAAGCGGAGCTTGTGATTCATGGAAAAGTTTCCTTCGACGCGGACAAATTATTTATGCGTGATGCTGCAAAGAGCATGGCAACTTGGGCTTTGGTAAAACCAGAAAGCGCAGATGCTTACAAAAAGGTAACCGTAGAGTACCAACATGCGACAGCACCAAGAAAGTATGAGTTTTCTCATGCGTTCGTAGTATCGTATAACGAAAAATTCACAAAGACAGACGGTGAATTTGTGCTGATACTAAAGCAGAAGAAGGACAGGATCGACGGCATAGTGATCGAATAATCTGGAAAGAAAAGGCGTGCAGTTTTTGTACGCCTTTCTGGTCATACATAGGAGTGCATATGAAAATAAATCAGACTGCGGGCAGATGTATCCTGGCATGTCTTTTGGTATTCCTGCTGGTTCAGATTTATTATTTATCCTGCTATCTCATTCCTGCAAGCCCACAGGAGCCGTGGGAAGAATTGTCTGTCTTATATCTGGTGCAGTCGGTATTTGTAACAGCCTGCATCTGTGCGGTATTTTTCGTGCAGCTCTGGGAGCGGGTACGCCGTGACGCGGCATCGCCGTTTGCGCGTTTGCTGCTTGTGAACGGGGACGGGCAGGTAAAAAAAGAGGTGCTGTTGCAGGGTAGGTATTCGTTTGCCATTACGGGAAAGAAAAATGGCAGGGAAGTGTTTGTGGAGACTTCACAGATTCTGGAACCAGGCAGGTATTTATATGGCACCTGCAATCTGGTCAAAGGGCGCTGGTATTTGGAAGCGGCAGCTTCTGACCGTCCCATAGGATTAAAAAGGGAATGCGACAATGTCATATACCGATTGAAAAAAGAGATGCCGTATCTGCTGCTTGATACAGACGTTATTTATGCGGATACTTATAAAATTATATTCAGGAAAAACGAAACAGGATCTGGAGGGAAGGAACATGGGGCTGATCCGTTGTGAAAACGGCCATTTGTTTAGTCAGAAAAGATACGGGAACGTATGTCCTTACTGCAACGTGGCGGTAAATAAAAACAGCAATAAAGAGGAAGATCCGCTTGGAAAATACAGCGATGTCGTCTATTTAAACGATCTGGAAGTATTAAAGCCGGTTACCGGATGGCTCGTCTGCCTGGAAGGGCCGTCACGCGGCAGGGATTACCGGATTATTGCGGAAAAAAATTTTATGGGCAGAGCCGGAGATATGGAAATTCGGATTCTGGGTGACGATACGGTATGCCAGAGAAACCATGCGATTATCGTCTATGACCCAGAGAAAAACAGAACGATGCTTCTGCCCGGAGATTCGCAGGGGCTTGTATATATACTTGATGACGAGGATAATTGGGATGCGGTATACGAGCCGCGTATGTTAGAAGCAGGGGACAGGATTAAAGTCGGACAGAGTGTCTTTATCTTTGTACCGTTATGCGGGGAAAACGACGGATTTGTATTTAACTGGAAAGAGAATGAATAGGCGTGCAGGAGACATACAGAATCGGAAACGCGCAGTCCATTGGCAGCCGCCGCATACAAAGCAATTACTTTGCAGCAAAGATACGAAAAGAAAACGAATGCCTTGCCGTCCTTACCGATGGAACGATCGACCATCCAAACGGCAGGCGGTGCGCTGTTCTTGCGGTAGAGGCATGTATGCAGGAGTTTATGTATTTGCCGCAGGAAGTCACGGTGGCTGCATTTTTTGACCATGTAACAGCAAGGATATTAAGGGATATGCGGGAACTGCTTTATTTTGGAAAAACACCGTATTTGTCGCTTAGTATACAATATATGCGGGATGCGCAGTGTTTTTATTATTCGGCAGGCAGCAACCGGATGTTTCTTTTTGACGGTATGGACTGTAAGATTTTGACAGGAGCAGCTACGACAGATCCTGCATCGGCAATGCCACAGACAGGATGTACAGCATTAAAAAAAGGGATGACGGCAGGGATGCTTTCCTTCGGAGCGTGGGAAGCATTGCAGGAAAAAGAAATCGTTTCTGTACTGCGCAAAAGGGCGCATCCTTATGAGAAAGCACAGCAGATGCTTTTGCATAGCAGAGA
This sequence comes from Eubacteriaceae bacterium, assembly GCA_910574915.1. Taxonomy (GTDB): domain Bacteria; phylum Bacillota; class Clostridia; order Lachnospirales; family Lachnospiraceae; genus Eubacterium_J. The sequence continues at coordinate 37,836 of CAJTCR010000010.1, forward strand.
AAAAAACAAAAAAGCGGCAGGCAATGCGACCGTTCTATTAGCAGAGGGGTGTTTATGAGAAGTTTAAACAGTAAGCTGGTGATGGATTTTATATCGGAGCAGGGATACGATTCGGTAGAAAAGACCTATGTTGCCTACACCCCATTGGAAGATTATATGTGTATCGCGGTAGCAGAAAGCTATGATAATGAGACTGAGGAAAACAGCGCACGGCTTGCGGTAGAAGCCGTACTGACGGCATTTGAGAAAAAACCTTCGCTGAAGCGGCTGCGTGACTATATCCAGTACGCAAACGAACAGATTATCCTGCACAGTACAAGAAACGAGCTGAAAGTAAGCCTGACCGTGCTTGTATCGGACTATACGAGAATGCGTTACGCGTATTGCGGAAATACACGTATTTATATACTTTATGAAAATATATTTACCCATATCAGCAAAACGCAGACACAATATCACCAGATGATCGAAGAGGATGCACAGGTTCAGCCAGACGGCGCACAAGTACACAATCTGACAGAATATCTGGGCAAAGAAAAACACGTTCGGCTGTTTTTGTCCAAAACGATGGAGCTTACGGAAGGCTCTACAATATTATTTGCCACAAGCAATTTGTGGGGGCGCCTGTCTGAGATCGAGATCCTAGACGCATATGAATATACAAAAACAGGCAGGGAATTTTTGGAGATCTTACAAGAACTCCTGCTAAGCCTGCAAGAAGAGTATGACCAGAGGATGGGAAGCTTTACAGCAGCTTTCCTTTATATAGAAAAGACTTATAAAGAAGACATTCAGAAAAAGAAAAAAAGAAAACGCCTGTTTATCCTTTTAGCGGTAGTAGTAATTGTGATCCTGCTGCTTGTTCTTGTGGTCGTAAGCTGTATACGTGCGCTTGACCGCAATCAAATGCGGGAGATTCAAAAACATGACCAAAGGGGCAGGCGGTATATAGAATACGAAAACTATGTCAAGGCACTTGAGGAATATGAACAGGCAGTGGCGCTTGCAGATAGGATGAACTATAAAAACTGGCAGTATCTGGAGCAAAAACGGGAACTGGCAGAGATGGTCACTGATACAGAGGCGATGCTGATTTTGCATCAGGAAGCGGAAGCGGCTTTTTCAGGCGGAGAATATGAAAAAGCAGGCAAGCTGTACGCTCAGATTCAAAAGGAAGCGACCTACCAGCAGTTTTTATCCCTTGCCGAAAGTGCAGAGCAAAAGCAGGAAGAAATTGTAGCGCGTATGCAGATCTTGCAGCATATTTCGCTTGGGGATATGTATGATGCCACACAAGATTATGAAGAAGCGCTGCTGCACTACAATCGTGCATTAAATGAGCTGACCAAGATCATTGACCTTGCGCTTGAGGGGGATGTGCAGGCAAAGATTTTTGCGATCCGCCAAAAGCAGCGGGAAGCAATACAGGCGGAGGAAGAAGCAGAACAGGCGGAAAAAGAGGCAAAGCAAGCCGAAGAAGAGGCGAAAAAAGAAGAAAAAGCCGCCCAGAAGGCCGCCGCTGCCGACCGTGCCGTCATTAAAATCAATACGCTTCTTGTAAACGCAAACGCTGCCCTGGAAGAAGGGCGTACGGCAAGAGCCAGAGAGCTGTATCAGCAGGCGCTGTCCAGATATAACAAGTTTTCCGGTTCCACCGAGGATGCGGATAAGCTTTTCCAGGATTTGACCGCGTTGGGACAGGCGATTACCGAAGCGGAAGTCAAGGCAAAGGAAGCAGCCAAAGAAGAGAGGGCCTCTCAGGCGGCGCAGTATGCGATCCAGGCAAAAGAAGCAGCCAGAGGAGGAGACCGAAAAACAGCGCAGACGTTGTATGAAAAAGCATTGGCGATCTACCAGGAGTTAAATATCTGGGACGAAAAGACCGAAGCATTGTACGATGCACTTGATGAACTAAAGAATGAAACACAGCCAAATCAGGACAATGTGCAAAACAGCGAGCAAGGCGAAGCACAGAATGAGCCGCAGGAATAAAGCAGGATACAGGGGGAAGCATGATGGAATACAAAAAGGAATTATTGCAGTCCAGAATCGCAGGAATTAAGGACCCAATACAAAAAAGGCTTCTTCAGGATGTATTAGTCGATGTGTTCGGAGAGCTGCTTGACTACAGTGAACAATGTTTTTTAGATTTAGAGCAGAAAATAGAACATGAATACAGTGATCCTTGTTCCCATTATTTTATTTTCACAGGCATCTGCAAAAAAGACGGCATAGATAATGCCAGCCGCAGCTTGTTTGAAGTCCCGCTGCAAAAAGAGCGGGACGAGGCGGATGCAGGATATCTGGGGACACTGTTTTTGGCATGTGATTTTAAGGCTGTGTTAAGGTGTATGGCAAACGTTTATCCGGTAACTGTGCTGACGGACAAAGGAGAATATGCGACAACAGCGGCGCTTTGTTACAGCAAGAGATATCAGGATACGTTTCGGTGGCTGTACGAGCAGTTTGGAGCGAACAAGCGGCAATGGCATACGATCAACTGCCCTTATTTATATAAGCTTTTGGACATTATCGACCAGGAAGCGAAAGTGCCAAAAGATGCGGCAGTACAGAAAGTGTCTATACAGCTTGGAGAATTTTCTGATTTTGTAACAGACGATCTTGTACTTGTATGGAATGTGTCGAAAACCATCTGCAAGCCTAAGACGGACATTGCCGCGGCAGGTGTTTCTTCTTATTATATACATCAGATCCCAATCGACGATCCAGATGCAGGCTACCTTGCTGTACCAGAAGCAGAAGAGCTGTTTTCCGTTGTTTTTTCGGATTGTGAACGCCATCTGCTGGTGCGTACCGAAAACCAGGCATATCACGAGCTGGAGATTTTAAAAGTGGAGCCGTATTATCCAGAAAAAGATCACACGCAGCTTTTGTATCCCTTGCAGTCCAATCAGAGAATGATGCGCCCTACAGACGTTCAGGCGCTTAGCCAGCCGCGTTTGCTGTGGACGAAAGGAGAGGTCGCGCGTATGCTAAGCGCATATCAGGTATTCAGCGAATTTGAGCTGGTGGATGTCCGTCCCGGGACGCAGGAAGACAAAATGGAAGTGATGGATATGAATCCGTTTATCCGTGTGCATACATTTTTGAAACAGAAACAAAAGTTGGTGCTGATCCTTCATGCCAGGGATCCGGCGGATATTTTTCGGTATGAAAAGATGTTTTTTTTGTTGGCGGAGCTTCAGCTATGTACACAGGAATATCAATGGACGGGCGTTTTACAATAGTGTTTTGGCGGGCGTTTTCTAAGGAGATCGTATTATGACAGAAAGCAATCAGATCTGGGCACCGTATTTATCTGTGATACGCAACGGCGGCGACTTGCCGCGGCTGCATTATACCGTAAAGCATACGAGAGTCTCTCCGTATTTGGAGATGCAGGCGGACAGTCTGCATGGAAATGGCACATATGAAGATGGGCAGGCAAGGCTGGAAGTCAATCCATACGTCCGCTTTTTTTCGATTTTTGATCCATTATTGACATCGGAAGATCTGGGCTATGAAGAGTTTGAGCAGGCGCTTTCGGATATTATGCTGCATGTATTGGCTGATCTGGATCTTAAAATGGGCATGTGCAGGCATGATTTTTATATCCGGTTTTTTATGCGTGATATGGAACAGGGCGTGTTTGGCGGAGCAAACGAGCTTGCGGTATTCTCGGTGACGGAAAAACGAATGGCTGCGGAATGGCTGCTTTCTTTTTATCGTACCAACGACGCGTCTGTAAGCTTATTAGGAGCGGTACATGCGGTGCTGCCGGATTGTGAGATTTATATTCGGGAAGGGGAAGAGTTTGTATTTTATATGCGTCAGCCGTGGGAGGAGACAGCGGAAAAAAAACTGCGGTATTTGATCCGGCTGTTTTTGCCGCTATCTTGCTTGTGTACGATACATTGGACAAAGACGTATGGAGTCGTTGGATATGAGGATACTATGCAGTTAGAAGATTTTGTTTTGGCTTAAGCGCGTCTTAGATTGGAAAGGAAAGCTTATGCATTATGAGACTTATAAACTTGGAAAACTGAAAAAGAATCCAATCCGGCGCCTGTATACGCGCGAAGAACTAGATGCGTTTGAGCTGCCAAGGCTTAGGGAGATCTGCCGTATGGAAAATATTAAGCCGCCGACGACAGATATTTTGCATCACAAAGAGGAACTTGCACGCCTGCTGTACCGTTATCTGGGTGCCGTAAAAAATCCTGGCATAGCCGTATATGCGGCGGAAGGGTGCAGGCGCCTGGAAGAGGTGTTTGAAAAGGCGCAAGCCGTGCTGCCAGGCGGCGGGATTGAACTGCCGGCGCGGATGGAGCTGTATCAGGGACAGGCATCGCTGTATGAAAAAGAGGCTCCTTATTTGGTCACGGCGAGGCAGGAGCTTGGAGGATACGCATTTTTGACCGATGAGGCACATTCGATTCAGGCGGTGCTTTTGCTGGATGAAGTGCGTGCAGGAACGTACCGTCTGCGGCTGGATCGGGAAAGAATGTCGCCGGAAATTCCGGTGGGCAGGTTCCGTCAGTGGGAGCTGCGGTTTTTAGAACGAACGCAGTCTGAGGAAGCCGTGCGCTGTTACCAGGGAAAGGAACGAAAAAAAAGCACGATCTCTAGTATCTGTGTCCCTGTTCCAGAAGTATGGGTAAAGGAAGTACCGCAGTCTGAGGAGCCGTTAATTATCGACTATGGGACTTCTTATACGACCGCAGGTACTTACTTTCAGGCGGCAAACCAGGCATCAGGGGAGAAAATCTTATTTCCTATCGTGTCAGGCTGCGAAGCAAAACAGCAGGGGAGCTGTCGAAGCTGTGCACTGTGTCCGAGCGTAATTGCGGTAAAAGATTGCAGCGACGGGATTGCGGAGCATATGACGTTTTTGTATGGGGAAGAAGCGGTACAAGAAGAAAAAAACAGAGGTTTTTTAGCGCGCAGCAGTATTTTTTACGATATGAAACGCTGGGTCGGACGTTACAAAGAGCGCATTCAGGTCACAGACCTTGAGGGGAATACGTGTGAAGTGGAACGATTGTTTTTAATTCGCAGTTTTTTACTCTATATTATTGACCGCGCGCAGCAGCAGAACAGGGTCAGGTATCCAAAGCTGTGCTTTACCTGTCCGGTCAAACAAAAGGCGCTTTCTCTGCGGATGTACCAGGAGGCGCTTCCAGAATATGAAGTAATGACGGAGCATGTTACCGATGAGGCAGTTGCGGTGGCATACCATTTTCTGGAACAGAGCGTACGGAACATGGACTATGAAGACGGCGCAGCAAAGAAAATGCTTATTTTAGACTGTGGCGGCGGCACGAGCGATATGGTCAACTGCAATTACCGGATTACCAATGAAGGCATTACAAGCCGTCTGGAGCTTCACGTAACCTATGCGCACGGGGATACGAATTTTGGCGGAAACCATCTTACCTGGCGGGTTATGCAGTACTTAAAAATCCGGCTTGCCGAGGTACTGCGGCATAAGGAGCCTGTCTGGATGGACGCGCTGTTTCCGGGTATCCTGTCACAGCTTTATGATAAAGTAGACGAAGAAGGGGTAGAAGCTGCTTACCAGACGTTTACACGTATTTATAACGAGGCGGAAGCATGGATACCAACCTGCTTTTCCTTGTATCAGAACCAGCCGGAGCCTACCTATTTGAAAGTGCGCGGCAATTATTTTTTTCTCTGGAATTTGGCGGAAACAGTCAAAAAAAAGCTGTACGGCAGGCAGGGGATCTGCAAGGTAGCTCTGCGCCCGCTTTTTTCAGATGCTACGGCAGCGGGCAGCTTTGATGATTTTCATCTGTTCGTACGCAGGGAAAAAGGGGGCTGGGAGACAAGGACGCTCTGCCCGGAGCTGGTCGTCGAAAAAGAAGAGGTCAATCTGCTGTTAAAACCGGATATTTATGGATTTTTGAAAAATTTTATCGAACCGTGGTATGAGAGCGGACGGCTTATGGATATTGACCGTATTATATTATCGGGACAGAGCAGCAAGATCGATTTGTTTCGGGAAGTAATGAAAGAATATGTGCCGGGCAGGAAGGCGAAGGCAGGCGGGGACAGCGGATGTGAGCGCAAGCTTTTGTGCATGGGCGGCGCGATGGCATACCAGCAGGATCGTCGGACAGGCAGAATTCGTACGGCGGTCAGCTATGAACCGGCGCGGGCACCTTACTCTGTGACAGCCGAAGACTATGAGGCTGCGGGGCGCCAGAAAACACTGCTTGCAAAAGGTACGCCGATGGGAGAAGTATATGGGTATCTGTCAAGGCCGACAGGCACGGAAGAGATCTGGTTTCATTTAAAAGACGGCATGGAGCGGGAGGTTTCGTGCATTCCTTATGCCATACACGAAACAGGGCGCAGGGAAACCGGATATGGCGAACTACTTTTGGAATATCCGCTGATCCGACAGGAAGATTTAGACAGTATGCAAAACGGCGAGCTGCGGCTCTTTTTATTCGGAGACGATGAAAACTGGGGGTTTTGTGTGTTGGAGACGGCAAGGGAAGCAAACAGGCTGTATCTAAAATCTCCTGGTTTTGTGCCGTTTGAGCCGGGCGCCTGGGAGACAGATTTTTTTGACGGGAGGCATTGAATCAGATGCAGAATTTTGCAGAACCGCTGTTTGGCAAAGGCAGGGTGCTCAAAAAAGAAAGCCTGGAAGCGCTCAGGGATTTTCCGGGCAGGCTTGCGGGGCTTTTCTATTCTGACTGGCAGGACGGGATTCTCTATGGATTTGATATTTCCTATCTGCACGGTGCAAAAGATGCGGCAGGAGGGAAGATTGAGGTCAGTGAGGGCGCGGTATGGTATCAGGGACAGGTTGTGCTTACTAAGACACAGAATATTGCGTTTCGTGCATATGAACAGCAGATTACGGTTTGTCTCAGGCTGTATCCGGTTGTTTCTACCGAAGATTTTTCCGTCCGTCCGCTGGAGCTGCGGTTAAAAAATGGAGAACCGGGAAACGGCGAGATGGAGCTTGGGAGGTTTCGTTTATCCGAAGGGGCGCGCCTCCGCAAAGATTATAAAGATTTGCGTGACTGTAGGACGGCTTACAATACGCTGGATATTACGCAGGTACCATATGCGGGCGCAGAAGGGGTGACCGTATCTCCGGTGCTGCTGCGCATGTTTGCACGGATGGTATTGGCACACAGGAATGCTATGGAGCTGGACGTCCAGTTTGCGCTGCTGTGCTTAAACCAGCCGCCGGTTTCCAGGGAATGCCTGCTTCGCTACATCAGCCGCCGTATGGATGAGCCTTACAGAGAGCTTACCCACAGCGAGATCTATGAAAGGCTTGTACACATTGCCGAAGCAGGAAACCACGGGATGCAGCACACAAAACGCAGGGAAGGCCCGGCGGTATTTTAAAGATGTTACACAAATGTACCAAAAAGGAGGACATGCGAAAACCGCATGAAAAAAGAAGATGGGACAGACTTATGTTGTAAACGGGGCGAAGCTGAAATGTACGATGGGGACGGTAGATGCCCCGCTGCGTACCACGCCGGGCAGGCGTGTAAAGCTGCGCGGCAAAGACAGGGCAAATATCGGAGACTGTAAGCCGATCATTAATATCGGTCCGTTTGGCGTATGCAAGGTGACGCATATACCGTGCGTGCCTGTGTGCATCCCCTGGCTGAACGGCAAGATGAACGTGCTTGTACAGGGGCTTCCGGCGCTGGTAAACAATTCGATGACCATTTGTCCGGTTGGCGGGGGAGTTATTAAAATAAAAAATGACGGACAGTAAGAGCTTAAGGGGCTGGCGGAGGTGTAAAGCAGCACAGGATGAAAACTTATGGAGATGAAGGGTGGATCAGCCTTTTACAGGATCGAATGGAAAGAGCGAGAAACCGCAAGATTCAAAACGGAAGTGTGTTTGTTGGTGATGAAGCACTCGGATTCGCAGAGCGTGAGATTATAAAAGACAGGCTTTGGATGTGGCTGCCAGAGCAGTTTCAAAAGATGCCAGCGCGGATGGCAAAGCAAAAGTATCCGAATACAGCCTGTATGCAGCAGATCTATACAAATCTGGAAATGACAATCGATCTTTGCTTTACGCTGCCAGCAGGCGAAATAGAAAAAGACGATGAGGAAGTATTCGCGTTTCGGGACGATATCGCACAGTATGTGCAGCAGCAGTATGCGCCGTGCGAAAAGCTTAAGCGGGCGGTTGTAAAGGCGGGAGAGGTGAAAGTGCCGTGGCTGGAATTTGTGGCGCCAGCAGAGGATACGCAGATTTATAACCTGCTGTATTTTGTAGCCCTGGATGTGAACAAAGATACGGCTGCAGAGCTGCTGCTTGGGGCTTGCAACTGCCCGGCGCAGGATGCGGACGACTGGAAAAATATTTTTTTGCAGATGCTTGCATCCATGCGTACAGGATAAATACAACTGGAGCAAAGAGAAAGGAAGTGTACCGATATGGAACTACAGGAAGTAGGAAAATACAGTGTAGAGCCGTTTGCACTCGAAAGGATTCTGGAGCTGGAAGTAGTGAAAAAGGTAAACGAACACGCAAGGTTTCATGTCCGGGGCGTGCTAAAGGAAGGTGAGCAGACAGGCATGATTGACCAGTCGTGGGAGAAACAGCCGGTCAAGCTGACACAAGACGGAAAAACGCTGTTTGGCGGTGTGGTGACGGATCTGGGTGTAATCTGTGAAAGCGGCGTTTATTATTTGGAAGCAGATGCGGTTTCCTGGACGATCGAGCTGGACCGGGAGGAAATGAAACGGTCGTTCCAGGAAAGAGGGCGCAGCTACCAGAGCATTGCAAACCAGCTTGCGGCAGAAGCTGGCGGGACGGTTGAGTATACGGCGCCAGACAAGATGGTAAGAAATCTGCTGCTGCAATACCGGGAAACGAATTGGGAATTTCTAAAACGGCTTGCGTCCCACAGCAACAGTGTGCTCGTTCCAGACGCTGCTGCGGAACTGCCGTCTTTTTCCTTTGGGCTTGCAGGCGGCAGCTCCTATGGAGAGCAGACAAGCAAAGCGGACTTTTCGGTACATAAAAAGGTAGCGCGCTACCGGAAGCTGTCGCAGTGCCAGGAAGTCTCCTATCAGGAGGAGGACGCGGTGGAATATACGGTCTGTACCGATCATGCCGCACTGGAAATTGGAGACCAGGTCAGCATACAGGGAAATTCCCTGTATGTCAGGGAAGTACGGCTAAGGCTGAAAGGTTCGGTATTTCTTTGTTCGTGTACGGCGACGACAAAGTCCGGCATCAGCGCGGCAAAAATCTGCCACCCATATATCAGCGGCGTTACGCTGGACGGCAAGGTGCTTAAGGCGCAGGACGATACAGTAAAAGTGCATCTGTCGATCGATTTGTCACAGGAAGAAGGCAAGGCATATCCGTTTCCTTATGCAACCGGATATTCTGCCGAAGGGCATACCGGATGGTATGTAATGCCGGAAATCGGAGATACCGTACAGGTGGTATTCCCAACCGAGGATGAAAACGACGCATATGCGGTACAGTCGGCACGCCAGGAGGATACCGAAAAAACCGCGGACCCAAAAGTAAAATATTTGCGGACGCCGGACGGGAAAGAGATCAAGCTGGACGGGGAAGAGATATTAATTACGGCAAAAGACGGGGTTACCTATGTAAGAATCAATGAAAAAACAGGTGTAGATATTTATACGGATCAGGAAGTAAAGGTAATCAGCGACGGGAACCTGATCGTGGACAGCGGAGACGACATTGCGATGACTTGTAAAAATAACTTCAGCATCCAGGCGGGGAAAAATATATTCGTTACCGCGCAGGATGTTATTTCGTTGACGAACACGGGGAATAACCTGACGATGGTGCCAATGGCAGGCACCAGCCTGGCAGCGAAAAAAGCGATTCTCGTATCGAGCGGAGACAACATTGACATGGCAAGCAAAGGCAAATTTATTGCAAGCTCCCGCAATGCCATGAAGCTGTCAGCAGCAAAGGATCTGTCCGCGCAGGCGGGAAAGAAGCTGGCGCTGGCAGCGTCTAGTGCACTGGAACAATCCTGCCGGGGAAGCTCTATAAAGATGAACGGAACGATTAATATGAAAGCTTCGCTGATTAAAGAAAACTAAAGAAAGGCGAAGAGATGGAAAAAGCGAAAAAACAGGTAAGGGAAGCGGTAAATGCGTCTATTCCAGCCATAGTCCCGTCTGTGGTTATCCCCGGCAAGGCAAAAGTCGGGGGAAGCGGCGCAGGCAGCGTTTCTTCGGCGCAGAGCCAGCAAAACGCAGGCAAGGAAAACAAATTAAACGGAAAGTGCTTTACCGCAGATACACTGATATGCACCGGACAAGGATACAGCCCTATTTCAGAACTTAAAAAAGGAGACGCGATCTATTCCAGAGATGAAAGGACAGGCGAAACCGGGCTGCGGAAGGTGGAAGATGTTTTTTGTACGCAGGCGCATACGATCCGCCAGATCTGGCTGGACGGCATTCAGAAAATCAGGGCGACGGCGTACCATCCGTTTTATATCAAAGAAAAAGGCTGGGTCAATGCGATCAATTTGCAGGAAGGCGACCTGGCGGAGACGTTAGACGGCACGGCGCGGATTACAAAGATCGTAAAGGTAAGGTATGAAGTTCCCGTGCCTGTGTACAATTTCTGCGTGGAAGGCTGGGAATCGTACTTTGTTTCCAAGTGCCGGGTGTATGTGCATAATAGAAAAGGAACGTGTAAGGGGAGTGCTCCACAACAGAACCGCCAGCATATGGTCGGGGAAAATGGCACAAAGGTAGAGAGCAAAAAAATGTGGTCGAATAAGAACAATGGGAAAGAAAGGATTGAGGTTGAAAATCCAAATCCCGGACAAAGACCAGGCAACGTTCATTATCATGAACCGGATAATACAAAGCATTATTATGATGTAGAGCGCAAGATTTTCAAAACGGAGGATGGTACAGTGTCGCCAAGCTCTATACAAAAATTACTAAAAAGAAACGAGATCAAAGACGGCATTAACAAAGGATTAAAATATTTGGGGGAACCTCATGCGTTATAATATCAATGAAAAAATGGAGAAAGTAATAAACGATGAAGAACAAGAATGCAGCGAACAAACAACGGAACTATTGAAAAATATTGTGGCGGAAACAAAGCTGGTTAGAAACTGCATGGTATATGATAAAGCAGGAAATCTAAAAGAGGAGAACATTGATTTTGATGGCATTTTGGAAATTGTTGGTGACTGGACGGGCTATGAGGCAGGATGCAACGAGCTGCGCCTGCCGCTGCAAAGTATCCAGCCAGAGCAGTATCTGGCGTTTGCAGAAGGCTTGGGACGTTTGCTGTCTGATACTTACGGAGGCAGGGAATGTGCGGTTTATCTCTTGCTTGTGGAGGATGAAATAGAGCTGCGCTTTCATACCATTCGTGAGAATGAGCCATTGTGGCTGGATGAAAACCTGGATGCATATGACTGCCCGATCTTATGCTGGATACAGGAGTAATAGGGACAGAACAGATCCATAGCGGCGATAAAATAAAAAAACGGCTGCCAGAGCACGGTTTCTGACAGCCTTGTTTGTATGGAATCACGGATTCTATACAAATCCTCGGATCTTTACTGGATTTTTGTATGCAAATGGTATATAATATCTGGAGTGTTTACAATATTGAGGAGAGGATGCGTATTATGACTAAGAAAAAATCAACTAAGTTTTTGATTCCATTGATTTTACTGTTGACGGTTGTGCCGCAGATCGTGTACATTTATGAATATGACTCGAACTTGACACAGTTTGACTGGAGTGCGTCATATGATATAAAATGGGATTTTTTTATGTATTACAAATCGGTTGCGGTTATAACGATTGCAGCAGTTATGTGCCTGCTGCTGGCATACCGCTATAAGGCAAGGCAGAAAGAGTTTAAGCTGTGCTATGAGTTTATTCCGGTTGTTGTATATGCGGCGTTTACATTTTTGTCATCGATTTTTTCGCAGTACAGGTATTTCAGCTTTCACGGCGCGTCAGAAGTGTTTGAGTCGCTGTGGGTGCTGTTAAGCTATTGCGTGATTGCTTTTTATGCGTATCAGTTTATCGATACGTTTGAAGAACTCGATTATGTGATGAAATGGCTGACCGTCGGGCTTGCGGTGATGCTTGTGATCGGGCTTGCGCAGGCTTTGGGACACGATTTTTATACATCGAAGATCGGCCAGAAAATTATTACCGGAGGAATCGGAGACGTTGACCTGACGTTTGAAAAAGGCAGGGTATTTTTAAGTGTGTACAATCCAAACTATGTAGCATCTTATTTTGCGTTAATGATTCCGGTGGAAATTGCGCTGTTTATCCAGAATAAAAAGTGGCAGTACCGGGTGATCTATGCGGTGATGTTTGTTGCTTCTTTAGTCTGCCTGCTGGCATCCGGCAACCGAAGCGGAATTGTAGCGTTTGCAGTGACGATTGTGCTTGTGATCCTGCTGTTTGCAAAAAAGATTTTAAAGGCATGGAAGCTTGTCGTACCGGGCATCGCGGTGGCAGCGGCGGTCTTTGCGGTGTTTTTATCAAAGAATGATTTTATTATTGAAAAATTTGTAAGGCTGTTCAGTGCCGAAGATATGCCGGAAGATCCGATTTCAAAAATTGTAACGGAGGAGGATGTCGCGATTACTTACTACGGGGAAGTGTTTCATGTCAGCTACCGGTTTACCGAGGAAGGCTATGTCAATGTAGAGATCTATGACGATGCGGGTGAGGCGATTAACAGTACGCTGGATGAGGCGACGTATACGTACACGATACAGGACGAGCGGTTTCCGGGATTTACCGTCCAGGCAGTCAATCTGAATGAGGAAGTTGCGGTGGGCGTCAACGCGGACAATAAGCTTTGGTATTTTAAACGGGGAGAAGACGACACGTTTTATTATTACAATGTGTTCGGACGCTGGGATAAGATCAATAACGCACCACGGGTAGCGACACAGTTTTTGGAGAAAAAGTTCGAGGAGCGCGGCACGATCTGGTCAAAGACGATACCGATGCTGAAACACTGCATTTTATTCGGTACAGGCGCGGATACGTATACGGTAACTTATCCGCAGGATGATTATGTGAACAAGGTATACGACAATTCTACGGCTGCGCTGGATGTAAAACCGCACTGCTTTTATTTGCAGGTGGCGACGCAGAGCGGAATACCAGCGATGATCGCGGTGATTGTCTTTTATGTCTGGTATTTTGTAAAAAGCGTACGGCTGTATAAAAAAGCGTCTTATGAAGATGGGACAGAGGTAATCGGCGCCGGGCTTTTATGCGCTACGTTTACGTATATGGTGATTTCATTTTTAAATGATTCCACGGTGGCAGTTGCGCCGATTTTCTGGATTATGATGGGGCTTGGAATTTCGGTCAATGAGATGGTAAAAAGAAAACAGGAGCAGCAGTAAAAGCAAAAGAGGAAACAAATGGAAAAACGTATGGATACAGCAAAAAAAGGAACATTTATCGCATTGGAAGGAATTGACGGAAGCGGAAAAAGTACGCAGGTGCGGCTGCTTGCCGACAGGCTGCGAAAGATGCAGATTCCTTTTTATACAACGATGGAGCCGACCGATTCTCCGATCGGCTCTATGATCCGCCAGGTGCTGACAGGGCGGATGCAGGCAGATCCAAAAGTGATTGCCGCTTTGTTTGTGGCAGACCGGCTGGATCACCTGCTGAACGAAGTCAATGGCATTGCGGCAAAAGTTGAACAGGGGATCTGTGTCATTATGGACAGGTATTATTTTTCCTCTTATGCCTATCAGAGCGTGGATGTGCCATTGGACTGGCTGATACAGGCGAATGCGCTGAGTACCGGCATCCTGCGCCCGGCGGTGCATATTTTTATCGACATTGACCCTGACGTGGCAATGGAGCGGATTGTAAAAAACCGCTTTGCAAAGGAGCTGTTTGAAGAACGGGACAGGCTGGCGCAGGTGCAAAAAAACTATCAGGAAGCATTTGAAAGGCTGAAAAGTACAGAGCAGGTCACAGTGATCGACGGAAACCGCAGCCAGGAAGCGGTGGCGCAGGATGTGTGGAACGCGGCAGCCAGATACCTGTTACCGTCTGGAGCATAAAAGGAGTAATGCAATGAAGTATATGACGACAAATGAATGGGAGCATTTTGGGTTTTCGCAGGCATATCTTTGCGAGCTTGCACAGATCGGAGACTGTTTTCAACTGACGCTTGACAATGTAAAGATCGCTCCTGAAAATTCGAAAAACCGGGATATCCGCGAAATGCGCACGAACGGGCTTAGCTTTCGTATTCAGGGCGCAGAGCTATTGTCTCTGACAGAAGAAGGATACAAGGTGTATAATGCGAACGGCAGCCTGATAAACGAGTATGAGGACAGGGAAATTACGCAGGAATGCTGGAACGACAAGCTAAAGTCATTTACCGATGGGGAATGCTGCCTGTATGCGCTGGAAAAAACAGAAGATATCTATACATTTATGATTGATGCAAGCGATGAACATACTTATATCCTGCGCATCAAAGGAATCCGGGATATACAGGAGTGGGATCGTTTTTTGCAGCTATAGAAAATACGACATAGCTTTATTTGAGGAAAAACATATGGTTCAGGATATTGCAGCAAAAAAATTATATAACGAATATACAAATAAACGCCCGGCGCAGACGGATTATATGGTCGTCTTTCAACAAAAGAAAATACTGGCAAGGAAGCTGCACGGCAGGATCTGCCTGCCGCGGCTGTCAGATCTGCTTGCAGACGGCATGTCTTTGAACGAAAACGCCGACAGCCAGTATTTGTTTCGCATCAACGAAGAACAGTATTTTTTATATCCAGATTTGTTAAATCCAGACGTGATGTCGGATGTGCAGTGGATCAGCCTTGCCCAGATCCGAAGCCAGGCGGAGCATGAGATCTGCTTTGCGGCCTATACCGCGTACCATTTGTATCAATGGTATCAAAGCAACCGGTTCTGCGGCTGCTGCGGCTCCCGTACGGTGCCTGGCCAGCAGGAGCGGATGCTCTACTGTACGCAGTGCGGGAACCAGATCTATCCGAGGATCTCGCCTGCTGTGATCGTAGCGGTTACAAACGGGGATCAGATCCTGCTGACCAGATATGCGAACCGGGAATACCAGCGCTATGCGCTTGTCGCAGGATTTACAGAGATCGGTGAG
The DNA here is from genome assembly GCA_910574915.1 of Eubacteriaceae bacterium. Classification (GTDB taxonomy): domain Bacteria; phylum Bacillota; class Clostridia; order Lachnospirales; family Lachnospiraceae; genus Eubacterium_J. Next base: position 53,017 of record CAJTCR010000010.1, read on the forward strand.
ACGGCAGAAGAGACCGTACGCAGGGAAGTGATGGAAGAGACAGGCGTTTCGGTAAAAAATATCCGCTACTATAAGTCCCAGCCCTGGGGCGTTGACGGCAATCTGCTGTTAGGATATTTTGCAGAGCTAGACGGCAGCGCCGAGATCCGCATGGACGAGCAGGAGCTTTCGGCTGCGCAGTGGGCAGGTTGGGAAGACCTTAAGGATATGGACGATTCGTTCAGCCTGACGGGAGAGATGATGCGGGTGTTTTATGAGCAGCAAAGAAATCATTTTATAAAATCGGAGGTATAAAAATGGTAAATCCGGCTATGATTTTTAAGATCAAAAGTATGTGGGATGAGTTTACGAATCAGCATCCGAAGCTTCCGCGCTTTTTTCAGGCGGTTGCGAGCCAGCCTTTAGAAGAAGGCACAGTTATCGAGATGACCATCAGCCGTCCGGGCGGCGATACGCTGACGTCCAATGTCAAGCTGACAGCTTCGGATCTGGCTCTGCTTGACCAGCTCAAGGAGATGGGAACAGGCGGTATGCAGTAAGAACGTAAGGCAGTTGCAGGAAAATGCAGATGATAAGGAAACTGTTCCAAGTATCCGACATACTGTATAGATAGAGAATGGCTGCGGTCTGGGAAAAGCAGGCCGCGGCAAAGAATGCAGGCGGTAGGAATGATTATGGAAAAGACAGCACAATTTAATGTGGAATCAGTAGACAGTCTGATCGAACGCTTTCGTGCCAATGGATTGGAAACGATTAACCTGGGGCTGTTATGCTTTAGGTTTGCACCGGCGTTAAAAGAAATGAACCTGATTTCCGTACTGACAAAAATTTCTAAAATGCTCCAGACAAAAAAGGTAGCGCAGGTTGAGGACAGCCATATTACAAGCTGGTATTTTAATTTTTATGCAGGTTTTATCCAATACCTGGTAAATCGAAATATCAAGTTTGAATTATATTACTCTAAAAAAGGAAAAAACTGGAAAGAACGGCTGGATCTGGCACTTTTGTGCAGACAGCTTGGCAATTACCGCAAGGCGTATGAAAAAAAATTAAAATCGGCTTAAACGCCGTTTTGGTTTCCCTGATATTTCCAGAATAAAAAAAGCCTCTCCGGTCATACTATCTTTACAATGTTCAAGCAAGAACATTGCAGCGATAGATGTAAAGACTTTAATCAAATCAGGAGGCTATGAAAAATGGCAAAGAACAAAACATCAAATGCAACAAACGCAAACAATGCAAACAACGCGAGCAATGCAAGCAACGCATCTAATGCATCCAATGCAAACAACAGCACAAACAGAGCAAGCAACGCAAGCAATGCTCAGAATGCTAAAAACCAGGCTTCTAACAAAGCTACAGACTGCCATACAAAATAATGATGGCAATCGCTCCTCAACTGAATAAACTGTAATAAACGAAGCAGCTCTGCACAAAAGAAACCATTCGTTTCTCTTGTACAGGGCTGTTTTGCTTTGCAGTGCGGCATCACTGCAAGGCGCGAAATGGAGGAGCTATGGATTTTGAACTGATTAAATGTAAGGATGCGCCTGCCTATTTATATCGGCGCGATGTGTTTTTTGTAGATTTGCGGGAGCCTTGGCAATACGCGCAGTATCACCTGGCTGGAGCATACAATTTTCCTTATGAGCATTTGCAGGAGTGGGAACACCGGCTGCCGAGAGGCAAAAAAATAATTTTTTACTGCGAACACGGCAATTTAAGCCTGATGGCGGCAAAACGCGTCAGCAGGCACGGGTATCAGGTCGCCGCGCTGCTTGGAGGAGTGCACTGCTTTTTAGAGAGGAATGCGAATATTCGATAAAATTTGATTGACACCGTAAATCAGACAAGATAAGATAATAGAAAACGAATCAGACGAGACGATGGAGAAATTATGCATACATTTGAATTGACAGCGCCGTGCCATTTTGGGCTGGAAGCGGTATTGAAAAAAGAAATCTATGATCTGGGATACGAGATTACTAAGGTGGAAGACGGAAAAGTGACGTTTTTAGGAGACGCGCAGGCAGTTTGCCGTGCCAATCTGTTTTTGCGTACGGCAGAACGCGTCCTGCTGAAAGCGGGCAGCTTCCATGCGGTTACTTATGACGAACTGTTTGAGGGCGTCCGCGCCCTGCCGTGGGAAATATATCTGCCAAAGGATGCAAAATTCTGGGTAACAAAGGCATCTTCGATTAAGAGCAAACTATTCAGCCCGTCGGATATCCAGCGCATTGTAAAAAAAGCGGTTGTGGAAAAAATGAAAGAATATTACGATATCGAGTGGTTTTCTGAGACGGGGGCGGCATATCCGATCCGCATCTTTTTGCTAAAGGATGAAGTATCGGTAACGATCGATACGACCGGGGAATCGCTGCACAAGCGCGGATACCGCACGATGAGCGGGCCGGCGCCGATCTCGGAGACGTTAGCGGCAGCACTTATACGGCTGACACCGTGGCATGGGGACAGGATCTTGGTAGACCCGTTTTGCGGCAGCGGTACCTTTCCGATCGAAGCGGCTATGATGGCGGCAAATATAGCGCCTGGCATTGACAGGGAATTTACCGCGCAGGAGTGGCAGAACCTGATTCGCAAAAAGGACTGGTATGAAGCGCTCGAGGAAGCGCAGGATCTGATTGACCGGAGTGCGGACGCTGATATCCAGGGGTATGACATCGACGGGGATGTGCTGCACTGCGCACGTGAAAATGCAAAACGCGCAGGGGTCGGCCATATGATCCATTTTCAGAAAAGGGATATCAGCCAGTTGCGTCACCCGAAAAAATACGGGTTTGTGATTACCAATCCGCCGTATGGAGAGCGGATGGAAGAAAAACGCGATTTGCCGAAGCTGTATGAAAAGATCGGCGAGGCATATCACAACCTGGATGCCTGGTCTTTGTACATAATTACCGGGTATGAAGAGGCGGAGCGTTATATTGGGCGCAAAGCGGATAAAAAGCGAAAAATCTATAACGGGATGTTAAAGACGAATTTTTATCAGTTTCTGGGGCCAAAGCCGCCAAAAAGGAAAAAGGAAACATGCACGAACTAAAGCCTCGATGCGATAAAGGGTACCTGCTGTTTGCAGCCATACTGACCGTGCTGGTAGGTTTAAAATTTATATACACCGGGCAGAGTTTTGCACAGGTTACACCGTCAGAAGGCGCAAACCTGCGCGCGCAGGACTGGGACTATGCCGTTACCTCGGATGTCAACGCAACGCTGCTTACCGTGATCGCGGATGGGCGGGAATATACAAATCTGAACGACGGTATCTATATGGACGAACAGCGCAGAATTATGGTTCCTGCACAAATGATCCGGGATGCGTTCGATTGCAGCGCGCATTTGTATGATAACAGGCGGCTCGTTATCGAAAAAAAAGATGACATATTGGAATTTGAAGTGAATAAGGATTATTACATCAGGAATAAAGAAAAGCAGAAGCAGCCGCATACGATCGTGGAAAAAGACGGCAGGCTCTGCCTTCCGTTTGAAATCCTGGCAAAAGAACTCGGATATACGTATGGCTGGGATATTGAGACAAATACGCTTTCGGTACAGAGCATACCGTCTGCTGACGGCAGAAGCCTGCCATACCGGTATGACCTGAGGGAAAAAGGGCGCGCGCCCAAAGTCCGTGACCAGGGGCCTTATGGGACATGCTGGGCGTTTGCGTCTCTTACGGCATTAGAGTCGTCGCTGCTGCCCGAAGAAGAGCTGCTGCTTTCGGTAGACCATATGAATCAGAACAACAGCTTTACAAGCTCGTCCAAAGACGGCGGGCAGTATACGATGGCGATGGCTTATCTTGCCGCGTGGCAGGGGCCGGTCTATGAAGCAGACGACCCATACGGCGACGGCGTGACAGACCGCGCGCTGACGGCAGTCAGGCATGTGCAGGAAATGCAGATTATAGATGGGAAAAACCTGGATGGGATCAAAAAAGCGGTATTTCAGTACGGCGGGGTGGAAAGCTGTATCTATACGACGCTGCAAAGTGCGGACGGAGAGTCCGCAAGCTACAATCCAAAGACGAACGCCTATTGCTATCTGGGAGAGGAAAAGCCGAACCATGATGTCGTAATTATCGGATGGGACGATCATTTTGCGCGCAGCAATTTCCGCACGCCGGTGGCGGACGACGGCGCGTTTATCTGTCAAAATAGCTGGGGAACGGCCTTTGGGGATGACGGCGTCTTTTATGTCTCTTATTATGATACGAATATCGGGATGCACAGCCTCGTATTTACGGAGATTGAGGAAAGCACGAATTATGACAGAATCTACCAGGCGGACCTGTGCGGATGGGTCGGCCAGATGGGATATAAGAAAGAAAGCATCTACGGGGCAAACGTCTATACCGCAAAGTCTGAGGAGGATGTTGCGGCAGCGGGATTTTATACGACTGACCGTGATACGCGCTATAAAGTCTATCTTGTGCCGGAATTTACCGATCCAGATTCGCTAAACAACCGGATACTTGTGGCACAGGGACAGTTTGCTTATGCAGGATACCACACGGTTCGCTTTGAGCAGTCGATCCGTATTGCGGCAGGCAGGAAGTTTGCGGTGGCAGTCTGGCTGTCTACGCCCAACGCGCTGCGCCCGATGGCGATTGAATATGCCGCTGACGAGCTGACAAGGCAGGTCGCGCTCGACGACGGCGAAGGCTATATCAGCGCGCAGGGGACGAAATGGGCAGATGCAAAGGAAAAATTAAATTGCAATTTGTGTATTAAAGCATATACGCGCAAAGTAAGGTAAGCGTCAAAGGAAATACTGAGGAGGAAAAGCATGATGGAAAGGAGACTGGCACGCTTTACGGCATTTTTTACCTGTGCATGTTCTCTTTTTGCATACGTGGCGGTATGGTTTCTGCCCGTGCTGGAACAGCGGATTGCGGATTTCAGCGCGAGCATCCGCCAAGACCAGTTGGCGAGGGAAGAGCGCTATGCGATTCTGGAAAAGATGTCTGGACTGGAAATTATGGATTATAATACCCAGCAGGTACAAGAGCAGGCGGAAAAAGAAATGGAAGAGCAAAAAAAAGCCGTCTCAGAAGGCGAGAAGCCAAAGCCGAAAAAGGAAGAGGTGATCGTCATTACCCACCAGATGCAACTGGAGCTGCCGTCGGGCGCAGACGCTTCCAATGTGGAAATTATCCAAAACCATGCGCTGCGCCAGATCAACATTCAGATTCCAGGTGCGGATGAAAACTATATTTACGATTATATGGTGCTTGGTGAAAGTGAGGATCTGGAAAGCCTGAACTATACAAGCACGGCTGGAAGCGGTACAGTGGCGCTGACGACGGACAAGGTCGTGGAAGCGGAGTACAGCTTCGACAAGGATTACTTATATCTGGATTTTCTTTCTCCGAGAGAGATCCATGACCGGATTGTTGTTGTGGACGCAGGACACGGCGGCGGTGCGCCGGGCGCGGTGTCAGGCAGCCAGTATGAAAAGAATATTACGCTTGCAATCGTGCAACAGATTAAGGCGCTGTTTGACGATGCGGACGATAAAGAAATCGGCGTCTATTATACAAGGATGGATGATTCAAACCCGTCTCTTTCCGAGAGGGTCAGCCTGGCAAACCAGTTAGAGGCGGATTTGTTTGTAAGCGTGCACATTAATTCGCTCAAAGGAAATACGCAGGTAGAAGGCGTAGAAGTGCTGTATGATGAGCTGGCGCCGGATACGGCATTTGATACAAAGGATTTTGCGCAGATTTGCCTGGACGAAGAAGTAGCGGCATTAGGCGCAAAGAAAAGAAGGTTAATAGATGGAAATAAAATCTATATTATACGAAATTCCAATGCTCCTGCCGCACTCGTTGAGGTTGGCTTTATGAACAATCCCACGGAGCTTTCAAGGCTGACAGACCCGTCATACCAGCGCAAGGCAGCGCAGGGAATCTACAACGCGCTTTTAAAGTCGCTTGACCGGCTGGATCAGATAGATAATAATAAAAATAATAAATAAAATACATCATACATCACATACATCAGTTCAAAGGGAAAAACAAACAGGAGGATATAGGATGGCACAGAGAATTATTTTTGCAACCGCAAACCAGGGCAAAATGAAAGAAATCAGGCAGATTCTGGATGGATGCGGCATGGAAATCCTGTCAATGAAGGAAGCAGGGATTGAGGCAGAGGTGATAGAAAACGGCGCGACTTTTGAAGAAAACGCATGTATCAAAGCTGCCGAAATCGCCAGGCTGGTACCAGACGACATTGTCCTGGCGGATGATTCGGGGCTTGAGATTGATTATCTGAATAAAGAGCCAGGCATTTATTCGGCACGCTATCTTGGAGAGACGACTTCTTATGATGTGAAAAACCAGACGTTGCTCTATCGCCTGACCGGTGTGGAAAAAGAACGTCGAAGTGCCCGGTTTGTATGTGCGATGGCAGCGGCAGTGCCTGGCAGCAGCGCGGTTATTACGACAAGAGGTACGATTGAAGGATATATTGGATGGCAGATGTCGGGTGCCAATGGTTTTGGCTATGATCCGATCTTTTATCTGGATGCATATGGATGTTCTACGGCGGAGCTTTCTATGGAACAAAAAAATGAATTGAGCCATAGGGGGAATGCACTGCGTGCTATGAAGAAGGAATTGCAAAAAAGAGGGATATTGTAGGGGGCATGACAGTTTCTAGTATTACAGTGAACAGGGTTCGAATTATTTGGGTGAAATTTGATTAAGGGTTGCTTTTTTTACAGGGAGGGACGCCAGGAGAGAGGATGAGCACACCCTGGCTGCGTCCGTTCCAGAATGTTAAGAATCCCTAGGTATCCTGCTGCTATGTTGTGGCTGTGTCCGGTCGCGGCACCTAGTTCGCTGCCTGCTGGCAGCTAAAGGTGCCGCTTGGCTGCGCCCCTGGTTTTCCAGCAGGATACCAAGGGTTTCTAAACATTCCTCCAAAGCCGCCGCCAGGGTGTGCCCATCCTCTCTCCTGGCTGTTTTTCGTAAATGTTACTGAAACAAATTTCATATATATAGGTTGTTTTGCTTGCTGAAGCACTACAGTAAACAGAACAATCATATGATATAATAAAATCCAAGTTGCTTTCACATAGTACAACCATATCGAGCTTGTTTTCGTAACACTTACAAAGAGCAGCCGGGAGAGCGGATGTGCCTCCTCTGGCGGCGGCTTTGGAAGAATGATTAGAAGCCCTTGGTATCCTGCTGGAAAACCAGGGGCGCAGCCAAGCGGCACCTTTAGCTGCCAGCAGGCAGCGAACTAGGTGGCGCGACCGGACACAGCCACAGCGTAACAGCAGGATACTTAGGGATTCTTAACATTCTGGAACGGACGCAGCCAGAGGAGGCACATCCGCTCTTCCGGCGTCCCTTCCTGTAAAAAATTACCAAAGCAATTCAAATTTGTTCGCTGTAGCCAGGCGCAAAAAAAGCATAAAAATAGGGGAGACAGAAGGAATGAAAACTCTGATTATAAGTGACACACATGGAATACAAAAAAATATGGACTGGGTATTCGCACACGAACGCCCGTTTGCACAGGTCATCCATTTGGGAGACATTGAAGGAGACGAAGACTATTTGGAGGCTGCTGCCGGCTGTCCGGTCGCGGCCGTGCGCGGAAATAACGACTATTTTTCAGATCTTTTGCAGGAGCAGATGATCGAGATAGAGGGAAAGCAGATCTTTCTCACGCATGGACATTATTATTATGTCGCAGCAGGCGTGGAACATCTGATGAAAGAAGCGAAGGGCAGAGGTGCGGACATCGTAATGTTTGGGCATACGCACCGTCCGCTGATCCGCAGGGAAGGAAATCTGTACGTAATCAATCCGGGCAGCCTTTCTTATCCTAGGCAGGAGGGCAGAAAACCGTCTTATATCGTGATGGAAACAGGGTTTTGTGAGCAGCCAAAATTTTTTTTGAAATTTCTTTAAAAAAGTGTTGACATTTTGGAAAGACTAGGGTATACTTTATCTTGCGTTCGGGAGAACAGAAAAGTAAACACAGCGGGGTGTGGCTCAGCTTGGCTAGAGCGCCTGGTTTGGGACCAGGAGGCCGCAGGTTCGAATCCTGTCACCCCGATCGTTACAAAAATATGCGGGTGTAGTTCAATGGTAGAACACCAGCCTTCCAAGCTGGATACGTGGGTTCGATTCCCATCACCCGCTTTGTCATGTCAAATGACAGCTTCACGAATGTTTGTGTCCATAGCTCAGCTGGATAGAGCAACGGCCTTCTAAGCCGTGGGTCGGGGGTTCGAATCCCTTTGGGCACGTTATGGTGGGTATAGCGCAGTTGGTTAGCGCGCCAGATTGTGGCTCTGGAGGCCCAGGGTTCAAATCCCTGTATCCACCCTTTGCGTTACAAAAAGCAGCCATACGGATTGGGACAAGCATTGTTCCAAAGAAGGCTGTGATACGCAGAAGTACAAGTTAATGGGCTATCGCCAAGCGGTAAGGCACAGGACTTTGACTCCTGCATTCACCAGTTCGAATCTGGTTAGCCCAGTTTCGGAGTTTTATCATGTATGGGATACTAGCTCAGTTGGTAGAGCACTTGACTTTTAATCAAGTTGTCGGGGGTTCGAATCCCCCGTGTCTCATTAAGCAGTACTGATCCGAACAATTAAAAATTTTTAGAGCAATATCAGAGCAGTGGTTTTGTCTGTTAATTACAGATAATAACCGCTTTTTTTTGTATTTAAAGATTTTACAAATTCAGCCTGTAAATAAGCAGTAAGCCCCGGATATAGAAATATCCGGGGAGGAAGAGTTACTGCTGGATTTTCGAAAGGAGGGCATCTTGCAGCACCTGGGAAAAGTTTATGCCCATTGCTATGGCACGGTCATTTAGCCAGGACGGTATGGTCAGGGTCTTTTTTATAGCTTTTGTACATTTGTATTGGTTGATATCGCAGGATACCAGAGAAGAAAACCCGTCTTTGGCATGAAGTGCAGAAATATCCGAAGGAGTTGCAAGTGCCTTATCCTGTTCTAGCATAGTGAGAAGATAGGCTGATAGTGCTTCCTGCGCTGCCTCCATCGCTTCGGTGATGGAAGTTCCGTAAGTATGGCAGCCCTGTAGATCAGGAAATTCAACCCAGTAAGACGTATCTTCTTTATGAAAAATAGCAGGGTAAACAAACAGCATAATAATAACCTCCTTAATATATATTTCAGGAGACTGAGCTATTTCAGCCCAGTCTCCTTTAGAATAGCGTTAAGTAAGCCGGCAGGAACATCCTTACCATGAATGGGGACTACTGTAGTCTGTCCATTTTTTTGAAGAACATGATGGCTGCCATTGATACGCACGATATCCCATCCATTTTTCTTCAAAAGTTTTAATAGGTCTTTATCTTTCATGTACTGCCTCCTTACACAAATAGTATAACACGTACGGCACGTATATTCAAGTGGTTATGTAAGGAATGGGCGACATCTGCTTAGAGTTAAAAGTTTGGATTTGTGAGTTGAAAGAAACCAGAATTGGTGGTATACTTATCCAAGTATATCCAGGCTTATTTTTAGGCTGTATTTGATTGGATTGTGGAAGGAATAAAAGCGGAAACGCTTATAAATAAAGGAGAGGCACGCAGATGGAACAGTATAAAAAAGAGTTTATTGAGTTTATGGTTGACAGTGAAGTGTTAAAATTTGGGGAATTTATATTAAAGAGCGGACGCAAGTCACCGTTTTTTATGAATGCGGGCAGTTATGTGACCGGGACGCAGCTTATGAAGCTGGGGGAGTATTATGCGAAGGCGATCCATGCGCACTATGGGGATGATTTTGATGTGCTGTTTGGGCCGGCATACAAGGGGATTCCTTTGAGTGTTGCTACGACGATTGCGTATGCAAACCTGTACGGAAAGGAAATACGCTACTGCTCGAACCGAAAGGAAGAAAAAGATCATGGGGATGCCGGGATTTTGCTTGGAAGCAAGCTTAAGGACGGAGACCGTGTAGTGATTATTGAAGATGTGACGACATCAGGAAAGTCCATTTCAGAGACATTCCCAATTTTAAAGGCACAGGGGAATGTGCAGGTAATCGGGCTGATGGTTTCATTAAACCGGATGGAAAAAGGGCTTGGCGGGGAAGTCAGCGCCCTGGAGGAGATTCGAAAGACGTATGGGTTTGAGGCAAATGCAATCGTTACGATGCAGGAAGTGACGCAGCATTTGTATCAGAAACCATATAAAGGAAAAATTATGATTGATGATACATTAAAAGCCGCGATTGATGCATACTATGAACAGTATGGTGCCTAATAAACTGAGGAATGGAAATTGAATTATAAAAAGCATAAAAAAGGATACCGAATGACTGCCTGGCTGTTGTTTGGGCTTTATCTGATCTTAATGATTTATTTTTTGTTCTTTGCCGAAAGCATGGGGAGAACATCGGTAGGACGCGAGTATCACTACAATCTTGTGCCGTTTAAGGAGATTCATCGTTATCTGACCTACTATGATGTGATCGGGCCTTATACCGTGTTTTTAAATATCGCAGGAAATGTGCTGGCGTTTGTACCGTTCGGGCTGTTTTTTCCGCTGCTGTCAAGAAGAAGCAGGGGCATTTGCAAGGTGACGCTGATAAGCTTTGAAATGAGCCTTTTGGTGGAGCTGATTCAGCTTGTTACGAGAGTCGGAAGCTGTGACGTGGACGATATGATTTTGAATACACTTGGCGGCATGATTGGGTGCCTGTGTTTTAAAATCCTGTTTTTCTGGCATAGAATGGAACTAAAGGGGGCTTTGGATGAAGAAAAAACAACGGGCTGATAAAAATTATAAATTTACTGGCAAAAAGCATTCTGCGCCTGGTGCGGCGGCACTGGTATTTTCCTTTGTGCCGCTGGCATTGTTTTTTTATGCTGTATCTGTTTCCTATTTAAAAGGCGGACAGGCGCCGCAGCAAATCGGCTGCATAGGAATCGCAGCGGTTTTATCGGCACTTTGGACACTGCGGATCTCCGTGCGGGAAGCCCGTAAGGAAAATGTATTGAAAAAGGTGCCGGTGACCGGAGCAGTGCTGTCATTGCTGATGCTGGCAGGATGGACAGCAGTATATGTAATAGGATGGATTGGATTATGAGTGATCGAGAGATTTATGAGACGGAAAATGCGCTTGCCAAAGAGCGGTATGCGCTTGTGTGCGAACGCATTCGTGAGGCGGCAAAGCAGCCGGAGACGCAGGAGGCATTTGCCGATTATTTTAAAAAGACGGCGGCGTTTATTCTGCTGACGACAGAAGTCTTGCAGATGCAGCAGGAAGGCACGCTCTGGCATCGTTCCCTGGCAGAATGCGAGCAGTTAAACGAAAGGCTTTATGCCGATCTTTCGCCCGGCAAAAAGGATGTGTGCTACGAAAACAGCTATGCCAATCCTGCGTATGCAGTAGGCAGGCTGGGCAGCGAGTATGGCGGGATGCTCTGCTTTTTGTATACGGAATGCCGGGCGCTGATTGCTTATGCATTTGAGGGCAGGCTTGCGGATATGACGGTGCTGCTGGAGCTGTTTGTGGAGATTTATACCTGCTTTTGCGATCAAAGCGGTACGGATGCCGAAGAAATCCGACAGATTTTATACTGGCATTTTCATGATTACAGCGAAATCCTTGTAGCGCAGAGTGTACGAAACGGCATTGACCCGCAGCTTGATTTTTTCACACGGATTGTGCGGGAAGCCGATTTGGACGATCTGACATATTTGTACAGGTATGGGGAATATATTTCTGAAAATGAGTTAAAAAGCGCACAGTACCTTGCCAGCCTGTCAGACGATCAGATCCAGGCAATGGCGGATACGTTTACCGAAGGCTACCGTATCGGGTTTGAAGTGACGAACAAAGACCTGTCGAAGAAAAAGACCGTGAGCATCCATTACCAGATCGGGTTTGAGCGTGTTGTGCGCAGGGCGATGGACAATTTTGCAAAGCTTGGGCTGCAAACGGTGATTTTCCGGGATGCGGTGTCTTCTATGGAAAACAGAGGGCATGGAAAGCGCGGGTGCTATTCTACGTCGGCAAACCGCCAGTTTGACTACGACCACCGCAATGACAGCGCTTATTATCTGGATAAGGCGTTTGTGGAGCGCAGGCTGGAAGTGCTGCGGGATGCGTATGAGACTTATAAGGATCTTGCGGCAGTGTTTGCAGGGCCTGCGGTGCAGGAGGTGTTTGGCGAGGAGCCGTTTGCACCGGAAAATAAAAAAGAAGCTGCGCATTATGATGAAAAACAGCAGAAGCTGTTAGTCTATTACGCGAACCAGGCGGGGCAGATTACAAACCGGTATATCAAAGGGGAAGAGCGCAGCTATACGATTATCGCCTATCCGCTGCCTGCGATCGGGCAGGATTACCAGCAGATTTTTGCGGAAACGGTAAAGATCAATACGCTGGATTATATGCACTACCGCAAGATGCAGCAAAAGCTGATCGATGTGCTAGACAAGGCACAGCGTGTGCATATTACCGGAAAAGGCGCAAACCATACAGACCTGTATGTGTCAGTGCGAAGGCTTGCGGAGCCTGAAAAGCAGACGGCATTTGAAAACTGTGTGGCAGATGTGAATATCCCTGTCGGAGAGGTGTTTACCTCGCCTGTGCTAAAAGGGACGTGCGGTGTGCTGCATGTAACAGGTGTTTTTTTAAACGAACTGTTTTATAAAGACCTGGAGCTTTTTTTTACGGACGGGATGATTACGGACTATCGCTGCGCGAATTTTAAAGACCCGGAGGAAAACAGGCGTTATATTCGTGAAAACGTGCTGATGCAGCATGAGACGCTTCCGATGGGAGAGTTTGCGATCGGGACGAATACGACGGCTTACCGGATGGCGCGGGATTATCAGATCGCAGAGAAGCTGCCGATTTTAATTGCGGAAAAGACAGGGCCGCATTTTGCAGTCGGGGATACGTGCTATTCCCATGCAGAAGATACAAAAGTCTATAATCCAGACGGCAAAGAGATTGTGGCAAGAGACAATGAGGTGTCTATGCTGCGCAGGGAAGACGCGGCAAAGGCATATTTTAACTGCCATACGGATATCACCATTCCATACGATGAACTGGATCAGATTACGGCGGTTTTGCCGGATGGAGGGTTTATCGATGTGATCCGTGACGGAAGGTTTGTCGTGGAGGGTACGCAAGAGCTGAATGTGCCTCTGGATGCGCTGGGGCGCTGACAATAAAATAGAACAAAAGCAAAGGAGCAAACTATGACTAAGGTTGGAATCGTAATGGGTTCGGATTCGGATCTGCCAGTAATGGCAAAGGCTGCGGATGTGTTAAAGCAGCTTGGAATCGAGTATGAAATGCGGATTATTTCTGCGCATCGGGAACCGGATGTGTTTTTTGAATATGCAAAGACAGCAGAGGAAAAAGGATTGAAAGTGATTATCGCGGGAGCTGGCATGGCGGCGCATCTGCCGGGCATGTGCGCGGCGATTTTTCCAATGCCGGTCATCGGCATACCGATGCATACGACGTCTTTGGGCGGCAGAGATTCGCTGTACTCGATTGTGCAGATGCCAAGCGGCATTCCGGTAGCGACAGTCGCAATTAACGGCGGCGCAAACGCGGCGCTTCTGGCTGCAAAAATACTTGCCGTTTCCGACGAAGCGCTGCTTAAAAAGCTAAAAGATTATGCCAAGGATTTAAAAGAGCAGGTGCAGGCGAAGGATGAAAGGCTGCAAGCCTGCGGGTATGAGGAATATTAAATGAAACGTTGTCCGGGCGATACGGACAGCCAGAAAAACATGCGGATACAAAGCTTTTATAACCTGCGTATCTGCTGATGAAAACTGAATATTGCAGATGTGCTGACCAGAAGGGATATCCATGAAGGAAAGAAGAAGTCTGAAAGAAACATTTACCGTAAAACAGGTAGATTCTTTTTGATACCATAAGGCAAGCAGAGAATCCTGTTTTACGGTTTTTTGTTTTCTGGCAGTCGGCGGCATCTGCAAAAAGGAGGCAGGAATGGGAACGACATGGAACGATACGCCGAGTGCAGACCGGGTGCATATTGCTTTTTTCGGAAAAATGAACAGCGGAAAGTCGTCGCTGGTGAATGCGCTGGCAGGGCAGCAGATTTCGATTGTATCGAAGATCGGCGGCACGACGACAGATCTTGTAAAAAAGCCAATGGAGATACATGGTATAGGGGCTTGCGTGCTGGTTGATACGGCTGGATTTGACGATACGGGGGCATTGGGCGGCAGCCGGGTGGCATTGGCAAAGCAGGCGGCAAAACAAGCGGATCTGGCGGTGCTTGTTTTTTCCGGGGAACAAGAAAAAGCAGGCAGTTTTGAAGAAGAGAAACGATGGTTTGAACTGCTGCAAAAAAGGGATACGCCGGTGATTCCCGTCGTCAGCAAGACAGATACGAACGCACAGGCAGACGCATTGGCGCGGCAAATTGAGCAGGTGTTCCAGAAAAAGCCGCTGCTTGTGAGTGCTGTTACAAAAGAAGGGATAGAGGAGTTAAAACACGCGCTGATCGCCGCGGCAGCGGAGCAAAACGAAGCGGCAAAGCGCCTGATTACCGCAGGATTCGTCCGCCGGGAGGATGTTGTCATGTTAGTCATGCCGCAGGATATCCAGGCTCCGAAAGGGCGCCTGATTCTTCCGCAGGTGCAGACGCTGCGGGAACTGCTGGATCAAAAGTGCATTACGGTGTGTGTGACGACAGACGAGTTTGCGTGCGCACTGGAAGCTTTAAAAAAGCCGCCGAAGCTGATTATTACAGATTCGCAGGTATTTCGCACCATTTATGAGAAAAAGCCTGTGGAAAGTATGCTGACTTCATTTTCCGTACTGTTTGCGGCATATAAAGGGGATATGGACTATTTTGTGCAGGGGGCGCAGGTAATCGGCACTCTGACCGAACAAGACCGGGTGCTGATCGCAGAATGCTGCACCCATGCGCCGCTCGATGAGGATATCGGGCGGGTGAAGCTGCCGCGGCTGCTGCGCCAGAGGGTCGGCGAGGGGCTGCATATAGATCTTGTCTCAGGGACGGATTTTCCCGAAAACCTGTCAGCATACAGCCTGCTGATCCAATGCGGTGCCTGCATGTTTAACCGCAAGTATGTGATGGCAAGAGTGGATGCGGCAAAGGAGCAGCAGGTGCCAATGACCAATTACGGCGTGGCGATCGCATATTTAAGCGGTATTTTAGATAAGGTGGAAGGAGCCTGCTATGGGAGATAAGGACACAAAGCTGGCAGTCATTGCGATTGTGGTAGAGAAAGAAGAGGGCGTGCGTGAGCTGAATGAGCTGCTTCACGGATGCAGCAGCTATATTATCGGCAGAATGGGAATCCCGCACAGGGAGCGTGGCGTATCGTTAATCAGCATAGCGATGGATGCGCCTGCGGACGTAATCAGCGCATTGTCTGGAAAGCTTGGACGGATTAGCGGGGTATCTGCAAAGGTAGCATATTCTAAGCTGCCATTAAAGTAAAAAATCAGAAAAAATAAAAAGGAAGGGCAAAGTATATGTACAATGTAATGTCACCAAAGGCAGAGGAATTTATCAGTGATGAGGAGATCCAGGAATGCCTGGACTACGCGCAGAAAAACAAAAATAATGTGCAGCTAATCGATGAAATCTTAGAAAAAGCGAAAAAAATGAAAGGGCTTTCCCACAAAGAGGCGATCGTGCTGCTGGACTGTGAGCTGGAAGAAAAAAACAAGGAAATTTACAAGCTGGCGGAACAGATTAAGCAGGAATTTTACGGGAACCGCATCGTAATGTTTGCGCCGCTGTATTTGTCCAACTATTGCATTAACGGCTGTGAGTACTGCCCGTACCATGCGAAAAACAAGCATATTACAAGAAAAAAGCTGACGCAGGAGGAAGTGCGCAGGGAAGTCATCGCATTGCAGGATATGGGTCACAAGCGCCTGGCGCTGGAAGCGGGGGAAGATCCGGTAAACAATCCGCTGGAGTATATTTTGGAGTGCATTCAGACCATTTACAGCATCAAACATAAAAACGGCGCGATCCGGCGTGTCAATGTCAATATTGCGGCGACGACAGTCGAGGATTACCAAAAGCTTAAGGAGGCAGGCATCGGTACTTATATTTTATTCCAGGAAACCTACGATAAGAAGCAGTATGAAAAGCTGCACCCGACCGGGCCAAAGAGCAACTATGCCTACCATACGGAGGCGATGGACAGGGCGATGGACGGCGGAATCGACGACGTCGGGTTGGGCGTGCTGTTTGGGCTGAACAATTACCGCTATGATTTTACAGGCATTTTAATGCACGCGGAGCATCTAGAAGCATACAAAGGGGTAGGCCCGCACACGATCAGCGTGCCGAGAGTGCGGCGCGCCGATGATATCGACCCGGATGTATTTGACAACGGAATTTCCGACGAAATGTTTGGAAAGATCGTAGCATGTATCCGCATTGCGGTACCGTATACGGGCATGATCGTCTCTACCAGGGAATCTGCAAAAACGCGCAAAAAAGTGCTGCATCTTGGCATCTCGCAGATCAGCGGCGGCTCCAGGACGAGTGTCGGCGGCTATTATGAAGAGGAAAAAGAAGAGGATAACTCTGCCCAGTTTGACGTCAGCGACCGCAGGACATTGGAAGAAGTCGTGCACTGGCTGATGGAGCTTGGCTATGTACCAAGCTTTTGCACCGCCTGCTATCGTGCCGGACGTACCGGCGACCGTTTTATGGAGCTGTTGAAAAGTAGGCAGATCGTCAACTGCTGCCATCCGAATGCACTGATTACGCTGAAGGAATTTTTAGAGGATTACGCGGCGCCGCAGACGAAGGAGCTGGGAGAAAAGCTGATCGCCGAGGAGCTGACAAAGATTCCAAACGTTACGGTCAGAAAAAAAGCGGCGGAATATATCAGCCAGATTCAGGATGGGGAGCGGGATTTTCGGTTTTAGTGGACTTGTTAGGTTTTTAATAGGAAGGACGCCAGGAGAACAATTTGGAGAGTAGGCTTGGGGTACTTGGAGAAATAATAGCAGGTATCACTGATGAAATTTAGAGAAAAAATATTATACAAATTCTCACAAATATGCGATAATATTCTATAGTCAGATTAGAACAGCGTAGGGATAGTCTGGTGGTTGTACTTTCCGGGAACGGAAAGGAGGTACATATGGATACGTTAGAAGTTTTGACGTTGCTGTTAGTAATATTCGCAGCTTTATCTTATCTCGACAACCATCATAGAAAGTAAAATGGCTATCTCCTACGACCAATAGGGGATAGCCAATATTAATTGTAATACAATTAGTTTCCGGTGACAATCATCGGACGTGCCAAAATCCTATAACTGTCTCTAATCTGATTATAAATGATGCCTTGTTCATTTGCAAGCGTTAATTTAGGAAACTGCAATTAGGCTTTTGTCAAAACCCTTGTGTATACAATTTAGTGCAAAAGCCTAATACTACAGCGAACAAACCATTTCGGGCTCGTTTGGCAGCACTTGCGAAGAACAGCCGCCAGAGTGTACCCATCCTCTCTCCTGGCGTAAAATTTTCATTCAGCAAATGCCAATGATAAACCTTTCATCATATCATTGTATACGGAACTCCCATCAAGAATAGTTCCAAATGTATCGACCCATAACGGGATATAGCCACATCTGCTTGCTACCATCTGCGAACCAATATTCGTTATAGAAGCAGAATAGAATGGAATAATATTTTGTGCCAATAATTCTTTCGTCAATCCCCTCACTAAATACGTTCCCAATCTGGCGTTTCTATATTCTTCCATAACATCGATACCTATTTCCCATACACCATCTGCTGATGATTTTGCGGCACCTGCTACGCCAATAATTTTATGATTGTCCTTTGCATATTTTGCGACATTTTTCAAAATTATCTGGAAATAGGAAGGCGATCTGGTGTATAATCAAAAGAACGGGGACAAGATACGAACAGTAACACACCCTACGCTCAGTGCAGTATTTTTTGCTACACTTGTGAAAAACAGTCCCCCCCTCGTATATCCGTAAAAAAACACACTCTAATACTACAGCGAACAAAACAAATCATATTGAGCTTGTTTTTGTAACATTTACGAAGAGCAGCCGGGAGAGCGGATGTGCCTCCCCTGGCGGCGGCTTTGGAAGAATGCTTAGAATCCCTTAGTATTCTGCGGGGCAACCAGGGGCGCAGCCAAGCGGCACCTTTAGCTGCCGGCAGGTAGCGAACTAGGTGCGGCGACCGTCCACAGCCACCAGCGTACCAGCAGGATACTTAGGGATTCTTAGCATTTTGGAACGGACGCCGCCAGGGGAGGCACATCCGCTCTCCCGGCGTCCCTTCCTGTTCAACACAGAAAAAGAGGAGATGCACATGATCGCAGTCATAACAGCCATCTTAGCCTGTTTTATAGAATACCATGTAAAACAGCATATGGACAAAGTGAGATCCTGTAAGGAGCAGCGTCCGCTTGCAGGCGGCAGAATCGTACTGAAAAAATATTATAACACCGGAGCAGCCGGCAATTTTTTAAAAAGCCATCCAAAATGGGTGAAAAACATCCATATTGGCGCGCTGCTTGCCGTAGCCTTGGCATTTGCCTGCATCAGCCGAAAAAAGGACGCGGGCATGGCGAAGACGGGGTTAGCGCTGCTTGCAGGCGGCGGGTTTAGCAACCTGCATGACCGTGTTACAAAGGGCTATGTGGTGGACTATATAAGCTTTGGCTTTGGGCCGAAATGGTTTCGCAGGCTGGTGTTTAATATGGCGGATTTTTTTGTCTTTACCGGGATTTTTTTCTGTATGCTGCACATATTTAAGAAGGACAAATAGAAGGCAAATGTTGCAGGCTTGTGATTCATGCCGTTTGGAAAGAAGGATTATTAACTATGGAAGTGATGCAAACACAAAAGAAAAATCAAATTCAAAATCATAAGGAAGGCCAGAAACAAAATCCGCTGGGCAGCAAACCGGTTGGAAGGCTGCTTGCGGAGTTTGCCATTCCAAGCATTATCGCGATGCTGGTCAGTGCGCTGTATAATATTGTAGACCAGTTTTTTATCGGGCATTATGTCGGGATGCTGGGAAATGCGGCGACAAATGTGGCTTTTCCGCTGACGATGAGCTGTACGGCGATTTCGTTGATGTGCGGGATCGGCGGAGCTGCGAATTTTAACCTGAATATGGGGCGCGGCAGAAAGGAACAGGCTGCCAAATATGCGGGAAATGTAGTTTCAATGATGATTGTCATTGGGATACTGCTCTGTGTGATTACAAAGATATTTTTAGAGCCGATGATGGTGACGTTTGGGGCGACGGATCAGACGCTTGCGTATTCTCTGACTTATACAGGGATTACGTCTTTTGGGTTTCCGTTTTTAATTTTTACGACGGGCGGCTCCAATCTGGTCAGGGCAGACGGCAGCCCGCGGTTTTCCATGCTGTGCACGCTGATTGGCGCGATCGTAAATACCGTGCTGGATGCGCTGTTTATGATCCAGTTTGACCTTGGCATCCAGGGGGCTGCGTGGGCGACGGTCATCGGGCAGGTCGTGTCTGCGGTGCTGGTTGGCGTATACCTGTCCCGTTTTCGGACAGTGCCGCTTGTACGGGAGTGCTTTTTGCCGAAAGCGTCCTGCTGGGGCAATATTGCAAAGCTTGGCATGTCGCCGTGCATCAACCAGTTTGCGATGATGGCTGTACAGATCGTATTGAACAATGTGCTGACGTTTTACGGCGGGCAGTCGGCCTATGGCGGCGATATCCCGCTTGCGTGCGCAGGCATTATATCCAAGGTCGGGATGATGTTTTTTTCGATTGTAATCGGCATTTCGCAGGGAATGCAGCCGATTGTCAGCTTTAATTACGGGGCGCAGCAGTATAAGCGTGTATTGGAAGCGGTGTGGAAGTCCATTTTTTGCGCGACGGTCATTTCGATCGCGGCATTTTTGTGCTTTCAGATCTTTCCAAGGCAGATTATCGGGCTGTTTGGGCAGGAAAGCGAAGCGTATTTTCAGTTTGCGGAGCGGTATTTTAGAATCTATATGTTTTTTACGTTTGTCAATCAGTTTCAGCCGATTGTGGCAAATATGTATACCTCGATCGGAAAAGCTGCTGCCGGGGCATGGATGTCTTTGACGAGGCAGATCTTGTTTTTAATGCCGCTGTTAATTGTACTGCCGCGGTTTTTCGGGCTGGAAGGCGCGATGTACGCGGCGCCGATCGCGGATTTTGTGGCGTTTTTAATTGCGCTGGCGATGCTGCTTAGGGAGTCCTTATTACTGAAGCGTGCGGCTGCAAAGCTTTGACCAGGTTCTGAAAGGAAAACACAAAAAAATAAGATTTGGAGTTGAGAAATCTGTAAATTAGTGCTATTTTATAATAAGAATCATATTTAGGAGGAGAGAGAAAAAACATGAGTAAAAAACCTACGGTATTAATGATTTTAGACGGATTTGGCCTGAACGAGACGCAAGAAGGCAACGCTGTGGCACAGGCAAATACGCCGGTGCTGGACAAACTGATGAGTGATTATCCGTTTGTAAAAGGCTACGCAAGCGGACTTGCTGTCGGCTTACCGGACGGGCAGATGGGAAATTCCGAGGTTGGGCATTTGAATATGGGTGCCGGGCGCATCGTGTACCAGGAGCTTACGAGAATTTCAAAGGAAATCGAAGACGGTGATTTTTTCAAAAATGAAGCTCTTTTAAAAGCAGTGGAAAACTGCAAAAAGAACGGGTCTGACCTGCACCTGTTCGGGCTTGTGTCAGACGGCGGCGTACACAGCCACAATACTCATATTTACGGGCTGCTGGAGCTTGCAAAAAGACAAGGGCTTCAAAATGTATATGTACATTGCTTTATGGACGGGCGTGACACAGCGCCTTCTTCAGGAAAGGGCTTTATCCAGGAACTGGCAGACAAGATGAAAGAGATCGGCGTCGGCAAGATCGCAACAATTTCTGGCCGTTATTATGCGATGGACCGTGACAATCGCTGGGATCGTGTGGAAAAGGCTTATGCCGCTCTGACAAAGGGCGAAGGCGTAAAGGCACAAGACCCGGTAGCGGCGATGCAGGCGTCTTATGACGATGATAAAACCGACGAGTTTGTTCTTCCAACGGTGATTGAGGAAGACGGAAAGCCGGTTGCGACTGTAAAAGACCAGGATTCCGTGATCTTTTTCAACTTCCGTCCAGACCGTGCCAGAGAGATGACGAGAGTCTTCTGCTGCGATGATTTCAGCGGCTTTGACCGCGGAGCAAGAAAGCAGGTGACCTATGTCTGCTTTACCGAATATGACGTTACGATTCCAAACAAAGAGATTGCGTTTAAAAAAGTAGAGCTGAAAAATACATTCGGACAGTTCCTTGCGGCAAACGGCAAGACACAGGCAAGAATCGCCGAGACAGAAAAGTACGCGCATGTAACGTTCTTCTTTAACGGCGGCGTGGAAGAGCCAAATAAAGGGGAAGAGCGGATTTTGGTAAAATCTCCAAAGGTAGCGACGTATGACCTCCAGCCGGAGATGAGCGCGCCGGAAGTATGCGAGAAGCTCTGCGGGGCAATCCGTTCGCAGAACTTTGACGTCATTATTATTAACTTTGCAAATCCTGACATGGTAGGGCATACCGGTGTGTTAGAAGCTGCAAAAAAAGCGCTGGAAGCAGTCGATACGTGTGTCGGCAAGGCACTCGAAGCGCTGCTTGAGGTAGACGGACAGATGTTTTTATGCGCAGACCACGGCAATGCGGAGCAGTTGATCGACTATGAAACAGGCGTACCGTTTACTGCCCATACGATCAATCCGGTGCCGTTTATCCTGATCAATTATGATCCGGCGTATACGTTAAAAGAAGGCGGGCGCCTTGCGGATATTGTGCCGACTTTAATCGAAATGATGGGTATGGAAAAGCCTGCGGAAATGACAGGGGAATCTTTATTAATCAAAAAATAGAAAACAAAGGAAAACGGCAGGCGGCTCTGTGGACAGGAACCGCCTGCCATTGCGTTTGTTTCATTTTATTAATCTTAATATTTTATAAAATCCTCTGAAAAAATAGACAAACGAATCGAAATGCGTTATCTTATTAAAGATATGAAACGGGCAAAAATCTAAAAAAGAAGAGGATGAGACAATGGATTTTGAACTGGATGTACATACACATACGATCGCAAGCGGCCATGCTTACGGGACGCTTACAGAGATGGCGAAGGAGGCATCGCTGCGCGGGCTTAAGCTGTTGGGAATTACGGAGCATACGCACAATATGCCGGGGACATGTGACGATTTGTATTTTGTAAATCTAAGGGTCGTGCCAAGGGAGATGTTCGGGGTTCGTCTGATGCTTGGGGCAGAGCTGAATATTATGGATGAGCATGGGACGGTGGATCTGCCGGACTGGATCATTGACAAGACCGATCTTAGGATCGCGAGTATCCACGGCAATTTATTTGCGCCTGGGACGAGGGAGAGAAACACGGCGGCAGTGCTTGGGGCGATGAAAAATCCAAAGATCGATATGATCGGGCATCCTGACGACGGCAACTGCCCGCTGGACTATGAGCAGCTTGTACTGGCGTCGAAGGAATTCCATACGCTTTTGGAGATTAATAACAATTCGCTGCGTTCGCCTTCAAGAAAAAACGTCGGGGAAAATATCAGGACGATTTTAAAGCTGTGCATGCAGTATGAGGTGCCTGTCATTATGAACAGTGACGCGCATATTATGACAGACCTTGCCAATACCGACCATTCGATGCCGATTGTGGAAGAAACCGGTTTTCCAAAAGAGCTGATCTTAAACTATTCCGCGGAAAAATTCGAGGCATTCATTGCAAAAAACCGTGCATTAGAAAAAGCCGTGTCGGATAAGGAGAGTGGAAAATGACCAAATATTGCGTAAAAAAGCCGTTTACGATTTTCGTGGCGGTCATAGCGGTAATGGTAATCGGCGTCGTCAGCTTAATGCGTATGAAAACCGACCTGCTGCCGGATATGAGCCTGCCGTATTTAATGATTATTACGACTGATCCGGGGGCAAGCCCTGAAAAGGTGGAGAGCGAAGTGACTTCTCCGATGGAGCAGGCGCTTGGCACCGTGACGGGCGTGGAAAATATTACGAGTGTCAGTGCGGAAAACTACAGCATGATTACGCTGGAGTTCGTAGAAGATACGAATATGGACTCCGCGATGGTCAAGGTGACCGCGAAGCTGAACCAGCTTGAACTGCCGGAAATGTGCGGTACGCCGAATATGCTGGAGATCTCTATGGATATGATGGCGACGATGTATGCGACGGTCAGCTATGAAAATAAGGATATTTATGAGGTGTCCGACTTTACGGAAGAGATTATCCGTCCGTATTTCGAGCGCCAGGACGGCGTAGCGAGCGTCTCTGCGGTAGGCAGTGTGGAAAAGACGGTGGAGGTGCGCCTAAACGCGTCCAAAATCGATCAGATCAACGACCAGATACTAGAAGAGACAAACGACAAGCTTGCCGAGGCAAAGGAGCAGATCGAGGAAGCCGCCGCACAGCTTGAAGACGGGACAAAAAAGCTGGACGACGCCAAAAGCGAGCTGGAAAAGAAACAGGACGATTTGAAAAAAGCACAGTCCGATACGTCCAAGCAGTTAGCGGAAGCAAGCCTGGCGCTTGACCAGGCGCTGGCGACAAAGGCAGCGTATGAAGCGAACCTGACGAGCTTGCAGGCTTCTAAGGCGGGGCTGGAAGCGGAGAAAAAAGCATATGAGGATAATCAGGTTGTAGATACATATAATAAAATAAACGGCGCGCTCGGCGCGATGCAGACGACGCTCGCACAGCCTGCGCAGTTGGCGGGCATTGCGATTCCCGCCGATATTGACGATGCGCTGGCAAACCCGGAGGAGCTTGCGCCATTTGTGGAGTGGATCTCA
The DNA here is from genome assembly GCA_910574915.1 of Eubacteriaceae bacterium. GTDB lineage: Bacteria > Bacillota > Clostridia > Lachnospirales > Lachnospiraceae > Eubacterium_J. The sequence goes on from CAJTCR010000010.1 coordinate 76,935, forward strand.
CAGATGGGTATGGGCGATCAGGTCAAAGACTTGACGGTTGACCGCTTGCAGCAGTTGTCGGATATTGTGACAAAGCGGCTGCCGCAGATAGAAACCGGCATTGCGAACCTTGAGACACAGATTATGGCTGTGGAGCAGGCTGTCAAGCAGGTCAACCGGCAGATGGACCAGATCGACCAAAAGTATAAGGAGGCGGACAGCGGGAAATTCCAGGCGGCAGTGTCGATGGCGTCGGGGGACGCACAGATGGCAAACGGCTTGTCCGGCATTGAAAGCTCGCAAAAAGAGCTGGATGAGGCGAAAAAGGAACTGAAAGAAGCAAAAAAACAATACCGCCAGTCCAGGAAGGCGGCGCTTGAACAGGCAAATATCAGCAGCCTGGTCAATATGGATACGCTGTCGCAGATGATTACGGCACAGGATTTTTCCATGCCGGCAGGCTATATCCGCGACGAAGAGAAGTCGAAAAACCAGTGGCTGATTAAAGTAGGCGAGCACTATGACAGCATTCAAAACCTGGAGGAAATGCTGCTGTGCAAGCTGCCGGGCGTTGGCAATGTGCGCATGTCAGATGTGGCGGATATTACGGTGATTGACAATGCCGGGGAAACTTACGCCAAGAGCAACGGCGAGGAAGGGGTGCTGCTTTCCATCTTTAAGGGAAGCACGGCGAGTACGTCCGTCGTGGCAAAGACCTGCGAGGCGGCGATTGCAAAGCTGGAAGAGGATTACGAGGGCTTAACCGTTACGCCGATTATGAACCAGGGCGATTACATTACGATGTTTATCAGCAGCATTCTGCAAAGCATGATCGGCGGCGCGCTGCTTGCGGTGCTTGTGCTTGTAATGTTTTTTAAAGACGCAAAGCCAACGCTTGTGGTGGCGTTCAGCATTCCGTTTTCGGTGCTGTTTGCCATACTGATTATGTATTTTTCGGATATCTCGATCAATATTATGACACTTGCCGGACTGGGGCTTGCCATCGGTATGCTGGTGGACAATTCGATCGTCGTAATTGAAAATATCTACCGCATACGAAACCACGGCGTTTCGGCGCCAAGGGCAGCCGTGCAGGGCGCAAAGCAGGTGGCAGGGCCGATTATATCGTCGACGCTTACGACCGTATGCGTATTTTTGCCGATGGTCTTTACGACCGGGCTGGTGGCGGAGCTGATGGTGCCGTTTGCCATGACGATTACATACGCGCTGACGGCGTCGTTAATAGTAGCGCTTTCTATTGTGCCGACGGCAGGCTCGATCCTGTTAAAAAATACAAAAGAAAAGCGTTATCCGCTGTTTGAAAAGGTACAAAAGCTCTATGGAAAAGCGCTTTCTTTTAGCTTGCGATTTAAAATCGTACCGCTTGTATTGTCGGTGCTGCTGCTGGTGATCTGCATTCGCGAGGTTATGCGCATGGGCATCACGATGCTGCCTGAGATGACCGGGGAGCAGATCTCGATATCGGTCAGCGTGCCGGAAGAGACAGAAAAAGAAGAGGCGTTTGCGCTGGCAGACAAAGTAATGGAAGCGGCGCTTTCGGTAGACGGGATTGCGACGGTAGGCGCGATGGACGGCAGCAGTGCGAACAGCATGTTGGGCGCCGGCGCAGAGGGAGAGAATTTTCTTAACTTTTCCTTTGCGATTTTGCTGGAGGAAGACATTAAAGATATCCGCAAAATACGTGAGATTTCCAAAGAACTAGAAGACGCCGTGGCGGATTTGGACTGCGAAGCAGTCGTTTCGTCCTCAGCGATGGGGGATATGACCGCGATGATGGGCAGCGGGCTGTCTTTGAATATTTACGGCGAAAGCATGGAAAAGCTGCTGCAGATCAGTGAGGATGTGCAAAAGATTGTGGCGCAGGTGGAAGGCTTTGAAAATATTTCCAACGGGCAGGAAGACGGCGCGCAGGAGATCCATTTAATTGTAAATAAAGACCGCGCAATGAAGCGGGGGCTTACCGTAGCGCAGATCTATGGAACGCTCTCCTCCAGGCTGACGACAGAAAAGGATTCGGTTACGATGAGCGTCGGCGATACGGATATGACCGTGCAGATCGTCGATGAAACAGAGCTGTTAAATAAAGAAAACCTGCTGGATATGGAGCTGGAAGCGACGCAGACAAAAGAGGACGGCACCACGCAGACGAAAAAGTACACGCTTGGCGATTTTGCACAGATTGAGTACGGCCAGGGGCTGGCGTCGATTTCCAGAGAAAACCAGTCGCACTATATTACCGTGACGGCGGATACGATGGAAGGCTATAATACAACGCTTTTGACACGGTCGTTAAATAAGCTGCTTAAAGACTATGCGATTGCAGACGGCTATACGATTGAGATCGGCGGCGAGAGCGACCAGGTCAACGATATGGTAGTGCAGATGGGGCAGCTTATGGCGCTCGGCTTTTTGCTGATTTATCTCGTTATGGTTGCACAGTTTCAAAGCCTGCTGTCACCGTTTATCGTATTGTTTACGATCCCGCTGGCGTTTACGGGCGGACTTTTAGGGCTGCTTGCGTTTGGGGAGCAGTTGTCGCTGATGAGCCTGCTTGGGTTTACGATTTTAATGGGAACAGTTGTAAACAACGGAATTGTGTTTGTAGACTATGCCAACCAGCTTCGGATCGGGGGCATGGAAAGGCGGGAAGCGCTGATTGCTACTGGAAAGACGCGTATGCGCCCGATCCTTATGACCGCGCTGACGACGATTTTATCGATGTGCATGATGATTTTCAGCAATCAGGCGGGCAATTCGATGGGACGCGGCATGGCGATCGTTGTTGTCGGAGGTTTATTGTATGCAACTTTAATGACCCTCTTTATTATTCCTGTCATGTATGATATATTTTATAGGAAGCAGCCGCATCAAGTTGATATCGGAGAAGACGACTTAGACGAGATCCTGGATGAGGCGCAGGAGTATATGAGAGAAAATGAGTTTGACTTATAACAGAAGTCAGGACTGAATGGAGGAGAAAACATGATTAAAGTTGTAAAATTCGGGGGCAGCTCTTTGGCAAGCGCGGAGCAGTTCCGCAAAGTACGGGATATTCTCCTGGCAGATAAAAAGCGCAGGTATGTTGTACCGAGCGCGCCGGGAAAGCGTCATAAAAACGATACAAAGGTAACGGATATGCTGTACGAGTGCTATGCGCAGGCAGAGGCAGGAGAGGAATTTAAGCCGCTGCTGCGCAAGATCCGCGCCCGCTATAATGAAATTATAAGTGGATTAAAGTTGAATTTCAGCCTGGATGAAGAGTTTAAAACAATGGAAGAAAACTTTCGTCAAAAAGCAGGAGCGGATTATGCAGCATCCCGTGGGGAATACTTAAACGGCTTGATTATGTCGCATTTTATCGGCTATGAATTTATCGATGCGGCAGAGGTGATCCGCTTTGATAAGGACGGAAATTTTAATGCCGATCAGACAAATGCAATTTTAAAAGAGCGTTTAAAAAAGAGCGACCGTGCCGTGATTCCAGGGTTTTACGGAGCGGGCGAAGACGGGCGTATCCAGACCTTTTCCCGCGGCGGGTCGGATATTACCGGTTCGATCGTGGCGAAGGCGTGTAAAGCAGACCTGTATGAAAACTGGACGGATGTGTCGGGATTTCTCGTTGCAGATCCAAGAATTATTAAAAACCCAAAAGGAATCAAGGTCATTACGTACAAGGAGCTGCGGGAGCTGTCCTATATGGGCGCTGCGGTGCTGCATGAAGACGCGATTTTTCCGGTGCGCAAGGAAGGGATTCCGATCAATATTAAAAATACGAATGTGCCGGAGGATCCGGGTACGTTTATCGTAGAGAGTACCTGCCAGAAGCCGGAGTATACGATTACCGGGATAGCCGGAAAGCAGGGATTTGTAGCCGTCAATATTGAAAAGGATATGATGAATACGGAGATTGGATTTGGACGGAAAGTACTGGCGGCATTTGAGGAGAATCAGATCTCGTTTGAGCATACGCCGTCCGGCATCGATACGTTTACGGTTTTTGTGCATCAGGAAGAGTTTGAGGGCAAGGAACAGAGCGTACTGTCTGCGATCCATCGTCTTGCCGAGCCAGACAGCATTGATCTGGAGGCGGACTTGTCGCTGATTGCCGTTGTCGGACGGGGGATGAAGAGTACACGCGGTACGGCAGGCAGGATTTTTTCTGCGCTGGCGCACGCAAATGTAAATGTGAAAATGATCGACCAGGGATCTTCGGAGCTGAATGTCATTATCGGTGTCAGCAACGATGACTTTGAGCAGGCGATCAAAGCGATTTATGATATTTTTGTAGAGACAAGGCTTTAAACGTACCTGGCTGGTATCAAAAGAAAGAAGGAATCAATATGTGGAACCGAATTGCGTTAAAAGAAGATTCAAAATCGCTGCTAAGGCTGAATTACTGGCCGTTTGTGCTTGTTGCGTTTATCCATATGATCGTCTCTGGGTCAGGGGCAAACGGGATTGCGGGCAGAAGCAGCAGATCAGGTGTGTCAAGCGGGCACGAATTGTTTCGGGACAGCTATTATGGTTATGATGAATACCGGGTAGTCAACGAGCTGGTGCGCTTTGTGCTGCCGTTTCTGGGGCTTGCGTTGGTGACCGCGTTAGGAATGTGGGTCGTTATGATCGTAGTTAGTATTTTCGTGCTGAACCCGTTGGAAGTCGGATGCAAACGGTATATGACGATGGCGAGGGAAGTCAAGCCGCAGTTTCAAGAAATGGGTTTTGCGTTTAAAAACTGCTATGGCAATATCGTAAAGACGATGTTTTTTAAAAACCTGTATATTTTTTTATGGTCGCTGCTGTTTGTGATCCCGGGATTTGTCAAGTCCTATGAGTACCGGATGATCCCGTATCTGTTAGCAGAGTACCCGGATATGGCGCCTGACGAGGCGTTTCGTATCAGCCGGGAAATGATGACGGGCAATAAGTGGGAAACGTTTGTGCTGGATCTGTCCTTTTTTGGATGGAACATATTGTCTGCCATTACGTTAGGACTGACCGGGATTTTTTATTCTGAACCGTACCAGATGCTGACAAACAGTGCGCTGTATCTGACGCTGAAAAAGACGCATCCAAGCTTTGGATATGTGCAGCCGGATGATAATTACTATTTTCAAAAATAATACATGAAAAAGCTGCCGGAAAATCTGATTTCCGGCAGCTTTTTTATCTACTGCATCTGACTGATCCGTTCTGTGATATAATACTCCAAAGCAGCGCCAGTATGTTCCAGCCCCAGCCTGCTGCTGTTGATGCACATATCGTAGTATCTCGAATCGCCCCAGCGGAAGCTGGAGTGGCGGTTATGATACTGCTTGCGCTTTTTGTCGTGGCGCCGGATTTTGGCGATGGCGTCGGATTCGCTGATCTTGTATACTTCCATAATCCGTTTGATCTTTGCCAGCTCGTCGCCGACGATAAAGATCGAAATCAGCCCGCTGTGCCCGGTTAATACAGTTTCCGCACATCGGCCGACGATCACAAAGGATTCGCCGCTTTCCGCCTTCTTGCGGATATAGTCAAACTGCATTTCGGCAAGGATCTCTTCCATAGAGTTGGAAAATGCGCCGACTCTTCTGGAAAGAAACGCATTGCGCGGCTTTTCGTCATATTTTTCCAGCACTTCTACCTTTATATTATTTTCGGTTGCGATTTCATCTAAAATATGTCTGTCGTAAAAATTTAAACCGTGGTCTTTGGCGATTCTTTCGGCAATGACGTGTCCGGCACTGCCAAATTCACGGCTTACAGAAATAATCGTTTGTGGCATATCGGTGCTCCTTTCTGTTAACAATAACGGATAAATATAATCAGCATGGATATCATAACAACGATCACCGTTGCGGGAGCCGCGGATTTACAATATTCGCCCCATCCGATCACATAGCCGTTTTTGGCTGCGACGGACGTGCCGACGACGTTTGCCGAGGCTCCGATCGGGGTGCCGCTGCCGCCGATATCCGTACCCATCGATAATGCCCAGGCGAGCGTTTCTAAGCTAACGCCCTGGCTTGCCGCGAGGCTTTTAATAACAGGGATCATCGTAGCGGCAAATGGAATATTGTCTACAAATGCGCTTGCGACAGCGGATACCCAGATAATAATAGCGATCATAAGCTTTAAGTTGCCCTGGCTTGCTTTGCCTATGTATCCGGCAATAATCTCCAGGATGCCAGTCTGCTCCAGGCCGCCGACTACCATAAACAAGCCGATAAAGAAAAGCAGTGTTTTATAGTCTACCTTGGATAACAGCTCCGCCGCGTATTTGGCAAAGGCGAGCAGTGTCAGCACCGTGATCGCCGTACCGATAAAAGCGACGGTAAGCCCGGTTTCTGCGTGCGTGACAAGCAGCACGACCGCGCAGGCAAAAATAATGCAGCTTAACGTAAAGTCTTTTTTGTTTTTAATTGCCTCTTTTGGGTCAGGCATAGAGCCTTTGTTAATGACGTTTTTTTCCGCTTCTTCCAGCTCCTTATGGAATACGAGGAAGAAATAGCCGATCACAAGCACCAGGCTGACGCCGGCCATCAATCCGGTGTTTGTTAAAAAGTCACTAAAGGAATAGCCTAACGATGTACCGATAATAATGTTCGGCGGATCTCCGCACATCGTTGCCGAGCCGCCCAGGTTTGCGCAGAAGATCTCGGATAAGATCATCGGAACCGGGTTAAATTGCAACAGCTTTGCAAGCTCGACGGTTACCGCAGCCAAAAACAGGATTACAGTGATGCTGTCAATAAACATGGCAAGGATGGCGGACATAATCATAAACGCGATAAATAACGGGATCGGCTTATAATTGACCATCTTGGCAAGCCGCATACACAGCCAGCGGAAAAATCCTGCCTTTGCCATGCCTTCGACCATGACCATCATGCCTGCAATAAAAATAATGGTAGCCCAGTTGATGCCGCTGGATGATTCTGCGGATTCACTGGCTGCATACCAGAAATCTGGTGTAAAAATACTTTGGATGTTCAGCGTGTTTAAGATTGCATCCGGGCTGTGCATTACAATGCCGAATACAAGCACCAGCGTCAGCAAGCCGCAGCCAATCGTTACATACTGGCGTTCGATTTTGTCAATGACGATCATCAGAAACATAACGATGAAGATGGCGGTAGCTAAAATTTGTGCGAGTAACATTTTGGTTATTTCCTCCTTACTTTCGTAAATATAAAATGCCAATAAAAAAGATGAAATAAAGATAAAATAAATATCAACAGAAGTTTATCACGATCCAAAAAAAAGTCAATAGTTTCCTATAGAAAAAGATAGGCAGGATCTTGTATGAAATTTGCTGAAAATGTAGGAAGGGAAAATGAAAATGTGTATCTTTTGTTAAAAAAAAGAAGAAATTGGGTGTACAAATTGTAATTTATGTACTAAAATGTAATTTAGGAGAGAATGGCGTATCGAAAAAAAGGTAGAGGAGGGGTTTCGTATGGTAAATTCAGATGCAACGCTTCGGGTGTATTTACAGTACTATGAAAAAGAAATCAATCTGACAAGGCTTGTAGAAAAAGCGTTTCAGGAGGCAGTTGCCAGAAGCACGATTCCGATTCAAAAGCTGGAAGTATATGTAAAGCCGGAGGACGGCAGGGCATATTATGTAGCAAACAGCGGATTCCAGTCTTTTGTAAATCTATGGGATTCTGACAGGGATGTAAGCGACGGCAAGCTGAGCGGAGAAATTAGCTGGCGCAGCGAGATTCAACGCAGGCTGATCTTTGAATACCGCGGACAGCAATGTGACTGTGACAGGATTATTGACCGAGTTGTGGAAAAATTTGCCAATATTTATTCGGTAAAGACGTTGCAGGAGATTGAGATCTATGTGCGCCAGGAGCATGAGGCGGCATACTATGTGATTAACGGACGGTATACAGGGTCGGTATCGATGTTTGTATAGTCTGACTAAGAAAGAGGAAATGGAGAATTTTTAAAATGGCTTGGTATGACAGTGCGGTGTTTTACCAGATCCAGCCACTTAGCCTGTGCGGATGCGAGCAGGAAAGCACGGCTGCGGAGGGATCGCATTTTGCTGAACTGCTTCTGTGGGCTGGACATGCGAAAAAAATGGGGTGCAATGCGATTTATATCGGCCCTGTATTAAAAACAGATACAAATGGAAATGGGATTACGGATTATTATAAGATTGACAGCAGGCTTGGGACAAATGAAGACTTTAAAGGCTGGGTGGCAAAGTGCCACGCGATGGGGCTGCGCGTAGTGATTGAAGTGGTCTTTAACCATGTAGGGCGCGGGTTTTTTGCATTTGAAAATCTAAAGAAAAACAGAAAAAAATCTCCGTACAGAGATTGGTTTTGCAACATCAACTTTTCCGGTGACAATACATATGGCGACGGATTCAGCTATGAAAGCTGGGGCGGCTATCAGAGGCTTGTAAAGCTGAATATGCTAAGCCCGTGGCTGCATGATTACCACTTTGACGCGGTGCGTTTTTGGATTAACGAATTTGATATTGACGGCATTCGGATCGGTGCGATTGATGAGATGGATTACGATTTCATCAAGGAACTGCGAAAGATCGGACAGAATGCAAAACGGGATTTCTGGATGTTAGGAGAGCTGACGGACGGAGAGTATGCGCGCTGGGTCAATGACAAGATGCTGCACTGCGCGGTCAACAGTCCGCTGCAAAAGCAGATGGTACTGGCGCATAATTCGGCATACTATCCGATGGTGTCAAGGTGCGTGCGGGAGACCAATGAGCAGTGCCCTTACACAAAGCTGTATACATTTGTAGACAGCCCGGATGTATCCCGTATTTATGAAAAGCTGAACCACAAAGAGCACAGGCGGCTAATTACGCTGCTGCAATATACGGTTTATGGGACGCCTGCCCTGTACTGCGGATCTGAGTTTTCAAATATCAGGACAAGGGAGGGTGAGGCAGAGGACGCCGCGCCTGCGCTGCTGCGGCTGTCTGACCATAAAGATGCTTATATGCAGGATGCGGTCACACACCTGCACTGCCTGCTCTGCCGTGCCAACCAGCAGTTCCCGGAATTGTTTTTCGGACATTACCAGGAGCTTATGGTGTCAGAAAAGCAGTATTTATTTGCCAGGGTGTTGAGGAAAAAAGCGCTTTTGGTTGCACTTAACTGCGGCGAAAGCGCGGTTTCGATAGAAGTTCCGTATTTAAAGCATGTCAAAAAGGCAGTCAATGTGCTGGAAGCAGACATTCGCTGGGAGGAATCGCCGGAAAAAAGCCTGGATCTGTCTGCTTGCAAGGAACTGCCGGTGAACGGCCAGCGCCTGCTGCTGGAGCTGGAAGCAAACAGCGCAAGCCTGATTTGGGTAACCGCGTAAAACATGTATATTTCTTAAAGTCAATGCCGCCCGTGATGCAGCGTTTCATCCGGGCGGTTTTTGTATGCAAAAGCAGACTATTCTTTTTGGCGAAAATGCGGTATGATAAAAAACGGATGGGATGGATCTTGTGATCAGGAAAGGACAGGGAAGAGAATGAAGATCGGATTTATTGGATGCGGAAATATGGGCATGGCGATGGCAAAGGGAATCCTTGGGTCAGGAATCGCCGGGACACAGGAGATGATCGCTTCTGCAAAGAGTGAGGCGACGATGGAAAAAATAAAAAACGAGCTACAGATACGGGCGGCGGCTTCTAACCGGGAAGTCGTGGAATTTGCAGACCTGGTGTTTTTAGCGGTCAAGCCGCAGTATTATGCGCAGGTCATTGCCGAAATAAAGGATGCGGCAAATATGGATCACGACGGGAAAAGCGCGCAGATTTTTGTGTCGATCGCGCCGGGAAAGAAGCTTGCGTGGTTTGAGCAGCAGTTTGGCGCGCCTATCAAGCTGGTGCGTACGATGCCAAATACGCCTGCGATGGTAGGGGAAGGCATGACGGCATATTGCGCAAACAGCAGGGTCTCTGAGGAGGAAAAGGAGCAGACCGCGCGGATCTTAGGCAGCTTTGGCAGGGCAGAGGAGGTGTCGGAGCCGCTGATGGACGTCGTGACCTCCGTAAGCGGCAGCTCTCCGGCGTATGTGTTTGTGCTGATCGAGGCGATGGCGGATGCGGCGGTTGCGGACGGGATGCCAAGAGCGCAGGCGTATACGTTTGCCTCTCAGGCAGTGCTTGGCAGCGCGAAGATGGTGCTGCAAACAGGGCTGCATCCGGGCGTATTAAAAGATATGGTCTGTTCTCCGGGCGGCACGACGATTGAGGCAGTCCGTGTATTAGAGGAGAAGGGAATGCGCAGCAGCGTGATCGAAGCGATGAAGGCATGTGTCAAAAAAGCGGAACAGATGTAACCGACTTTTTATAACGTGCCCCTTTTCAAATGAAAAAAAATCGAGTATAATCATAGAAGTTGATTGTAAAATTGGAGGAGTGGGAAATGTTCGATTATAAACAGTATCAGAGAAATTATTTTATGCCGCCGGACGAATGCCTGGACTGGGCGAAAAAGGAATATGTGGACAAGGCGCCGGCCTGGTGCAGCGTGGATCTGCGTGACGGCAACCAGGCGCTGATTGAGCCGATGAACCTGAAAGAAAAGCTGGATTTTTTCAGGCTTTTGATAAAACTGGGATTTAAAGAGATCGAGGTTGGATTTCCAGCAGCTTCTGAAACGGAGTATCAGCTTGTGCGTACGCTGATCGACCAGGATATGATTCCGCAGGATGTAACGATCCAGGTACTGACGCAGGCGAGGGAGCATATTATCCGCAAGACGTTTGAAGCGGTTAAAGGCGCGCCGAATGTGATCGTGCATGTATACAATTCGACTTCCCTGGCACAGCGTGAGCAGGTGTTCCAAAAGGGGCAGGAGGAGATTAAGCAGATCGCGGTGGACGGTGCGAAGCTGTTAAAGGAGCTTGCCGCGGAAGCAGAAGGCAATATTTTATTTGAGTACAGCCCGGAGAGCTTTACAGGCACCGAGGTCGACTATGCGGTAGACGTGTGCAACGCGGTGATTGATGTGTGGGAGCCGACGCCGCAGCGCAAGGCGATTATCAATATCCCGGCTACGGTCGAGATGTCCATGCCGCATGTGTTTGCCAGCCAGATTGAATATGTAAGCAAGCATCTGCACAGGCGCGACAGCGTAATCTTATCGCTGCATCCGCACAACGACAGAGGATGCGGGGTAAGCGACGCGGAGATGGGGCTTCTTGCGGGAGCAGACCGGATCGAGGGTACGCTGTTCGGCAACGGGGAGCGTACCGGAAATGTGGACATTGTCGTGCTTGCAATGAATATGTACGCACAGGGTGTCGATCCGAAGCTGGATCTGTCCGATATGCCGCATATCGCCAAGGTGTATGAAGAGCTTACGCAAATGGACATCCATATGCGCCATCCGTACTGCGGGAAGCTGGTATTTGCGGCGTTTTCCGGTTCGCATCAGGATGCGATTGCAAAAGGGATGAAATACCGGGAGGATCATCATAAAGAACACTGGACAGTGCCGTACCTGCCGATCAATCCTGAGGATGTAGGGCGTACATATGACAGCGATGTGATCAGGATTAACAGCCAGTCTGGAAAAGGCGGCGTCGCGTATGTACTGGAGAAGCATTACGGGCTTAAGATCCCATATAAGATGCGCGAAGACCTGGGCTATGCGGTAAAAGATGTATCTGACAAGGCACATGCCGAGCTGTCGCCGGAAGAGATCTATGAGATCTTTACAAAGCGCTACAAAGACTATACGCCGGTATTTGGGGTCAAGGGCTGCCATTTCCGCCAGGAGGACGGCATTACGGCAACGGTCAATATTATAAAGGACGAAAAGAAAAATCTGGTCGAAGCAGTCGGCAACGGCAGGCTAAACGCAGTCAGCAATGCTTTCGCAGAGTTTTTTGATAAGCCGTGCGAGATTATATGCTACGAGGAACACGCGCTGGAAAACGGCTCTGATTCAAACGCGATCGCGTATGTAGGAATCAAAGGGGAAGACGGCGGCTTGTATTTCGGTATCGGAATTGACCCGGATATTCTGCGGGCTTCGATTGATGCGCTCATTACAGCGATGAACCGGAGTATGGAGTGAGAAAAGCAGCATAGGCACAGGCAGAAAACAAAGCAACAGGTGTTTTGGTTACAGAAATTGGAGGATAGAGCGAAAGCATGAAAAGGATCTGTCAATTTAGCGTATTGTGTATCATGTTTGCCGTATTGTTTTACATAGGGCATGGTACGGCAGCGCAGGCTGCGGTCAGGCTGAACCAGTCGAACGCCACGATCTGCATCGGCGGCAAGACAACGCTGGAGGTTCGGGGAACAACCAAACCTGTCAAGTGGTCTACGAGTAATAAAAAAGTTGCAAAAGTAGGTTCTGCCGGAGTGGTAACGGGGCTGCGCAAAGGCGAGGTAACAATTACGGCAAAAGTCGGCGATGCAAAATATAAATGCCTTGTTGTAGTCAATGAGACGTACGGCGCTTCTTTGTCAGCCGTGGCGATCAAACGTGAGACACCTGTGATGCTTACGTTTACTAAGGATGCGGTTGTCAGCTTTAAAGTCCAGGATACGGATATTTGCAGCGCGGCGTGGGGCGCCTGGGAAGGCAATGAGATCCCGCTTCTCATCACGCCAAAAGAACCGGGCGTTACCTATATTACGTGCACCAACGGCGCGAACAGCGAGGCAGTCCGTATCCGGGTGCATGTGCAGAAGGTGCCGGTAGAGGTCACCGCAGTCCATGCGGATACGAGTGACGGTGGCGATTTTATATGCGGGGAGAATACGATGCAGATCTCCTTCCGCCAAGACCGCGACTCGAAAAATACGGTGCTGTACCTGATCGGCAGAAACGGGGAGACGGTATGGACAAAGCAGTTTGGCGCAGTTTCCTCCAAAAAGCGCTGTACGGTATCGTGGAACGGCAAAGATGACAAAGGGGCTGACTACGAAGGGGAGTTTCGCCTGAAAATTATGGCGGACGGTTATACGACAAGAAACTGGCACTATTATGACTGCTATGCGAAAAGCCCGTTTCTGGGCGGCACTGGTACGAGGGAAAACCCGTATCAGGTCGCAAGTGCAGAACACTTAGAGCGGATGGCAGATTTTCGCAGCAGGCATTTTATCCAGGTGCAGGACATTGACCTGCGCTCTGAGCTGATCAGCAGGATCTTTTCTGCGGAGCAGCCGTTTATGGGCAGCTACAATGCGAAGCCGAACGGACAGGGCTACCGCATATTAAATTATAACGGCAATACGTCTTTGTTCGGCGTAATTGGCGTAGAAGGAGAGTTGGACGGCGTTGCCGTTTACGATGCGCGCATTACGGGTACCGGGCAGAACCGCTCTGCGGTTCTTGCAGAAGTCAATCAGGGAATGATTATGAACTGTATGGTGGAGCAGGCGGTTATTTATTCTGCTTCTGCGACGGAGGCGGCGCTGCTGGCGGTTGAAAACAAGGGGGTTGTCGACCGGTGCATCGTACACGGCTCTGTCTATACCTATGGCAGTATGGCAGGCGCAGTCGTATATAACGACCAGCGTATGGTGCGCACAAAGGTAGAAGCCGAGCTGAACCTGTCGGCAGCGGACAGTGTAGAAGGCGCCAAGGAGCTGTATGTGGGCGGGATCTCCGCGGTCAACGGACAGTCCGCGTTTATCGACGCCTGTGAGAGCAACAGCGTCATACTGGCGTCCGGCAGGCTGAATGGCACGGCGAAAGCCTGTATGGGCGGAATTGTCGGCAGAAATGCCGGACAGATACGAGACGGCGGTTCTCTTGGGATGTTTCCGCCAGAAGATACAGGCGGCCTGATCGGAAACGCACTGTGCGGCATGATTGCCGGAGAAAATGACGGCATGATTACCGGTGTTACTTACTATGAGACACCTGGGCGCAGGAGCTGTGCGGCAGGCAGCGGGCGGGAAGACAACCTGCATCCGCTGAACATACATGGAGAGGGGGAATCACAATGAATTGTTTATCACCATCGATTTTATCGGCTGATTTTACCAGGCTGGGAGAGCAGATCCAAGCCGCGGAGCAGGCAGGGGCGCAGTACCTTCACTTTGATGTGATGGACGGCTTTTTTGTCCCGAATATTTCTTTTGGGATGCCGGTACTGGGCTCGCTGCGCAAAGGGACAAATATGATGCTGGACGTGCATCTGATGATAGAAGATCCGGGGCGTTATATTGGGCAGTTTGCAGACTGCGGCGCGGATATTATTACCGTTCATGCCGAAGCCTGCAAAGACTTAAATTATGCCGTGGACTTAATTAAGGAACGGGAGCTATTGGCAGGCGTTGCGCTCTGCCCGGCGACGCCGCTCTCGGCACTGCAATATATTCTGCCGCGCATTGACATGGTGCTGATTATGACTGTAAATCCGGGGCTGGGCGGACAGAAGCTGATCCCGTATACGGTAGAAAAAGTGCGCGACTTAAAAGCGATGATAGACGGCAATGGATTAAAGACAGATATCGAAGTCGACGGCGGGATCAATTTTCAGACGTTGCAGCAGGTGCTGGACGCCGGAGCAAATATTATCGTTGCCGGCAGCGCGGTATTTGAAGGAGATGTAGCAGAAAATACGAAACGGATGCTGGATATCATGAAATAACAGGTTGCCGGCATCCCAATGTTACTGGAACTGGTTCCTGTCCCGGCTGTACACATAGCCGACGGCGTCAAGCTTCTGGCAAAGCTGCTCCTGATCTACGGACAGGGAGGCGCACAGCTCGTCCAGCGACGGGTAGCGGTCGCGTAGCTGGGTATTGATATAGCTTAATAGGATGATTGGGTCGTTTGGTATTGTTGCTGACATAAGTACCTCCTGTTTTTGGATATCGTATAACAGGATCTGTGAAAAGTAAATTGTTAAAAAGCTACAAAAATTTATAAAATATCTGTTAAATTTGTATAAAATAAAAATTGACATCGGATACAAACATTGCTATACTACAGTACATGAAGCAAAGGTGCTGAGAGATGGATATCTCGTCAGCACCTTTTTTTGTTTCAGGAGTTTAATTTATTTTTAAAAAGATACATTGTTGGCGCCGCGAAGCCGCGGGTATGCAGACAGTGTATCTTTTTTTATTTGAGTGTAGAGGAGGAAATGATGATGGCTTATGTATCGGTTGATGTGATGTGGACGCTGCTTGGCGCCGCGATGGTGTTTTTTATGCAGGCAGGGTTTTCCTTGTGTGAAGCAGGGCTGACGCGGGCAAAAAATACGGGCAATATCCTGATGAAAAACCTGATGGATTTTTGTATTGGGACGCCGGCGTTTTGGCTGGTTGGATTTGGCTTAATGTTTGGCGGGACAGGCGCTTTTGTAGGCGGGTTTGATCCGTTTATTTTAGGAGATTATGATTTTGGCTCGCTTCCGAAATGGTGCTATGTGATCTTTCAGACGGTATTTTGCGCGACAGCAGCGACAATCGTATCCGGCTCGATGGCGGAGCGGACAAAATTCAGTTCATACTGTATATATAGTGCATTGATTTCTATAGTCGTGTATCCGGTATCGGGGCATTGGATCTGGGGCGGGGGCTGGCTGTCAGAGCTTGGCTTTCATGATTTTGCAGGCTCCTGCGCAGTACATATGGTAGGAGGAGTGGCGGCTTGTATCGGTGCGGCGACACTGGGGCCGCGGATCGGCAAATATGGTAAGGACGGAAAAGCACATGCGATTCCGGGGCACAACCTGACGGCAGTCGCACTTGGCGTATTTATTTTGTGGTTCTGCTGGTTTGGGTTTAACGGATGCTCTACGGTGTCTATGAGTTCGGACGAGGCGATGCTGTCAGCATCCTTGATCTTTATGAATACGAACCTCGCGGCTGCGGTATCGACTTGTGTTGTGCTGGCGGTTACCTGGATACTTTATAAAAAACCGGATGTGTCGATGTGCCTGAACGGTGCGCTTGCCGGGCTGGTAGCGATTACTGCCGGATGTGATGTGGTAGATCCGTTTGGAGCGTTTTTTATCGGATTTGCGGCAGGGATACTGGTTGTGGCGTCGGTAGAGTTTTTTGATAAAACTGCAAAAATAGACGATCCGGTTGGGGCAATTTCGGTGCATGGAGCTTGCGGGATGTTTGGCACGCTTGCAGTCGGGCTGTTTGCGACAGACGGAGGACTGTTTTACGGCGGTGGCATAAAGATGCTTGGTATCCAGGCGGCTGGCGTGCTTGCCGTTGCAGTATGGGTAGCGGTAATGATGACGGTTATTTTCCAGTTGATTAAGCATACGATCGGGCTGCGCGTGGAGCAGGAGATCGAGATCGACGGGCTGGATCTGCATGAACATGGGCTGGCAAGCGCTTATTCAGGATTTGCGGTTCATGATGTTACGGGAACGCTGGATGTCAATGAAAATACGGATCTGGGAGAAGACGATCCGCTTAAGGCATCCCAGGCGCAGATGAATGCGGCAGTTCCGGTTGTGCGCGAGGAGGCTGCGGCTGTCCAGACAGGGATGTATAAGATTGCGATTATCGCAAAGCTGTCCAGATTTGAAAAGCTGAAAAAAGCGCTGAATGAGCTGGGCGTTACAGGCATGACCGTGACACAGGTTATGGGATGCGGTATCCAAAGAGGCGCCGGAGAATACTACCGCGGCGTAGAGATGGATGCGACGCTTCTGCCGAAGATCAAGATCGAAGTCGTTGTGAGCAAGATTCCGGTAGACCAGGTGATCGACACAGCGAAAAAAGTACTGTATTCCGGGCGGATTGGAGACGGCAAGATCTTTGTATTTCAGGTGGCAAGAGTAGTGAAGGTGCGTACCGGAGAGGAAGATGCGCAAGCTCTGCGGGATGTAGAGTAAAGCAGAAGTATGCACAAAGCGCGTATAATATAGGGAGCTTCTGGGAAAACTGCTGCCAGAGCGTGTTTGAAAAATTTTTCAAACACGCTCTGGAGGTGGACTATGAAAAAGTTATGCAGTACATTATTTTTGCTGTGCATGTTTGTGGGAATTGCCACAGTGCTTGGCAGGGCGACTTTAAACCGGACAGATGCGGGATGCATTCAGCTTGCAGATTTTTACAGGCTGGAGGAAGACACGGTAGACGTGCTGTTTGTAGGCAGCAGCCACGTGTATTACAGCATCAATACATGCAATCTGTATGATGATTATGGAATTGCAAGCTATCTTTTGGCATCGCCTGCGCAGCCTGTCTGGATCAGCTATTATTTTTTGCAGGAGGCGCTTAAGACGCAGTCGCCCAGGCTGGTCGTATTTGACGTCTGTACATTGTACAAAAAGCAGAGCGACGTGGGTGCCGCGTCGCTGCCAAGCCTGATCAGCATGAAGCCTTCCCGCGAAAAATGGAAGGCAATCCGCGCGGTCAACCAGGAAGAAAAGCTGCTGGATGCAATCAGCGCCTTTTTTTCGTTTCCTTATTATCATACCAGGTATGACGAGCTGACCAGGCAGGACTATGAAAACACAAAACGGGTCAGGTATCATGGCTACAAGCCGGATTTTCAGGTAATATCCAGTCATGAGCTAAAGCAGTGGGCAAACGTAGACCGGACGGATTTTGACAAACGAGAGCCGGTCAGCGAACGCACGGAGCTGTATCTGCGCCGTCTGATCGAGCTGTGCCGGCAAAAAAACATCCCGCTGCTGCTCGTTAATTCGCCGTATCTGAACCAGACAGAGGAAAAGCAGAAGGCTTACAACTATGTATTTGCGATTGCAAAAGAATACAACATCCCATTTCTGGACAGCAATTTTGTAAAAGAAATGCAGATCGATTTTGCCAAAGACCTGTTAGAACCGTCGCATCTGAATTATTATGGCAGCGTAAAATATACCGATTATCTTGCAAAATGGATCAAATCACACTGTCCGCTTCCAGACCGGCGTGCAGACAAACGCTACCAAAGCTGGGAAGAGATGAGCCGGAAATTTGAACATACAGAGCTCTACGGCAGAGCACTGCAAGCGATATCGACAGCTTCGGATTATCGGAATGCGGTGCGCAGTCTGGACGAATGCGTCGTCGTTTTTTACGAAAAGCCGCATGGCAGTGCCGCCGTATACGAGGACGGAAAGCTTTTATTTCAAATTCAAAGCCAGCCTTCTAAAACGCAGGCGTATTTTGAGCATTTTGACCTTGGTTACTCCGATCTTGCGGTAAAAGGAGATGCCAAAGGGGTGTCGGTGATGGTTGACCGCAAGGATTATACGGTTACGGAGCGTGGATGGAATGTGCTGGTGTATGATAAAGTGGCAAAGCGCGTAATTGACAGCGCCGGGTTTGAAGATGGGAAGAGGAAGGAAAATTAGGGGGATTCCTTGCACCCGGAACGAAAATAGCTCTTTTTATTAAGACAAATACCTGGAAACTTGCTATAATATAGGAGTGCAAGGAGGTATACTATGAAAGACCAAAAAGAAGCTGTAAAAAAAGTGATCGAATATATTGAGAGAAATTTAGAGAAAGAAATCAATTTAGATCATATATCAAAAAATGCTGGCTATTCCAAATTTTATCTTAATCGTATTTTTACAGAACAGACTGGAATTACTATTTACAAATATTTACAAAACCGCAGGCTTACGATTGCCGCTGAAAAGCTGGTTAAGACTGATAAACCGATAATACAGATTGCATATGAAGCGGGATATGATACACAGCAATCCTTTTCTTTCGCTTTTAAACAAGTGTATTTATATCCGCCGAAGATTTACCGGAATATTGGAACCTTTCTACCAAAACAAAATAGAATTTTTCTGTGCGGTTCTTATACTCATAGATACTACAAACTGATTACAAAAATTAAGGAGATTGCAGCATGAGTACAATTCCTTATGTTATTGAGCAGACCTGTCGTGGAGAAAGAAGCTATGATCGAACAGGTTTGAATTGTTTTGTGCAATTTTTACAGGAAGGGACGTCAGGATTTCCTCTCCAGGCGTTCCTTATATAAGAAAAAACAACACTTCATCAAAAAACGCAATAGTTCGCCAAATCAGCAACACTTCTAAATTTATTTATCCACGAAATTACCAAACTTAACACAGGTACTTTCAGTAAAAAAGAAATAGATTTCCCTTTCCAAATATGCTACGATCAATAAGAACAGTAAAACACGATATCATACATAAAGGGAGAACTCTATAATGAAAAGCAACCAAACAACACTCTGCTACATCGAACAAGACGGCAAATACCTGATGATGCACAGGGTGAAAAAAGAAAACGACATCAACAAAGACAAATGGGTCGGTGTTGGGGGACATTTTGAAGCAGACGAGTCGCCGGAAGAATGCCTGCTTCGTGAAGTAAAAGAGGAAACCGGAGTGACGCTGACCGCATGGAGGCTGAGAGGAGTCATTACGTTTCTCTGCGACCATTACCAGACCGAATATATGTTTCTCTACACCGCAGATGCATACAGCGGAACGCTGATAGACGGCAGCGAATGCAGTGAGGGAGATTTGGAATGGATCGACAAATCCAGCGTGTATGATCTGCCGATCTGGGAAGGGGACAAGATCTTTTTCAGGCTGCTGGAAGAGAATTGTCCGTTTTTTTCGCTGAAATTAAAATATGTGGACGGCAGGCTGGTGGAAACCGCATTGGATGGAAAAGAGTGCCGTGTTCTATTCGATCGTTCCATATAAAAAGGCGTTTAAAATATTCTGCGGTGCATCATAATAAAAGCTGCTGTTGAAGTCTTCGATTTTTTCGCTTACAAAAGACTGGTAGGCGGCAAACAAAGCATCGATAATCGTAAGATGCTTTTCTTTTGCTATGCCAAGAACCAGCCGTTTGAAAACCTTGCCGATATCCCAGTGGCTTGGCACCGCGTATCTGGTATTGGCTACGCTGTCAAAAGTTCCTTGTGTAATGCCGCAGGATGCAATAAAATCATCGCTGACACGGTCAATGTTGTCACTGTGGTATACATCGGCAAGGTCGTAAATCTTGGCAACCGCATCTTTTCCAAGCATCGTTACGACATCAGCACGTTTGTTTTTTGTCTTTCTAGCGATATAGTCAATCAGGCTGCATGTGAAAAATAAATCGTTTTCCTTACGGTCTTCGCGTCCGGTCATTGTTTTGGCACCTCCTCACTGGATACAAATTCCAGGCATCTTAACGCTGCATTGGAACAAAAATTTATTTGATGGGTCGGATATTTGAATTTTGCAAGAACCCAGAATTGTTCTCTTGTCAGTATCCCGTCCATATAGTCGGCGACAAAATTATAAATCTGGTCGTTTGCCATAGCGCCAATAACGATATCATACTTGTGCGGCTTCCCATATCGGCAGCCGATAATAAAATCAAGCCATTCATCTGTCATTTCTTTAAATTCCAGTATATCCAACGATGTATCCAGGCGTACGGTATATTTATTTACAATGCTTTGGGTGTAACGCTTTGCCCATCTTAGCGCTTGTTCATGGATTGTAGTGCAGTAAAAGCCTGCTCCGAAATCTTTGGTATTTCTTCCGATTCGGATTTCCGGTTTTTGAATGGATGTGTAGCTGCCGTGATATACAGTCATTTTTCCCATAGCCGTTTTCCTTTATAAAATTTCCAAGATATAAATTTCTGGTACAAAAGTTTCTGACATCTTTATTATACAAAAACTCAAAAAATTTGCAATCTTTTTTAAACCACAGTAAAAGCTGTTACAATATATCAGTGAAGGGCGACGAAATCAAACCTTTTGCAGTGGAACTGTAATCGAAATAGCAACAGTTCCAAAGACGTCTTAAATGTGGAGATTGATTATGACAAAAGCAGAATTGGCTGAGTGCATTGATGCATATGGAACAGATATTTATTCCTTCTGTGCATACCTGACTGGCAGCAGGCAGGAAGCAGAGGACTTATACCAGGATACGTTTTTAAAGGCGGTAGAGCTGCGTGAAACGATAAAGGCAGACCAAAATCCGAAAAGCTATCTGCTTGCGGTGGCGGTGCGGATCTGGAAAAACAAAAGGCGTAAATTTGCCTGGAGAAAGCGGATTGCGCAGGTACAGACACTGACAGAAGAAAAAGAGATACAAAGCTGCGGCGAAACCGAGCAGTCCGCAGAGGCACAGTATCTGCGCAAAGCGGATCTACAGGCGGTGCGTGCCGCAGTAGCAGCGCTGCCAGACAGGTACCGCGCCGTGGTTCTGCTGTTTTATATGGAAGGCATGGCGGTCGCACAGATCGCGGCTGTTATGAAGATCCCGGAAGGAACGGTAAAAAGCAGGCTGTATCATGCCAGGAGGATACTGGAAAAAGAACTGGAGGTTGTTTTAAATGAAAAGAGACCTTGACACATTATTAAAACAAGCCCTTACTCCAACAATGGAGCCGGACAGACGGCTGAACCAGGGTATTTTAAGACAGGTAAAGGAGAATAAGACGATGGATATGAAAAAAGTAAGAAGGATACCAGCGGCAGCAGTTGCCGCAGCAATCGTATTAGGGGCAGGTTCCGTTACAGCCTATGCGTCCTGGAAATATTTAGCGCCGGAAAAAGTCACGGAAAGATTTCATGATACAAAGCTGACGGATGCTTTTCTGGGAGAGGATGCGGTTCGCATCCAAGAGGAGCAGACGATCGGCAAATACCGCGTAACACTGATCGGCATTGTTTCGGGCAAGGATCTTTCACAGTATGAGCATACGAGCAATGGCATCGTGCAGACAGACCGTACGTATTGTGTAACAGCCGTCGAGTATGCGGACGGGACGCCGATGCCGGATACGTCACAGGATGCCTATGCAGAATTATCGTTTTTTGTATCACCGTTTATCAAAGGGTATGATCCTGCGGAGTACAACACGGTTACAATGCGCGGCGGCTACTCAGAGTTTTCAGAAAACGGCATTTTATACAGGCTTACCGAATGTGATAATGTGGAAATTTTTGCAGACAAAGGGCTGTATTTAGGCGTAAGTGACAGTACCTTTTACGATCCAAAGGCGTATCAGTATGACAAAGCAACCGGTGAGATTTTAAGAAATGAAGCTTACGATGGGTTAAACGCACTGTTTCAGCTTCCGATCGATGCATCAAAGGCAGACCCTGCGGCGGCAGCAAACTATTTAACAACTTTAGATGAACCAGAATCAGTAGCAGAGCCAGAAACCAATGAAGCTGAAACTAAGCCAGACACACAAAAGGGTGCCAAAATCCAGGCATGGCTGGATCAGATTACATCGGAAAACATAGGCCAATATGCGGATTGTGTAGAAAGTACGGTACAGGTCTTAACACCGGACAGCGATGGGTACGTGTCTGTAGAATATGACATCGAAGGGCGCGTATCGGGAAGCGGCAGCGTGCTTGTATCGAAGTACTTTGAAGGAAAAAAGCCAGGAGAGATGATGGTTGGCTGTAGCTATGCAGAAAACGAACCAGACAGCATGGTTATTCCGACTTATACGCTGAATGAAGACGGCACGGTAACTTTTGCGGTTTATATTCCAAAAGAAAGGGTTGTTATTTCATAGAATTGACGGATGCTCTGCTGCAGCTTAATAGTTCTTTGCCAGTCAAAAGATTTTTATGAGAAATATTTGTTGAATGAATTTTTATAATACCATTAAAAAGCGATGATCTCCTCCAAGCATCGCTTTTTAATGCGTCATAATCCAATCTGCATATTTTTTCTGATAAAAATGACTGGGATTGATTGCAAAAAGAGCCGCATATGTATATAATAAGAAAATAATCTTCTTGCAAAGTGCGCTAATGATCCATCCGAGCGGAAGAGTTATGAAAAAATCAGAAAACGAGGTTTACAATGGAAGATAAGAAATATTTGCATATGCAGCAGGCAGTACAGGCGGAAGAACCAGATATGCAGGAGGAGCCGGAGAAAAAGAAACGGTCGCTGCTGCGGGAGTTGTTCAGCCTGGTGGAGATCTTTGTTGTGGCATTTTTGCTGGCGCAGCTTATGACACGCTTTGTGCTGATTAATGCAGAGGTGCCGTCTGAGTCAATGGAAAATATGATTGAGCCGGGCGACCGCCTGTTTGGGTTTCGTCTGGCATATACGTTTGGGGAGCCAGACCGTTTTGATGTCGTGATCTTCCGCTATCCGGTCGATGAGTCGCAAAACTATATCAAGCGTGTGATCGGGCTGCCGGGCGAGACAGTAGAGATCCAAAACGGCAAAATCTATATCGATCATGCGTCCGTGCCGTTAAGGGAGCCGTATTTGCCGGAGCAGTGGACAGATGATAATGACGGTTATGTATTTCATGTGCCAAAGGACTGCTATCTTATGCTGGGAGATAACCGCAATATTTCTTCGGATGCCAGATTTTGGGCGAATAATGCCCTACAGGAAGGCGTCGCGAGAAATGAAGAGGATGCGCAGCAGTATACGTACGTAAAAGACGACCAGATCCTGGGACGTGCCATATTAAAGTATTATCCGCATTTTGAGTCGCTGCTGTCTTATTAACGGACGCGGCAGAGAAAAAGAAACAAAAGCTGTCTGAACCGGGCAGCAGAGGGAGACATGCCAAGATGGAAAAGACAAACAAACAGGAACCGGAAAATGAGCAAAAGCGTCCCTGGTGGAAAGAGCTGCTAAGTTATGTATGGATGATCGCATTCGCATGTGCCGTGGCACTTGCGATAAACCGTTTCGTGCTGATTAATGCAGAGATCCCGTCTGAGTCGATGGAAAATCTGTTGCAGATCGACGACCGGATTTTTGGCTGCAAGCTTTCCTATGTATTTGGAGAGCCAGAACGGTATGACGTTGTCATGTTTAAATATCCGGTTGACGAGGAGACCATTTACATCAAGCGTGTAATCGGGCTGCCGGGCGAGACGGTGGAGATCAAAGACGGAAATATTTACATCGACGGAGCCGATACGCCGATCGAGGAAAACTATCTGCCGGAAGAATGGGTAGACGGAAATGACGGCTATTTTTTTGAAGTGCCGAAAGACCAGTATTTGATGCTGGGAGATAACCGGAATATTTCAGAAGACGCAAGATACTGGGCGCAGTGCGCGCTGGATGAAGGAGTCGCAAAAAATAAGGAAGAAGCGCAGGCGTATACGTATGTGCGTAAGGATCAACTGATCGGCAGGGCGATTTTAAAATATTATCCGAAGTTTCACTTGTTTTTGGATGTTTGATTTTGGTCAGGCATTAAGAATTGCTATGGTATATTTTTACAGGAGGGGACGCCGGGAAAGAGGATGTGCCTCCCCTGGCTGCGTCCGTTCCAGAATGCCAAGAAGCCCTAAGTATTCTGCTGTTACGCTGTGGCTGTGGACGGTCGCGGCATCTAGTTCGCTGCCTGCTGGCAGCTAAAGGTGCCGCTTGGCTGCGCCCCTGGTTGTTTTGCAGAATACTAAGGGCTTCTAGGCATTCTTTCAAAGCCGCAGCCAGGGGAGGCACATCCTCTTTCCCGGCTGCTTTTCGTAAATGCTACGAAACAAGCGTAATATGGTTTGGTTTGTCTGTCATGAACAAAATCAACCATATGAGATAACAGATTCGAACCTGTACAAAATAGTTCCTTGGAAAACGCAAATCAGATAAAATTCGCTCTAGTACTATAGCGAACAAACCATATCGGGCTCATTTGGCAGCACTTGCGAAGAACAGCCAGCCCCGTGCTCCTTCCATAAAAAACGATAGAAAGGCATTGGATACAATAATGAAAAAAAAGGAAAAAACAAACGTAATGCGCCTGTTCGACAAACACAAAATAGCATATACAAGCCATTTTTACGAGGCAGACGAAGCGGTCGCAGGGCGTGAAGTAGCGGCGGTATTGGGTCAGAATCCGCAGCAGGTATTTAAGACGCTTGTGACAGTCGGAAAGTCCGGCGGGCACTATGTGTTTGTTGTCCCGGTGACGCAGGAGCTGAATTTAAAAAAGGCAGCGGAAGCTGCCGGAGAGAAAAAGATCGAGATGATTAAGGAAAAGGAGCTGCTGCCGTTGACTGGATATGTGCATGGAGGCTGTTCTCCGGTCGGGATGAAGAAGCTGTTTCCAACTGTGATTGATCAAAGCAGCTTGCAGCAGGAAACGATTATGGTCAGCGGGGGCAAGATCGGCTGCCAGGTCGAGGTGTCCCTGCGGGAGCTTGCAAAGGTGATTTCGTATACGACAGCAGACCTTTGCGGAACCGATTAAATGAAAAAAAATCCAGTATTGTCAACCTTTTCTAAACATGATAAAATAGGAGCAATCTTTTTAACAAAGACGCTGCCGGATACGGCAGACATTATTTAAGTAAAGGAGAAGTGTATGAAGAGAGTGGCTTCATGTCTGCTTGCAGCGATTATGGTCTTTTTGTCCTGCCAGCAGGCGATCATTGCAAAAGGTGCGGCTGCGGGGCCGCCAGGACAGGTAAATGTAACGATTGTTTCAGCGCTGCTGCTGAAAGATGATGTGGATTTTACCGTATCCTTAAGCGGAAAAGGTGAGAGAACCTTAACGCTTCCAGAGGACGACGGAAAAAGCCTTCTGCCGACGCAGGTAGGGACAGCCTTTGAAAATCTGCATGAAGGAAGTTATACACTGTCAGTGGAAGCAGATGGGTTTGCCCGTTATGAGCAGGACATCCAGGTAGACGATAAGGCACATGGCGTAAAGCTGATGACCGGGAATGTGGATTTGAGTGCTGAAAACGCACAGGCGCATCCGGGCGTGCTTCAGATTGGTGATGTAAACGGCGATGGAAGGATCGATGCCGAGGATCAGGAAATCATCACAAATGCAATCGATCAGACCGACAGCGGCAAAGCGTCCCAGCAGAGCCAGGAAGACGTGGAAACGCCGGATCAAAATCTGGACGAACATGCAAAACAGGAGGATTTAAACCGGGACGGCAAGGTGGATCTTGCGGATCTTGAATATTTTACAAAAAGCTATCAGACGGCTCCTGTAGTATCTACAGAAGAAATAAGCATTCCGTCATCAAAAGTGACAGCAGCATTAGATGCAGCTACCAAATTAAAGAGCGGAAATGAATCTGATCTGTTAAATAACAGCGGCAATGTCTTGCAGCTTGTCAGGAACGATGGAAAACCGATCTCAAAAGACCATCCGGTTTCCATCGATTTTGCATTTGACAGCAGCATGATGCAGGGCATTGTATTGGAGACGGGTGCGGATTATCCGATTCAGACAGCAGAAGCGGAAATTACCGGAGATAACGGTACAGAAACGGTTTCGATCACTCGTTCTTCGAGCAGGCTGCGCAGGCAGAGTAAGAGCGGTGCGACAGCATCCATCAACGAAAACGGCACGATCTGTATAGACCTTGGGTCGCAGGTTGCAGTAAAAAAAGTAACATTTAAAATTACTGGAATGCAGCAGAATAAAAATAACCTGGCAGAAATATCCAAGGTGACTTTTTTAGGTGATATGGCAAGCCGTATCCCGGAACCGCAGACGAGTATCCCGGAAAAGGTCAGTGTTGAGAATGGCAGCGCTTCTTTTACGCTGAGCTGGGATCGGTGTGAAAATGTGACCGGATACGAAGTATGCGTATGGGAAGATGGAGCAGGCTCAGAAAAAGACGCGGAAATCAAGCAGGTTGCAGGTACAACCTTGACGATTTCTTCACTGAATGACAAAACGAAGCTGGAAAACTATCATACATATAAGGCAAAAGTGCGTTCGACAAACGGCATGTGGCGCAGCGGCTACAGCGATACGGTGACCGCGAAGCCAGTACCGACAAAAAAGCCGGATGCACCAGATTATGTAAAAGCGTCAGGAATGTATAAAGCGGTAAAAGTATCATGGAAAATGATGAAAAATACCGTAACATATAACCTGTACTATAAAAAAGAAACGGATGCTTCTTATAAAAAGATCGAAGGCATCCAGGAAAACAGCTATACCGTAGAAAAATTAGAAAACCTTACAAAATATGTATTTTATGTGACAGGTGTCAATGAGCTTGGCGAAGGCGCGCCGTCACTGACTGCCGCAGCGCTGACAAAGGACATGGAACTTGCGAAGGTGCCGCGCTATCGGCTGATAAATAAAGCGGCAAGAGGAGAAGTCAGCCCGAAGATCGTCAGTGCGGTCACTGGCAGCGGCGGGATGAAGAGCAGCCCAAAGGATACCGCGGCAGGGACAGCATGGGGAAGCGTGGACAACAGCGCGAACTCTTATTATGAGATGGCGACCTGGGACGGCGGCGGTTTTAATAACCTGGGCGGCAGAGGGCTTATTTATGAATTTGACCAGGCGTACCGCATTAAGATGCTTGCTTTGCAGGAGCCGATCGACCAGGATATTAATTATGGCTATGCAAAGATCCAGTACTGGGATGCAGACAATCAGCCGCATACACTGGGCTATAACAATATCGCGGTGCTAAAGAAAGCAGATGCTGAAGGAAGAGTATATTACATGCTCCGCCTTGACCGTGCGATTTCGGCAAAGAAGATCCAGATCGGGCTTGCGCGCAGCGTAGCATCCGGTACGATTGCCGTCGCGGAAATGTATTTTTATGAGTATGATCCGGTGGAAGACGATATTATGGGGCTTTACACGGATGACCTGCATACGGTATTAAGAAGCGATGTCACACACGATACGATCGATGCGCTGCGGGTACGGATCAATACGAAGGATCAGGAAAGCGGTGAATACCATCCGTATCGGGATGCGCTGGAACGTGAGTTAAAGACAGCAGAGGATATTTTAGATTCCAAGCTGAATGCACCCGCACATATCCACAGCGGGATTACTACAAAGGATACAGGGCGCGGATTCGGCGGGCTGAACGCATGGCAGCCGCTTGGAATCACAGCAGCCGCAGGAGAAGAAATCACGGTTTATGTAGGGCATAATTACAAGCGAACCGGAGACAACACGAACTTGCAGCTTGTCGCTACACAGTACCATGCAGAGGCAGCTTCCATGTCCCAGGTTGTAAAGACACTTAAAATAGGAAGAAACGACATCGTTATTCCAAAAATCTGGACAGGAGACTATGAGCTTGGCGGCGCGCTGTATGTACAGTATACCGGCAGCGGCGGAGCAGAGGATGACTATGCCGTACGTGTCAGCGGCGGTGTACAAGTGCCGGTACTGGATCTGTACAAGGTGACAGACCAGACAGAGCGCATGGCGCGGATCAGCAAATATTTGACAGACCTTGGAGCTTATGTCAGCAGCATGGCGGCAAAACACAGTGAAGTACATCAAACATCGGATAATCTGAATGTGAAAAAAGATTATGACGAAAAGAACTGTATCCTGGGGGCAACAGATATCCTGCTGGATACGATGATGCTGTCGCTCCCTGCACCGCAGGTACTGAATGGAAGCAAGAGCAATGCACAGACGCTTTCACAGTCTATGGATGCGATGGAAGAGATGATGTATCTGTTTTACCAGCATAAGGGACTGAACAAAAATGCCAAAGAAGCGATTGACCAGATTCCAAAAGGGCATCAAAATATCCGTTACCAGCGCATGTTTGCAGGCGCATTTATGTATGCATCTGGAAACCATATTGGAATCGAGTATGGCTCAACGGCTGGCATGGTAAGCGCAAAGCCGGTAGAGGCAGATGAAAACGGACGCTGGATCGGCGGCCAGTATTTTGGCTGGGGCATCGCCCATGAAATCGGGCACTGCATTAACCAGGGCGCTTATTCCGTCGCGGAAATTACAAACAACTATTTCTCCGTGCTTGCACAGGCGAAGGAAGCCAACAACAGTGTACGCTTTAAATATTATAACGAAGAAGATCCTAGAAACACAGTATTTGAAAAAGTAACTTCCAATACAAAAGGACGCGCGTCAAATGTATTTACGCAGCTTGGCATGTACTGGCAGCTTCATTTGGCATATGACAAGGGCTACAACTACAAGACCTATGAAGACCATCAGACACAGTTGGACAGCCTGTTCTTTGCAAGGGTGGATTCTTACGCAAGAAAACCAGACCGGGCGCCGAAGCCAGGCAATGTAGCACTGACACTCCCAGGAGATACCGACCAGAACCTGATGCGGCTTGCGTGCGCGGCGGCAAAGAAGAATTTGCTGGAGTTCTTTACACGGTGGGGAATGACGCCGGATGCAGGGACGATTGCTTACGCGGAACAGTTTGAAAAAGAAGAGCGTGCGATTTATTATGCGAATGATGAGGCACGTGTTTATCAGTTGACAAGCGGCGGTCAGAGCATTGCAGAAAAACAGCCAAATCATGCTGCCCTGGCAGAAGTGAAAGTTACGCAGGCAGGAAATTTGAGCAATCAGGTAAATATCTCCATATCGGTAGATCAAAACATTATCAATCCAAAGGATATACTTGGATATGAAATTGTACGCTGCAAAGTGTCTGATACCGAAAAAAATCTGGAAAAGCTGGACGAAGAGCTGGCAGGCTTTAAAATGTCTGACGGTACGGCAACGGCTGAGTTTACAGATACTGTGACTACGATTAATAACCGCGCCATTACTTACAAAGTAAGACTGATTGACAAATATTTGTACCAAGTGGCTGAAAAAACGTTAGAACCGATTAAGGTTTGTCATGCGGATTTTATTAGTAAGTCGGGCTGGACAGTAAGTACCAGTCAGATTGTGACGCCGAAAGCAGATGCAGTGCCAGATGAAGATGCGGACGGTAGCAGTTATGACAAGAGCGAAGCAGATGTTCCATGTGGTGTTGATGCACAGAAGGAGCTTGAGAGAAGAGCACTTGAAAAAGAGCTGCGTAAGATGATGGATAATGACAGTCAGACATCCTTTACAGCAAAGACGGAAGGCAGCCAGGCAGAAATCATTGTGGAATTTGGCAGGTCACATGCAATTACCGGATTTAAATATACGGGAGCAGCAATCGCGAAATATGAGCTGTATGCACGGGAAAACGGCGTATGGGAAAAAGCAGCAGATGGAAGCCTTGGAAATGAAGATATGATTTATTTTAAAGGCGAGACAAAACAGTCTGATGATACGTTATACGCTGCATACCAGGCGACGGCTGTCAAGCTTGTCATATTAAATCAAGCAGAGGTTTCGATTGCAGAGCTGGATCTTCTTGGAATAGCGGGTGATAATGTCGAATTTGAAACCGCAGACGGTAAGCCGGCGATGGGTATATTAAAGTCTGATTTCACATACAAGGATAATTTGGGAGGCAGTCACGTTATTACCAAGGGTGCCATTGTGTTTACAGGTCAATATAAAGGAAATCCGGCATATAATGTGGTAGTTGTCTATGACCAGTATGGACAGATCGTAGGCGGTAAAGACGGAGAAGATCTGAATGCAGAGTCGGTTATTTTTGCAAACGTGCCGGATGAAGGGAACATACCTGACGTTTATAAAGGAACATGGATATACTATATTGATCCGAAGTTTGTATCAAGTGATTTCATGAAGCGGAATATTCGCGCGGAATTATATCGTGTGGATAATGCGCAGACAAATGAAGGACAGCGACTTGTAAGCGATACAAAGCCAGTAGAATTTGACAGAAGCAGCTTGACAGAAATTGAGTTGTCATCAAGCTATGGAAATTAAACTGGCATGATATTTTATCGTTTATACTGACAGGCGTTTTTACGGTCTGTGCTTAGGTACAGACCGTAAGAATAAAAACGTTTGCAAAGATATAAGGAGCAATCTATGAAAAAAAAGATCACAGCAATGATTATTCTATTTTCCCTGCTGCTTACAGCTATCCCGCTGCAAGCATTTGCTGCCGGAAATGATGAAGATGATTTGATACTGGAGACATCGGGAAATACGCTTATTGTCAAACTGGAACTGCCGAACGCAAAAAAAGAGGAGCTGTCCTCAGTGCAGCTAAGCCTGAATCTGGATGCAGGCGCCTTTTCAGATTTTATATTTGACGAATCGGTAACGGGCAAGGCAAAAGTGTATGAAATATATTACAACCAGGAACGCAAACAGGTAAATCTGTATATTGCCGGGACGAAGGCGCTGTTTAACGGCAGGAGCTTGACAATCGGCAGCGTCCAGGTGGAAGCAAACGGCAGCGCTGCATCCTCCACACAGGTGGAAGGCAAAGCAGTTAAGGTTGTGCGCGGAGCAGTGACAGAAGATCTGGAACTGTCGAATATGACAGAGATTTCCTTACAAAACGATGGCAGCAGCAATCCTGGAACGTACAATCCAGGCGTGTACAATCCGGGGCAGCCTGTTCCTGGAGGGCAAAAGCCAGAAGAACCAAAAGATCCTGAAATACCAGACGAAGACCAGCAGGAGCCGGAGGCACCTGACGAAAACCAGGAAGGGGAAACAGCAGTAATTGCACCGCGTTTGTTAAAAATACAGAATGCAGCCGCTGGGGTAACCGTAAAATGGTCTAAATCATCAAATGCAGCAGGCTATTATGTATACCGCAAGACGACAGGCGGGCGCTGGAAACGGATTGCGGCAGTCAGCGGCAAGACCAAGGTAAGCTATACCGATCAAGCAGTGAAATCCAAAAACGGCAAGACGTATCTGTATACCGTAAAAGCGTATAACGGCAAAAAAACCAGCACTTATGACAAATCTGGAATAAAGATCTGCCGCCTGACAGCGCCAGTGCTGTCAAAGCCAGCCAGCAAGTCCACAGCGAAGATGGTTGTAAAATGGAAACAGAATAAAAAAGCAACCGGATACCAGATACAATATGCAAGATCTGCGGATTTTAAAAACCAAAAGGCGGCAAAGACAATCAAGTCCGCAAGTAAAACATCCCAGACAATTACGAAGCTGAAACAAAAGAAAACATATTATGTCCGTATCCGCTGCTACAAAAAAGCCGGAGCTGCAAAATACTACAGCGCCTGGAGTACAGCGAAAAAAGTAAAAATCAAATAGCATCTGCAAAGTTTTTGCAGATTTACAAAAAAATAGCTTGCGCATGTCTGCAAATTCCGTTATAATATACGTTGTGAAGCGGAATTGATGGAATTGGCAGACATGCAAGATTTAGGTTCTTGTGCTGCGAGGCGTGAGGGTTCAAGTCCCTCATTCCGCACTAGAGCGTGTTTGAAAAATGCTTTCTGTCAGATGTATTTCACAATTTGTGGGAGATTTTCGCCAAATGAAGGGCGCATAGCGGGTTATGTAACCTGAATTTGGCGAAAATATCACGCAAAGTGGGGAATGCAGATGGCAGGAATGATTTTTCAAACACGCTCTAGAAAGTGATGATTTCAATTCTGGTTAAAAATTAGCTGTATTTGGGAATGGATAACAGAGAGTTCGTGAGTATATACTCACGAACTTTTGTGTTTTTTGAAAGGATGGCGTTATCTGGCAGAAAAAGCGAAGGGCAGTTATTGCCAGATGCAGAAAAATGTGGTATATTGCCAATATGGGAAACCGAGAAGCCAAAGGCGGCTTTACCCTTCTTTTTCATTTGGAGGGCGATGCAATGATGATTACATACTCTGATTTCGTTCAGACAGGTATCTTTATTGTTGTCCTTGTGAATCTGTGCTATCAGATTTTCAAGGGAAGAAAATAGCCGCCGCTACCACAAATAGCGACGGCTGACCTCGTAAGAGGTATTAGTATTATCGTTTGAAGGGTAGAGCCGCTTTTGCGGTTTCCCTTGTTAATTCTCAATATACCATATCTAAAAACAAGTTTCAAGCCTGTTTTTCATTTTGCCCGATTTCATAGTCGTGCTTTTCATAATTCCCTGTTGCTGGAACCAATCTTTTCTGATAAGATTTTCTTTCACAGGCTGTCTTTTTTTGATTGCCGGAAGGAAAGCTGCGCGGCGATGCATACTGTGCCTTTACACAAAAAGCAGAGAGGTATTTTTTTAAAGTTTGGGAGAGAATACAATGTTAAAAAATAATCAATCTTATATAATGATCCTATAAGAAAAGAGAACATCCCAGGATACGAAAGGAGAATCAGTATGCCAGTAAAAGTAATGGGGATTGCGGCAGGGAGAAAGAACAGCAACAACGAGATATTGTTAAAAGAGGCTTTGATGCGCTGTGAAGAAGCAGGTGCACAGGTTACGATGATTAATTTAAAGGATTATAAGATCCTGGACTGTACAGGGTGTACGTCCTGTACGATGGGGATGTCGCAGGGCAAACATGTAGGCTGTGTGCTGGACGGGCAGGATGACAAGAAAAAAATCATGGATGTGATGCTACAGCAGGATGCGGTGATTTTTTCCGTACCGACTTATGACCTGATGCCGGCGAGTGCGTTTGTGACGTTCGCACAAAGAAGCCTGAGCTATGAGACGGCATTTTTGGAGACGATTGGCGCGATCGAGCATAAGGACAGAGTTGCCGGCCTGATCGCGGTAGGCGGTTCTACGCGTTCCTGGCAGTCGATGGCACTGGAAGGCTTGCAGGCTGCGATGTTTACAACAGATCTGAAAGTGGTGGACATGCTGCTGGCAACCAGGGTTCCGGGCATGGCACAGTGCCTTTTGGACGATGCGCTGATTGCCCGTGCGGGGAAGCTGGGAGAGCATATTATGGAGGCGGTTCATACGCCTGTAAAACAGCGCAGATGGCTGGGCGAAGAGGATATGGGATGGTGCCCGAACTGTCATTCCAATGCGCTTGTGCTCGGGGAAACGCAGTGGGACGGGCTGTATTATCCGGTGGAGTGCCAGGTATGCGGAGCAGGCGGAACGCTGGAGCAGGCGGCAGACGGCAGGTGGAAGTTTGTAATACAAAAAGACGGGCTGTTAAAAGACCGGACGACTGTAGCAGGGCGTGCAAAGCATTTGGAAGAAATCGCGCATACGCAGGGCGGATTTTATTCCAATCCGCAAAACCATAAAATCGTACAGGAAAAGCTGGCAAAATATAAAGAAAAGCAGTTTCCGGCGGTTTAAAGGATACAAAGGCAAGGAACATACGATGTTAAAATCTCAGTAAAAATCAGGAGGCAGCAAAATGAAACAAATGAATACAGATATCATTGTAGTGGCAGCGGGATTGTCGGGGCTTGCAGCAAGTATTGCGGCAGCAGAAAACGGCGTTCAGGTACTTGTTTTTGAGAAGTCCGGCACAACAGGCGGAGCGGCAAATATGGGTATGGGCCCGTTAGGGGTAGGTTCCAGGATTCAGAGGGAGCAGATGATATCCTTAACGCCGGGAGAAGCGTTCCGTAAGCATATGTATTTTACACATTATCGTGTAGACGCGAGGATGGTAAGAGATTATTATTTTAAGTCGGGCGATACGATTGACTGGCTGATGGATATGGGAGTGGAGTTTACAGGCGTACAAAGGGCGTTCAGCGCGCCGGAGGATACACGTGCCTATTCCGACGGGGAATTTACCTGGCATGTGTGCAAGCCGGAAGGCGGCGGGGTGCCTGGGCCGCGTGCAGCGACAGCGATGACGAAAAAAATGACCGAACGCGCGCTGGAGCTTGGCGTGGAATTTTTGTATGAAACGCCGGTATTTCAAATATTGATGGAAGAAGGCAGGGCAGTCGGTGTGCTTGCAAGGGCAAAAGACGGCGAAGAAATTGAAGCGCGGGCAAACGCGGTTATTATTGCTACGGGAGGATTTGGTGATAACCCGCAGATGATCAAAGAAGAAACGGGCTATGAATTTGGCAAAACCATTTTTAATTTCGCAATTCCGGGCATGAAAGGCGACGGGCTTAGAATGGCATGGGAAGCGGGCGCGGGCAAAGTGCCTTGCAGTATGGAACTGATGTATCAGTTGCCGGACAATATGAACCACTTTATTTTGGACGGGGCATTCCGTCAGCCATGCCTGTGGGTAAACCGCAACGGAGAACGCTTTATGCCGGAAGACCAGATCGGAAATACGACGTTTACAGGAAATGCCATTACAGCGCAGCCGGGAAGCATTGCATTTTCGATATTTGACAGCCGCCTGTTAAAAAAATACAAGAAAAAGGGCGCGGATATTGTATCGCATGTGCATCCGCATGATTTGTACGATCATTTTGACGAGCAGTGGGAACGGGATCTGGCAGACGGCTATGAGCCGATCGCGCAGGCGGATACGATCGAAGAGCTGGCACAGAAAGCAGGTATTGATGTGGAAGGGCTGAAGGCGCAGGTAGAAGAATATAATGAGATGTGCGCGGGCGGCTTTGACGAGATCTTTGAAAAAGACAGGCGCTACATGCAGCCGATTGATAAAGCTCCGTTTTATTGCTGCAGGCAGAATGTAGGAGCTTACGGTTCTTTGGGCGGGGTGAAGATCAACCATAAGACGCAGGTTTTGACACAAGAGGCAAAAGTGATCCCTGGCTTGTATTGCGTGGGGACGGATGCGTGCAATATTTTCGGCGACAGCTATCCGTTTATCCTGTCTGGAAATACGATGGGATTTTGCTTAAACAGCGGACGCATTGCGGGGGAAAATGCGGCAGCGGAACTGGATGATTTTACATACTAAGGAATGGAAACGGATATGAAGATTACGATAGATGGGAAAGTAATTGAAGCAAAAGAAGGACAGAGTATTTTAGAGGCGGCATTGGAGGCGGATATTTTTATTCCGCATCTGTGCAGCCATCCAGATCTGGAAGCAAAAGGCGGATGCCGCTTATGTTCGGTAGAGATTGCGGGACAGACAGGTGCAGTGCCTGCATGTGAAACAAAAGTGCGGGACGGGATGGAAATAACGGTGGAAGGCGAGACGGCTTCAAAAGTAAGGAAGATGGCGATGGAACTGATGCTGGCGTCGCATCCTGCGGACTGTACCGGATGCCCGAAGTATGGGAAGTGCGAATTACAGTCGATGTATCAATATATGGGAGTCAGCCCGCAAGGATGGAGAAAGAAGTCCAGAAGCGTGCCAAACGACGACAGCAATCCGTTGATTTCACATTTGTTTACACGATGTGTGCGCTGCGGGAGATGCATTCGTGCCTGCCAGGAATTAAGAGGGGTCAAGGTGCTTGACTATATCAAGACGCCTGCCGGCATTCGTGCGGGTATCCCGGAAGGAAAATCGTTAGCGGAAGCCGGCTGCCGTTTCTGCGGCGCCTGCATTGAGGTCTGCCCGACCGGGTCGATTATGGATCAGGTCAAGATTATGAAAGAGGAGCGTTCTTATGCGGAAAATATCGTGCCTTGCAAAAGCACGTGTCCGGCACAGATCGATATTCCAAGGTATATCCGTTATATAAAGGAAGGCGCGTTTGATAAGGCAACCGCCGTTGTGCGCGAAAAAGTGCCGTTTCCTGAAACGCTTGGCAGCGTCTGCACCCATGCCTGTGAGCAGCAGTGCAAGCGGGGCGAGCTGAATGCGCCCGTTTCCATCTGCAAATTAAAGCGTGCTGCGGCAGCAGGCGACAGCGGTGCCTGGAAAGGGCATGTACGTAAAGACGCAGCAACAGGAAAGAAAGCAGCCGTCATCGGTGCGGGCGCAGCAGGACTGACCGCAGCTTATTATTTAGCGAAAAAGGGACATGACGTTACGGTTTTTGAAAAAAATGAAAAAGCGGGCGGACAGTGCCGTTATGGGATTCCGGCGTACCGTCTGCCGGAGGAAGTGCTAGACCGTGAAATTCAAACGATGCTCGAAGCAGGATTTGCGTTACAGACAGGCAGTGCTGCCGCTGCGCCGAAAGCACTTTTGGAACAGGGCTATCACGCAGTGCTTGTTGCCGTCGGCACACATAAGGGCACAAAGCTTCCGCTGGAAGGGAATGACCTGCCGGGCGTCTATGTCAATGCAGATTTTTTGAAAAACGCAAGGATGGGTACACCGCTTCCGGTTGGAGAAACGGTAATCGTACTTGGCGGCGGAAATGTGGCATATGACTGTGCCAGGACTGCGGTCAGGCTTGGTGCAAAAAAAGTGCATATGATATGTCTGGAAAGTGAAGCGCAGATGACCGCTACGCCGGATGAGATTGAGGAAGGACGGCAGGAAGGGATTCTTTTGCATCCGTCGCATACGTTTCACCGGATTGTCGGCGCCAGCCATGTGCAGGGGGTAGAGATTCAAAAAATAGAGAAATTCTATTTTGATGAAAATCGGAAACCAGTGATGGAGCTTGCCGAAGGAAGCAGCCAGGTGATCGCGGCAGACCAGGTGATCTTCGCAGTCGGACAAAAGCCGGAAGGCACAGACGCGCTGGGGCTTGCACTGGTGCACGGCGCTTATATTCAAGCCGATGAAAACCTGAAAACAAGTATGGACGGCGTGTTTGCAGCGGGCGATGCCGTAACAGGGACAAAATCCGTAATCGAGGCAGTTGCAGGAGGAAGGAAAGCGGCAGAGCAGATCGACTTGTATTTGGGCGGAGACGGCGATATCAGCGAGGTGCTTTTAGAGCAGGAAGTGCCGTCTGCGTATATCGGACAGTCAGAAAGCTTTGCATCATTAAAACGAGTGGAGCCTGCCGTGAGGGAAGCATCCGATCGCACCAGTGATTTTTGCCTGGTCGAACAGCCTATGACCTGTGAACAGGCGCAATGCGAGGCACAGCGCTGCCTGCAATGCGATCTGCGGCTGCATCTTCACCGGACAAAACTATGGAATGAGTATCAGGGAGGCGTGTAAGATGCGTATAGTAGAAAAAATCAGACAGCTAAAAGAGTCAGAATGCATTGTGGATACGCTGCGCAGCATCGTCTCAGAAAATGAATGCGTACAATGCGGAAAATGTGTGTTTGGATATGAAGGCGTAACACAACTTCAGATGATTCTTACAGATCTTACAGAGAAAAAAGCAAGAAGCACCGATCTGGCGCAGATGCAGGAGCTGTGTAAAATGATGTCCAGCCAGTCGCTGTGTGAAACCGGAGAAGAGATTGCACAAGCAGTGCTTGAGGCAGCCGACACTTATCGGGCAGACTTTGAAGACCATATCGCAAAAAAAGGATGCCGGGCAGGGGTATGCAGGAAATTTATGACCTACCATATTTTGGCGGACCGCTGTACTGGCTGCGGCGAATGTATGGACGCCTGCGAAGAAGAGGCAATTACAGGAAAAGCGAAATTTGTGCATATCATTGAGCAAAAAGAATGTATCCAGTGCGGCGCCTGTATGGAAGCATGTGAAGAAGAGGCAATCGTGCGCGCAGGGACAGTTAAGCCAAGATGCCCGAAACGGCCGGTTCCTTGTAAGCGGCGGGATAGATAGAAAATTGTTGAAACAATCTGCCATCTGTGATACGATCCCGTCTTTGACACTTTGAAAAAAATAAAACTGCTACACCCATTGATTTATAAGCGTTGTAGCAGTTTGAGTCCAAGTTTTAATATATAGTAATATTTCCAATTCTGTAAATTTTTAGTAAACCTTGATATTATGCGGAATTATAAGATAAAGCGTGCATGCCAGTATGTATATGAGTATATTACATCTACAACAGGAAAATATCAAGAGATACTAACATTACTATATAGCGAAACAAAATTTTTGACGACGAAAATATAGATATTATAAGGAGTTTAATGGCTTTATTAAAAATCTAACTGTCAAAGACCCGTGTTAAATCCCAAAGACGGGAATTTTGCTAAAATTGTAAGAAAGAAGCTATATGATGGCTGTCAGGACAAGACCTATCGCTTTGGATTTAAGGTACTGTCCTAAAAACAGAGATTGAGATTAGGCGGTTTTTTCGTCACGGTAAACGCAAGCTTTTATGTATTCCCAAGTTTCAAATTTTCTGTTATATTGAATTTAGTCAAAGACAATCTTTACACATTCGTGTATAATTATTTCCAAACTCTGAAAGGAAATAATTATTATGGAAAAAGAGAAAAAAGATATTTTACTGATCGATTG
>CAJTCR010000011.1 GCA_910574915.1 Eubacteriaceae bacterium
CTTCAACGGCGTATGTGTCACGGACGGATATCAGGTCTACCACACCATTGAAGGTGAACGCGAAGATCTGAGGATTGCCGGATGCTGGTCCCATGCCAGGCGCAGGTTTGATGAAGCAGTAAAAGCGCTGCCGAAAGCAAAGCAGAAGGACAGCCGCGCATATCTTGCGCTGACCATGATACAGGTGATCTACCGGGAGGAAAAACAGTTAAAAGATCTCCCGGCGGAAGAACGGAAAAACCGCCGCCAGCTGAGCGTAAAGCCCCTGGTGGAGGCTTATTTCACATGGGTTCGTGAAAACCTTCCGAAAGTGCCGCAAAAAAGCAAGACGTGGGAAGGTTTCAATTATTCCCTGAACCAGGAGAAATACCTGAAAGTGTTCCTGGACGATGGCGAAGTGCCGATGGACAATAACGCTGCGGAACAGTCCATCCGCGGATTCTGCATCGGCAAGAAAAACTGGGTGATGATCGATACCATTGCCGGCGCAAAGTCCAGCGCCATTATCTACAGCATTGCGGAAACTGCAAAAGCAAACAACTTGAAGCCGTATGATTACTTTGAATTTCTGCTTACTGAGATTCCCAAACATCTGGATGATACAGACCGCAGTTTTCTGGATGACCTGCTCCCCTGGTCACCAAGCCTGCCGGAGAACTGCCGGAAGACTGGTAAGAATGAATTGAAATAAGACTGGAGCAAATCTGTTTCTATCTTACAGGTTTGCTCCAGTTTTGTATAGGTACGCACTATCTACCGTTTACATGCATTCAATCAGGTACGTTTCATCCCGAAACAAGGATATATAGTTGCAGAAGTGGTATATAGCATTTCCATTTGTGAAGCAAAAACAGATAACTGGAGGTATTGCAGTATAGATATAGGCATAGACAACTTAGCAGCCGTAACAACAAACGCAGGGCACAGGGCATATATCATAAACGGCAGGGGTCTAAAGTCTGTCAATAAGCATTATAACAAACAAATGGCGCACTACAGGGAAGTAGCAAAGCGGATGAATGGTGCTGACTACACAAAGCGGATGGGGAAAATAACAGATAAAAGGAACCAGAAAATCAATGATTACATGCACAAAGCAAGCCGGTACATAGTTGAATACTGTAGGGAACGCAAAATCAACACGATTGTAGCAGGATATAACAATGACTGGAAAAGGGGTGCAAAATTAAACAAAAATGTGAACCAAAGCTTTCATGGAATACCTATGCAGCGTTTGATAGAAATGATTCAGTATAAAGCACAGGAGGCTGGGATAAATGTCATATTAACAGAGGAATCCTACACATCAGGCACAAGTTTTATAGACGGTGAAAAACCAGATAAAATGAATTATGATAAAAGAAGGCGTATCCACAGGGGGCTGTTTATTAGTAACGGCGGCACTAAGATAAATGCGGACATTAACGCATCTTATCAAATACTAAAAAAAGTATTTCCGGCAGCATATGCGAACGGAATAGAGGGTGTAGTGTTGCATCCAGTCAGAGTAAATGCTGCTTTCCTATAAAGTACATTGACTGACAAACAATTCGATTAAAATGTATAATAATTTTTATTAATTTTAATAAATTTGACAACATAGTTAAAGAATGAAACTAGATAAAGATAAAAATTAAGTATGTGTTTAAGACGATACGGTTGGGATTATATATGTTAATCTTCTCACAACCGACAGGTTTAATTATTTTCTTTCCCGGAAAGTAAAGACACGATGTAGGATGTGCAGAAAAATTGTTCTGTGATAGTGTCCACAAAAATAGCGAGCATCGGATTATATCAACCACAATCCCGTTTTTCAATATATTTCTGATAAATAATATAAAGAGCCACTTGAAAATCAAGCATCTCTCATGTATAATCTACTTAGAAGTAATCGGAATTGAATCTCCGATTGCCCTCAGTAAAAATGATTATAAGAAATAAGCATCCAAACTTGGGCGGTAGGGATGCTTATTTCTTTTTATGATTGTCTATGTAAGACAGAGCCGTAAACAATACAAGTAATAATGTAAGAACTTCCATTATACTCATAGTGCATCACCTTATTTGGTATCAATCAAGTCTTGAAAAAAGTGAAAAAATCACCTATAGTATAGACACTAAATATAGGAGGAGCCAGAAATTGTTGATTCGATTAAATGTAAAAAACTTTCTGTCATTTTCAGAAAGAGAAGACGGAAGATCAGAAGAATTTTCGATGCTTGCTGGAAAG
Organism: Eubacteriaceae bacterium; assembly: GCA_910574915.1. GTDB lineage: Bacteria > Bacillota > Clostridia > Lachnospirales > Lachnospiraceae > Eubacterium_J. Next base: position 2,234 of record CAJTCR010000011.1, read on the forward strand.
GTAAGAAGTAAAAAAGAACATGTTTATGAGGATGGAAAGGTAAAGCTTTTAGAATTTGCCGCTGTTTATGGAGCAAATGCCGCTGGCAAATCGAATTTGGTAAAAAATACTACTCATATGGGTTTGAAATCATTTTAAATCAAAGCAGGTTTGTATCAGAGTGGTTAGTAGAACTGACACCAGATCATAAAGAAAAATTGGTTTTTAGCCGTGATATCAGTAAGGGAATATATGAACTTGGCGAAGAAATAAATCTGTAGAACAATAGCAGCTTTTGGAACAGGGATTACAGATGTTCAGACGGTGGAAGTTCCTGTTGAAAAAGTGTTTGCACATATACCAAAGCAGATACAGGATATCCTGCTTGCGGATATAGAAGAGTCAGATGGTACAGTAAGGCTTTTAGATTTGCTTCGCCGTGATGAAATTTGGTTTGTAAATAAAAGAAACTCCGGGAAAAGCGATATTTATTCTTTGGAAGAATACAGTGCCAGATTTGACCAGAAAATTGATAAAGCTTATTTGGAAGGACGCTATGGAGGGATTCCTGTCTTTCACACAGTCTTTCCTCTTAGAAAGGCGTAGTCATGAGAGAAAAAGGAAGGAGCATAATAAGAATTGCAGACACAAAAAAAGAAACTGCCGATTGGCATGGAAAATTTTGGAGATGTTCGTACGGAAGATTTTTACTATGTCGATAAAACAGGAATGATTGCAGAGCTTCTTTATAACTGGGGAGCAGTGAACCTGTTTACCCGTCCGCGCAGATTTGGTAAATCGCTGAATATCAGTATGCTGGAGCATTTTTTCTCTTTGCAAACAGAGAAAAGCATTTTTAATGGGCTGGAAATTGCAGATGAAGAAGCGCTTTGCAGGGAATATATGGGCAAATATCCGGTTGTTTCGATTTCTTTAAAAGGAATCGATGCGCGAACCTGCCAGATGGCGCTTCGAATGGCAGCTAGGATTGTGCGCAGAGCCGCTTCTAAGGTACAGTATCTTTTAGAGAGTGAGGCGTTAAGTGAAAGTGATAAAATCGAATACAGCAGGCTTTTGGACAGCAATATGGATGAAGCTGTATTTTGTGACAGCCTGCGCACATTGTCGGAAATGCTGGAAAAGCATCATCATACAAAGGTGATTCTGCTGATTGATGAATATGATGTTCCTTTGGAAAAGGCATATGCAAATGGATATTATGACGAGATGCTTTCTTTGATCCGCAGGCTGCTTGGAGAGGCGTTAAAGACAAACAGCAGCTTAAAATTTGCGGTACTGACAGGCTGTCTTCGAATTTCGAAAGAGAGTATTTTTACCGGGCTTAATAATTTGAAAGTATTGTCGCTTGCGGATGAACGTTTTGACAAATATTTTGGGTTTACGGATCAGGAAGTCAGAGAGCTTCTTGCTTATTATGATGCAGTGGATCATTATGATGTTGTCAAAAAGTGGTATAACGGTTATCAGTTCGGAAGCAGGAATGTGTACTGTCCTTGGGATGTGCTGAATTATTGTGACAGGATCAGAAGTGAACCGCATGTACAGCCGGAGAATTACTGGATGCACACAAGCAGCAATGATGCAGTAAAGCGTTTTATCCAGGAATCGGCAAATGCTGCGACAAAACGGGAGATTGAATGCCTGGTGGCAGGGGAAGTAATTACAAAAAAAATCTATCCTGAGCTGACATCCATTGACCATATTTGGAGCCTGCTTTATGCGACTGGTTATCTGACGCAGCGGGGACAGGTGAAAGGCAGGCAGGTTCCTCTGGCGATTCCCAATCAGGAGATCCGTGACATATTCGAAACGCAGATTATGGAATTTTTTCAGGAAAATGTCAGGGGAGACGGAGAGACGCTTAGTCGTTTTTGTGATGCATTGCAGTCTGGTAGTCAGGAAGACGTAGAAAAAGTGTTTACAGAATATTTAAGAAGGTCGATTAGTATCCGTGATACGGCTGTTAGCAGCCATAGGAAAGAAAATTTTTATCATGGAATATTAATTGGTATTTTGGGAGTAAAAGAGCGGTGGGGCATCTCTTCTAACCGGGAAACAGGAGACGGATATGCAGATATTCTAGTAGAACCAGATACCGGGAATGTGGGGATTATTATAGAAGTGAAATATGCACATGACGGAAATATGGACGCTGCTTGTGCAGAAGCACTCAAGCAAATAGAGCATACCCGATATGAAGACAGCCTTGTGGACGATGGGAGAGAACATATACTGAAATACGGCATTGCATGTTATAAAAAGCGGTGCAGGGTTCTTTTGTCAAGGTCTTAAAAGGTATGATTGCTTAGGTTCGATTAGCGGGAACCTTTTTGCTGCCTGCGGTAAGCAGACGGAGAAATGCCAAAATGCTGCTTAAAGGCAGACGAAAACTGAAACGGGTTTTGATAACCGACCGCATTGGCGATGGCAGCGACTGGATAGTCGGTCAGATTGAGCATCATAGCGCTGTGTTCCATGCGGATTGTGCGCAGATATTTATTTGGAGACAGCCCGTATTCTTTTTTAAAGAGGGTGCTCAGGTAATTTGGATGGACGTGAAGAGCCGCTGCCACATCCCTGATTTTCAGCGGTTCGCTGTAGCAGGCGCCTAGATAGGCTTTGGCTTCGGCTGCGAGATTGTATTTGTGTGCGGTCTTTGGTGTGCCTGCTGCCTGTGTTTCTAACAGGCGGGAAAAGAGGTGGAGCATCCGGCTGCCTGCTTCGATGGATTGTGCATAGGTAGTTAGTGTGGTAAACTGTTCACCCGGATAATCGCATTCGTTATAATCGGTATCGGCATCGCAAAACCGGGGATCGCTGACGGCGATTATCGACAGAAGAAGCTGCCTGAGTTCCTGTATCGGCATGGCAGGGGCGATCACGGTCTGCTGACAAAAGAGATGTTCCAAAATCGTACTGCGCTCATCCGCATAAAATCCGATCCAGCCGTATTCCCACGGGTTTTCCGGGGAAGCCTGGTATCGGGCGCCTGTGCCTGCCGGGATATAAAATGCCTGTCCGGCGTGGAGCCTGTATTCCTTATGCTGCGTCCAAAGCGTGCCGGTTCCTTTAAAAATAAAATGAATCAGATGGTATGGCTGCATTTGAAAGCCGTATGTATATCCTGCACGACAGGCAGAAATCCCGCAGTGGTTAAGCTGCAACGTAAAATATTCCAGTGCTGTCCGGTCTAAAACCAGGTCTCTGTTTCCAATCATAAAAATCCCTTCTCTGGATCGCTGTTTTTTCTGTATTTAATTTAGCAAAAAAAGAGGTTTATTGCAAGCCAAAATTAGATTTGGATAGGTTTTGGTGAGATTTTCAGATGTCCTTTTGGGGCTGGTGCCTGCTATACTTTTATCTGGAAGGGAAGTGATGGAATTGATACGTGTAGAAAATCTGCAAAAAAATTACCGGATTGCAAAAAAGCAGGAAGGCATGATCGGGAGCCTAAAGCATCTTGTTTTTCCGGTCTATGAAGAAAAGCAGGCGGTAAAGGGAATTTCGTTTTCGATTCAAAAAGGGGAGAGCGTTGCGTTTTTAGGTGCAAACGGCGCCGGAAAGTCCACGACCATTAAAATGCTGACCGGAATTTTACAGCCCAGCGGCGGAAACATAGACATTATGGGCAAAGACCCGTTTGCTGACCGAATGGAGTATGTGGCGGACATCGGCGTAGTGTTTGGGCAGAAAACACAGTTATGGTGGGATCTTCCTGTGATCGAGTCGTTTCGGCTGCTAAAAGAAATCTATGCGATACCAAAAGAACGGTATCAGAAAAATCTGGACATGTTTTGTGAGATTTTGGGCATACGCGGTTTTTTAAACCAGCCAGTACGCAAGCTGTCGCTTGGACAGCGCGTGCGTGCGGATCTGGCGGCGTGTCTGCTGCATGAACCGCCGCTGCTTTTTTTGGATGAGCCGACGATCGGGCTGGATGTAGCGGTTAAGCAAAAGATCTATGCGTTTTTAAAAAACATCCATACAGAGAAAAAAACGACGCTGTTATTGACCAGCCATGACTTAAATGATTTAGAGACGCTTTGTGACAGGCTGATGATATTAGAGTGCGGAAAACTACTGTTTGACGGCAGGATGGAACAGATCTTTGAACGGTTTGAAAAGGGAATGACATTTGAACAGATCGTTATCCGGCTGTTTGAGAAAGCGTGACAGAGATGAAAAAATATATCGCGTGTTTTCGGTGTGGATTTTTGGACGGCTGTGCAAGCCGCGGGTATTTTATCACAGGGATGCTTGGTAATTTTATACAGGCAGTCGTGCTGTACTATGTATGGAAAAGTGTGTTTGCGTACCATACGACAATTAATGGGTTTACCTGGCAGTTAATGAAACGGTATGTATTTGCTGCTTTTTTGTGCAGCAATGTGTTTTCGATGGGTTTTGAAATGGAGACGGCGCAGCGAATTATCCAGGGAGATATTATACTGGACTTATTAAAGCCTGTTTCCTACCGGGGGATGCTGTTTTTCCGTATGCTTGGCTCGGCTGGGATGGAAATTGCTGCCGCAATCGTACTGGTCGGCGGTATTTATCTCGCTGTCAACGGAGTTTCGTCTCTGCTGCCTGTCAACAGCGTTTTGTTTTTTATTTCGCTGTTTTTAGGGATGTGGATAAAATTTGGCATTCAATATTTATTTTCCCTGCTTTGCTTTTATACGGACAACGCCTACGGCGTAACAAAGGCAAGAGAGGTGCTGACCAACTTTTTATCCGGCGCGCTTGTCCCGCTTGCTATGTTTCCGGGTATATTCAGACAGGCGGTAAAGTGGCTCCCGTTTTCTGGTATTTTGGATACGCCCTGCTGCATTTTTCTTGGAATGCTGACACCGCGGGAAATGCTGTGCCGGATGCTGGTACAGTGCTTGTGGATCGCGCTGCTGTGGGCAGCGGGGGAATTGCTTGGAAAAAAAGCGTTTGGCGTGATCTCTATGTACGGAGGCTGACGACACGCCGGATGCAGGTAAGAGGTGAGGGCAGATGAAAAAATGGATACATTATGCAAAATTGTATATTTTGTATGAGGCTGAGAATGTCAGATCTTTTGCACAGTATCGTGCCGATTTTATACTTATGATTTTATTTACCCTGTTTTCCCAGGGATGCAGCCTGGCGCTGATAGGGATTATCTACAGCAATATTCCTGAAGTTGGCGGATGGACGATGTGGGAGGTGTTGCTGCTGTATGGATTTTTGCTGTTTTCAGAAGGAAGCGTGAACTTCTTTTTTCAGGGCGCATGGAAAATCGCAAATATGATCCGTGAAGCGGATCTTGACCGTTTTCTTGTACGCCCGGTTCCGATCTCATTGCAGCTATTGACAGCAAAGATCGACTTTGAAGGGCTGAATAAGATGGTGATTGCTTCTGCGCTGCTTTTTTACAGCTTTCGCCGCTGCAAAGTACTGCAAAGCCCTGCTGATTTTGCGCTGCTTGCTGTATTTTTAATACAGGCGTGCGTGATCCGCCTGTGCATGGTGTGGATTGCAAGCTGCGCTTCGTTCTGGATGGAAAACGGGCGCAACAGCCTGAACTATTTTGTAATCTGTCTTGGCGAAATGGCAAAATTTCCGCTTGTAATTTATCCGCCGCTGCTAAAAGGGCTGTTTGGATACTTGATTCCATATGCGTTTGTAAGTTATTATCCTGTGGGATATCTTGCTGGAAAGAGCAAAATGACGGCAGGGGCAACGTGTATGCCGCTTGTGTGTGCGGGGATGGTTTTTTTGGCGTATATTGTTTTTAAGAGGGGGGTGGCAAGATATGAAAGCAGGTGTTAGTTTGAAATTGTTTTGTTTTTTATAGGAAGGGACGCTAGGAGAGGGGATTGGCACACTCTGGCTGCGTCAGTTCCAGAATATTAAGAATCCCTAGGCATTCTGCTGCTACGTTGTGGCTGCGTCCGGTCGCGGCACCTAGTTCGCTGCCTGTCGCAGCTAAAGGTGCCGCTTGGCTGCGCCCCTGGTTGTTTTGCAGAATGCCAAGGGATTCTAAATATTCTTCCAAAGCCGCAGCCAGAGTGTGCCAATCTCCTCTCCTGGCTGTTCTTCGTATGTGTTATGAAAACAAGTTCAAAGTGGTTATCTGATGCCTGAAGCATTGCCAGTAGAAAAAGGATTTAATTAATTAAATTAAAAATGTATAATACAGAAAGAGTGCTGCATATCAAACTATCAAATCATCTAATGAAATATGCAATGAAACATGCAACCAAAACAACGATACATATGGAGCTTGTTTACGTAACATTTCCAAAGAACAGCCGGGAGAGGAAATGTTACCAAAACAATCCAATTCAAACACGCTCCAATAAAAAGGACAGCAGGCATTCACTCCCGCTGTCCGCATCTTTGTATGGGGTTGGACATACAATTCCAAGCCATTTGTCCCAAAAGTGCTTACACAGCAGGTGTCCATTCCGGTTTATAAAAACCTTGGAATGCAGTCGGTTAGAACGAATCTGGCACTGGATTTTCAGTCGGTAGAAACAGACTGGTTATAGAGTTTATTATTTTGTTTTCGTAATTGCACCGGATGCGCTGCAATAATATTTTTTGCCGCCAACCGTGATCCATGTTTTTACTGCAAGAGCACCGCTTTTTTTCGCGTAATACTGGATGCCGTCTACTTTAAACAGCTTGTTTGTAATAAGCTCTCCTTTTGCATTGGAATATACTTTGCTGCCTTTTGCGGTTTTGCTGAATGTGTTTTTTGCAATGGCACCGCTTTTCTTTGCAAAATATTTTTTGCCGTCTACCGTAAAGGTCGTATTGACCGCAAGCGTTCCGTCTGCTTTTGCATAGACGGTGTTGCCGTGAGCGGTCGTACAGAAAGCGGATTTCAAAAGAGCGCCGCTTTTTTTCGCGAAATATTTTTTGCCGTCTACGGTAATTGTCTTATTCACGGCAAGGGTTCCGTCTTCATATGCGTAGACCGTGTTGCCGTGGGCGGTTGTACAGAAAGCGGATTTTGCAAGAGCGCCGCTTTTTTTCGCGAAATATTTTTTGCCGTCTACGGTGATCGTCTTATTCACGGCAAGGGTTCCGTCTTCATATGCGTAGACCGTATTGCCGTGGGTGGTTGTACAGAATTCATTTTTTGCAACCGTGCCGTCAGCTTTTGCGAAATATTTCTTGCCGCCAAGCGTAACGGTTTTGTTTGCTGCGATTACACCGTCTGCAAGCGTGCAGTACATCGTGCCGTCAGAAGTGGTTACAACGGTATCTGTGATTTTTTTGCCTGCATGGTCAGCGACATATTTAGTGCCGTCGGCTGTCTGTACAATGGTATTTTTCACAATTTCGCCTGCTTCATTGACAAATATGCCGTCCGCGTTTAATGTAACGCCTGTCACAACGGTATTGCTGATCGATGGGCTGCCGTCTCCCGGATTGCCGGAGCCTGCCGCGGTTACGGTAATATTGCAGGTTGCGGTTATGTCCTGGTTGGCTGCAAGGACTGCTTTGATTACAGCATTTCCTTCTTTTACAGCCGTGGCAACGCCGTTTTCTACTTTTGCGACAGTTTCATCGCTGCTGCTCCAGATCAGTGCGCCTGCGGAGATCGCTCCAGAGGTCGTGATTGATCCAGAAGTCGTCGTCTGCGGGAGAACGGTCTGCGGTACAACCGTCTGCAATACGGCTGTTACCGAAAGGGTGCTCGTTTCCCCTTCTTTTAGTGTCAGTTCTGGTTTATCAAAATGAATTTCTTTTATTTCCGGTTTCTGCGTGCTGTCGCCTTCCCCCTCAGAAGGCTTTGTTTCTTCTGCATGGACAACCTGTGCCTGGAAAAGCGGAGTGCCTGTAGATGCACTGCTGCTTAATACTGCACTTAACATAGTGATTGACAAAAGCTTTGAAACAGTCAGATTTCTCTTTTTCATTACATTCTCCTTTTGCGCATTCGCATCAAAATTAATTAAATTTGAATGATCGTACGCATGAAATAAATGTTTCTTGTGTCTGTATCAATCATTCTGGGAGCATTGTAGCACGGCCTTTTGCATGAATCAATTATGAATGATTGCCAGCCTTGTATAATTATAACAGGGGAGGAATGTCCAGGGGGGAGGGGGTATCTGGTTGCAGAGAAAGGCATATCGATTTGCGTTGTATTTCGCGGTGGATTGCGCTATAATCAAAACATGCGGATTGCCAGCATAAATACAAAAGATGGAGGAATACAAATGTTTCAATTTTTTATGCAGTTTTTAAAACATCCAAAAACAATCGGCGCGGTTGCGCCAAGCGGAAGGGCGTTAGCGGAAAAGATGATGGAGCCGGTGAGCTTTGCGCGTGCAAGGTGTATCGTTGAGTACGGGCCGGGGACGGGTTCTTTTACCAGAGAGCTGCTAAGGCGCAGGAGGGCGCACACCACCTTGCTTATCATCGAACAAAATGAGGTGTTTTATCAAAAGCTTAGAAAGGAACTAGAAGGGGAGCAGGACGTGTATGTCATTCATGGCAGTGCAGAGCAGGTGAATGCGTATCTGCCGGCATATGGATTTGAAACAGCGGATTATATTTTATCCGGGCTTCCGTTTACATCGCTTCCAAAAGCAGTGTCCGAACGGATTTTAGAGGCAACGCAAAAAGCGCTTGGGGAAAAAGGCAGGTTTATTACGTTCCAGTATAGTTTGGCAAAGCAGTCTTTTTTTCAAGAGTATTTTACGTTTACGGGACGCCTGCTGGAGTTTAAAAATATTCCGCCTGCATATGTGATGGTTATGAAAAATAAAACAGGGGTGTTTTCAAAAAAGAAGTAACATGAAACATAGAAGACAGGATAAGAGAAAGGCTTGCATCGGATTTTGGTTAAGGTGTGACTGGTGTTTCCAATTTACGCTCGGTTTTTTTCTTTTTCCTGTCAATGATTTCTAATAATCTTTGTTTTTCTGGGCTGTCTGGAAGCAATAAAGCGATTTCTTGGATATCTTCGAAATCTTCGATAAAGTCCAGCAGCATTCCATCGTATTGTTTATCACTCATTTCCATAGGGTTCCTTCTTTCTATCTTGCAAGCCTGTTATAATTATACCAATTATGAAGGTGTCTGTACAGTATCATTTTAAAGGAATCGTTACAGATACATTCAAGAGTTGACAAATCACAGGAAGCAAATTAGAATGAAAATAAAAAATTTGAAAAGGATAAAACAATGAGTACGTATGTAATCAGTGATATCCACGGCTGTTATGAGCAGTTTCTTTTGCTCCTTGAAAAGATCCGCTTTGGAGCGGATGACCAGTTGATTTTGGCGGGAGACGCGATTGACCGTGGCACAGGCAGTTTTGAAATGCTTAAATGGATGGAAAGCTGCCCGGACAATGTCTTGCTGCTGCGCGGCAACCACGAAGAGGAATTTGCGGCGTATACCGATTTGATGCTCTGGTTTGACAAAAAGCAGGCGCTTGGAACAGATAAGTTGTCCAACCGGGATACAAAAGTATTGTACGGGACGCTGCAATACTATTTTCGTAAAAATAAATTGCGATTTTATTTTGATGCTTATAGGACGATGTTAAAGCTGCTGGAGCAGGAGGATGCGGCGCTGGACGATTTTTGCAGATGGTCTGCTATGATCCGGCGGATGCCGTACTTTGCCCAGTGCAGCATCCAGGATAAAACGTGTATCGTTGTGCACGCAGGTTATGCGGAGCGCTTAGAAGAAGTGCAAAGCGGGTTTTCGCGTCTGGAGGACTTTTATCTGTATGCAAGGCAGGAAAGCATTCAAATGGGCGGCAAGCAGCATGCGGTCATTGTTGCCGGGCATACGCCTACGATTGCTGAGGGCGCTTTTTCCTATAACTATGGAAATATTTTTCGCTATTACGACACGCAAAAGGACTGTGTTTTTTATGATATTGACTGCGGCTGTTCCTTTCGGAACAGGGCACCGGAAGCAAAGCTTGCCTGTATCCGTCTGGAGGACGAGCAGTTTTTTTACGTATAAGGCGGATTTCACCCAGGGAGCCTTACGGTAAATACTGTCCCGCCGCCTGGGGCATCCTGGACATCGATGCCTGCCTGGTGCGCGTCCGCGATTTCCTTTGCAATGCTAAGCCCAAGCCCCAGATGTTCCTGCCTGCTGCGGGAAGCATCTGCGCGGTAAAACCGTTCAAAGATATGCGCCTTTGCTCCGTTTGAAATGCCGATCCCGTGGTCGGCGACGCGAAAGATAAAGGTTCCGTTTTCATATGCCAGCGATAATTTAATAAAGCCGCCCGGATTTTGATAGCTGATGGCATTGGATATTAGAATGCCAAGCAGTTGGGCGATGCGTTCCCCGTCGCACAGACAAGTTGGAAACAGATCCTGCGCAAGCTCGATGTGCATGGAAATCTGCTTTTTGCCTGCCAACGGGCAAAAATGCTCATAAGCGTCTAAAAGTACGGTATCCAGTTCGGTTTCCTGTATGCACATGTGCAGTGTATGGCTGTCTGCGCGGGAAAGCGTCAGCAGGTCTGTCACAAGCCGGGACATCCTGCGGCTTTCCTTTTCGATGGCAGTAAGGAAACGAGGCTGTTCACCGCAGGGGGCGTTCCTGACAGCGGATGCGCACGACTGGATTACGCTCAGCGGCGTGCGAAGCTCATGAGACGCCGCTGCGATAAATGCCGCCTGTGCTTCCTGTGATTTTTGAATCGGAGACAACAGTCGTTTGGTATAGTGCCAGGAAAAGAAAAACAGCAGTATGATGCCGGCTGCGTTAAGGAGCAAAAAGCAGCCGCGCGATAATTTGATCTGGCGGGTCACCGTTTCAGGCGTATGTAAAATCAGTGCTGTCAGGTTTCCGTTGGCTTGTATAGACGCAGCGCAAATATAATAGAGCTCTTTCTGGCTGGAAACATAGGTAAATTCCTTGTGTGCACAAAGATCACGGCGCAAAGAAGCCACAGGCTCAAGCTGTGCCGCTTGAAAAAGAAGCTGCTGCTCCTGCCTGGACAAGGCGGTTTGCGTGTAGGAAAGCAGGATGCCCTGATCGTAGATTGCAGGCAGATATTTGCCGTTATCACTGATTTTTGCGAGCCATTCATAAGAAATGACGTCCTGCTGTTCCAGATATGAGACGATCGTATCCATTTCCCTGGAAAAATTCAGGAAGCTGTTTTCATACAGCGCTTTTTCAGATAAGGACAAAAAGGCGGCGGACATCAGGACAAGGATCAGTGAAGGAATGCTTGTAAATACGAGCGCCAGGCGCCTATGGATTTTTTTATATACAGGCATTTTTATACACCGCATTTTTTTCTGCCGGGCAAGAATCGTCCAGACGGTATCCGATGCCGCGGATAGTCTGGATACTGACGCCCGATCCGACATTTCTTAAACGCCGCCTTAAAAAATAGATATAATTGTCCAGATTTCCGTCTTCCACCTCTGCGTCCGCGCCCCAGACCTTAGAAAGCAGCGTAGTGCGCGGCAGTACCTGCCTTTGGTTCGACAGGAAAACGCCAAGCAGCGCTCCTTCTTTTTTAGACAAGGTACAGTGTCCCGTTTTGCCAGTTAAAATATATCCTTCTGTGTCATACGTAAGATCCCCAAAAGAAAGCACCTGCTTTTGCTGCCACTTTCTCGGACGGCGGCTGATGCAGCGCATTCGTGCGGTAAGCTCTTCAAACGCAAACGGTTTTACAAGATAATCGTCCGCACCGTCTTCTAAGCCTTGTACTTTATCTTCGAGTTCCCCTAAAGCAGTTAAAAAAATAACAGGCGTTGCATTTTGCCTTGCACGCAGCTTTTTCAAAATTGTCCTGCCGTCTACATGTGGCAGCAGGCAGTCGAGCAGAATAATATCATAAATATTTTGGTCAATGTAATAAAAGGCATCTGCGCCGTCCATACACAGATCCAACGCATAGCCTGCGGTTTTAAGCTGGCAGGCAAGAGAGAAGCAGAGCTGTTCGTTGTCTTCGATTAGTAATATTCGCATAAGAACCTCCTGTTTTTTGTATTGGCTGTGAAAAGATTGTAGCAGGGAAATCACACAAAATGGCATCAGTGTCATAGAAAATGAATCAACTTTTGGTAGGTAAATTTATCAATCAAAAGAGGAAAGGAAAAAATTTAACGCAAGAGCAGTTAGCGGAAAAAATCGGTGTTTCAAATAAAACAATTTCAAAGTGGGAAACGGGAAAATGTATGCCCGACTACTCTGTAATTGAAAGCCAAAAAGAAATTGATTATAGGATTTATTTTACTTGTCATGGGCGGTGTTATGCTGGCTCTTTCGCAGATTTGCGGGGGAACAGATATTCAGGATTTTCTTTCAGGTGTTATGTTAGGGTTATCTATTGGCGAAGTTTTGGCAGGTTTTTTCCTTCTCGCTTATTATTTAGCTTATAAAAACAAAAGGAAGTGAGGTGACTATATATGCGTTCAAAACGAATTATGTCTATGATTGGAATCATATTTTCAACAATAGGGCTTATCTGCATTTCTGTTTGCATGTTCCAACAAGGCAACAAAGCATTGTTGGCATTTGGCTTAATGTGTAATTCTATTGCTTTTTTGCTCTACTGTATAAACAGAAAAAAATAAGGTGATAGTCCGAATGAGCGAGTTCATAGCTGCCACCGGGAATGATTAAAAGAGGGCACTTGTTTTCGTAACATTTACAAAGAACAGCCGGGAGAGGGGAACGGACGCCGCCAGGGCGTGCCGATCCCCTCTCCCAGCGTCCCTTCCTGAAAAATTCAACAAACCAATTCAAACTTCATTTATTCGCTCAAATATTAGAGGTTCATTAGAGATTCCCATGCTATTATTTTTTTGTCAGCAATACAACAAAACAAAAACGCCTGACAGAAAGGGGATACTTATGACAAAACACAACATCTGTACACAGATCCTGTGGATCTTTCTAGTGATCTTAACAGCAGCCAGCCTCACAGGATGCACAGGCAAAAAAGCAGTGCAAAAAGATTCCGGTCCGCCCGCGGACGCGAAAGAGGAAGCTGCGGCAAAAGGCAGGTATATCGAGACTCCGATCGAACTGCCGCAGGGATTTTCCGGGCAGGGTGTCTTTCAAAAGCTTTCGGATCAAAAACAGAGCCTTGCTGTGCTTGATACCGAAACCTGTATGGTATTTATTTCCGGCAATCAGGGAAAATCATGGACGGCCACGCCGTTAAGCGGATTTGAGCGTTTCCGCGGCGGGGTGGTAGTTCAAGAAGTGTCCAGTGTGGCGCTTTCTAAGGACGGAAGTGTCTTTCTTTCCTGCCTGATACGTGAAACCAATGCAGATACAGCGATTACTGAGACGTATCTGTATTTTAATATTTATGAACCCAAGCAGGAGGCAAAGCGCTTTTCCCTGAAGTTAAAAGACCGTGTGGAATACTTAAATACGTCGGTATTTACAGAGGACGGCAGGCTGTTTGCTGCCTCGACGACGCAAAATGTATATGAGATCTTTCCTGAAAAGGAAACGTGCAGGCGGGTCTTTACGGTCGATGGAGGAAGCGGCAGCGCCATTTGCGCCAATGGGGATTTGCTGACTGCCTGGGACGGCAGCAGGGCTTATCTTTACAATATGCAGACAGCAAAGGCAGAAGATGAGGATGTGGTGCTGAGTGCATACCTGGCAAAACAGCAGGAAAAATCCTTTGGCGCTGCCCTCGCAGCGGACGAAAAGGATGGCAGGAAGCTGTATGTGGCAGGCTGCAACGGGATTGCCGGGCATGTAACGGGCGGCAGCGTTATGGAGCAGCTTGTGGACGGGGCGCTGACAAGCCTTGGCGATCCTGCGAAGGTAGTCAAAAGCATGATCCATAACAAAGACGGCTCTTTTTATGTCTTTTTTGAAGATGGGGAGTTGTACTGTTATGCCTATGACAAGGATGCATCTGCCGTACCGGACAAACAGCTTGTTATTTACGGGATGCATGACAATGAAACTGTCCGCAAGGCAATCAGCGTGTTCCGCAGGCAGCATCCAGACGTATTTGTCCGGTTTGAGACGGCGCAAAGCGGGGAGACGGGCATGACAAAAAACGACGCTGTGAAAAACTTAAATACGCAGCTTCTTGCCGGGGAAGGGCCGGATGTGATACTGCTTGATGATCTGCCGTTTTCTTCTTATGAGGAAAAGGGGATCTTGCAGGATTTAAGCGGGATCGTCCGGCAGATGGAACGTGACGGGGACTATTTTACCGGTATTTTAAACGGCTTTCAAAAAGAAGGCGGGACATACGTGCTGCCGTTTCGCTTTCAGGTGCCGCTGCTTGCCGGGGAAGCGTCTGTGCTTAAGGAGATTACAGACTTGCCGTCGCTTTCAAAAGCGGCTTGCAAGCTGGCTGAGCTGGCGGATACCAAAGAAACGGTGCTGGGCAGCTACACGCCCAAGGAGCTTTTGGAAAAATTGTATGTACCGTGTGCCAACGACTGGATCCATGCAGACGGAGCGGTTGATACAGGCGCGCTGGAGCAGTTTTTTACCGATGCTTTGGCAATATACAAGGCTGACCAGAAAAACTTAAACGCCCAGGCGCGCAAGGAGCATCTTGCATATGTGCAGTTTATTCAGCAGCACTATGAAAAGAAAGAAAAAGAAGCGAGCCGCGTGCTGTACGGCATTTCCAGGATTTCTGAACAGGTGGCAAAAAAACAGCGGCTGACAGCGGGATACTTGTCCGACTTGTATGATTTTCAGATGTATCTGGCTGTCAAGCGTGAACTGTTAAATCAAAATATAAAAATTGGATACCAGCCTCTTTTGGGGAAAGAGCATGGTGTTTTTTGTCCGTCCGGGATGGCAGGCATCAGTGTCCATGCCAAAAACAAAGCGCTTGCCGAGGAGTTTATTGTCGTACTGCTCTCAGAGCAGGTGCAGGGAAACAATTTTGACGACGGCTTTCCGGTAAACGCGGATGCATTTGCGGCGTATACGACCGACCCGATGCCGGGAAAGGGGACTGCTACGGGTGCACAGGATGAAAACGGCAATCCGGTGGTACTAGGGCTTAAATGGCCGGGCAAGCAGGCGTTTGACGGGTTAAAAGCCATGTTTGATACACTGGATACGCCGGCAGCATTATTAGAAGAAAGCCTGAAAAATGAAGTACTGGCAATCGGATCACAGGTTTTGGAGGGGGAAAAAGGAATTGAACAGGGCGCAGAGGAAGTTGCACAAAAGTTCTCGCTGTATCTTAAAGAATAGGCAGATGGCAAAAAACGTCTTTCTTTTGCCAAGTGCCGCCGGCGTCGTGCTGTTTGTACTGCTGCCGTTTGCCGATGTTAGCAGGCGTTCCTTTACAACGGCGGTTACCGGGGAGTTTTGCGGGATCGATAACTATCAGGCTGTATTTGCAAACGAAGCGTTTCGCCTGGCTGTGCTAAATACGCTCCGATTTACCGGCGTTGGGGTGCCGCTGCTGTTAGCGGTGTCCCTGCTGCTTTCGGTGATGATCTATGAGCTGCCCTGGGCGCACGTATTCAAATCCGCGTATTTATTTCCGCTGGCGGTGCCGTCCGCGACGGTTGTGCTTGTATGGAAAATCTTATTCCACAGGCAGGGAATGCTCAACGCATGGCTCGTGTCTGTAGGCAAAACGCCGGTAGACTGGCTGGGGAGCGATGCGTCGTTCTGGGTGCTGATTGTCAGCTATTTATGGAAAAACCTGGGCTATACAATGATCCTTTGGCTGGCTGGGCTGTCTTATATACAAAAGGAGCAAAAGGAAGCGGCAATGGCAGACGGCGCTACCAGCGCAAAATGCTTTTGGTATGTGGTCTTTCCGCAGCTTAAGCCAATGCTGTATACGGTAACGGTGCTGTCGCTGATTAACAGCTTTAAGGTTTTTCGGGAAGCATACATTGTCGCCGGTGCTTATCCGCAGCAGCGGCTGTATTTGCTGCAACACTTGTTTAACAACTGGTTTACAAACCTGGATGTGGATAAAATGGCAGCAGCCGCGGTATGCACGGCAATCGTGCTTACGCTGCTGGAGCTGCTGTTGCAGCGGGCATGGGAGGATAAATGAAAATGAGCAAAAAAGGAATTGGTATTTTTGCAGCAGCCGCGGCAGCCGCTATCGTCTGTATGCCGATCGTAATGGTAGCGCTTGGTTCGCTAAAGAGCGGAAACGAGCTGGCAGACAGCCTGCGCCCAGTGCTTTCCGATGGCAGTACGGATGTGTTTATCCGCTGGAAGCTGCTTGTACTGTACCCGACGCTGCGGCACTATATCCGCCTGTTAGTCTGGACGCCGGACTTTTTTACCGTATTTTGGAATTCTGTGAAAATGAACGTACCGATCCTTGCCGGACAGCTTTCCGCTGCTGTCCCGGCGGCGTGGGCATTTGCAGCTTATACATGGAAGCGCAAACATGCCGTGTTTACGCTTTACGTAGTGCTGATGCTTCTGCCGTTTCAGGTGACAATGCTGCCTTCCTACCTTGTCGTGCAGCGGCTGCATTTGCTGGATACCCATGCGGCAGTGATCCTGCCTGCGGTTTTTTCTACCTTTCCGGTATTTATGGTCTATCGCAGCTTTACCGCGATACCAAAGGAACTGTTAGAAGCGGCAAGAGTCGAAGGAGCCGGGGAGACTGCGGTTTTTCTAAAAATTGGGGTTCCGCTTGGATCACCGGGCATTTTATCGGCAGCCGTGCTGGGATTTTTGGACTGCTGGAATATGATTGAGCAGCCGCTTGCTTTTTTAAAAGAAAAAGCGTTGTGGCCGCTGTCTCTGTACTTGCCCAACGTGCAGGCAGGGCAGGCAGGGATTTCGCTTGCCGCCTGCGTCATCACACTGATCCCAGCGGCGCTTGTATTTTTGCTTGGACAGGATTACCTGGAGCAGGGGATTACTGCTGCGGGAATAAAAACATAGAACGCGAAAAAAGCAGGAGGCCAAACAATGAAAAAGAAATTAAAAAGTAAAAAAGCAGCAAAAGCATTGGCTGGATTTTTATTTGCCATGCTGTTTTTTACCTTGTTATCCCGTGGGCTTTATGCTTACCGGATGCCGCGGATCGCAGTCGGGCAGGCTTCTGTAAAGAGTATTGCCAAAACGCTGCGTGTCGAAGGCGTGGTTGCAAAAGACAAGCGCAAGGTTTTTAAAGCATCTCTTACAAAGGAAGAGGCAGCTTATTTGAAAGCAGGAGATACCGTGCGCCTGCTGTTTCAGGATGAAACGATTGCCGAAGAGGGTTGTACGGTTTTGGCAGTCAAAAAATATGAAGCATCTGTCGATCTTTCTGGATCGGGCAACCGCATGACGCCCGGAATGGAGGGCGTTATGGAGATAGAAGTGGCAAGCGGGCAGTACTCTAGTTGTGTACCGCTTTCCGCCGTTTATACGGATGGGAATAAAAACTATGTGCTGCTGGTGCGGGAGGCAGAGACGATTTTCGGGACGGAGCTTACGGCTGTCAGGCGGGATGTGGTAGTGGCAGACCAAAACGAAAGTGTCGCGGCATTAAAGGACGGGATGCTTGATATGCAGGATGTGCTGATTGTGTATGCCGACAGGCAGGTGCAGCCAGGGGATAAGGTGCGGCTGCTAGAAGACGAGGATACATGAGTTTCGTTTCATTGACAAATAAGGACCAGGTGGATATACTGTTAAAAACGATCTGCATAGGAGCCAACAGGATGAAGAAATTACTGATTACAAAAATACAGCTACAGCACCCGGCTGTCTGTGAGACAGGATGGTATCAGATCTGCGCCTTATATGAGGACGGGCGTGTGACGGATGTATCGCTGTACCCGGAGGATGCCAAAAGCATACTGAACAATATTTATATCGCAAAGGTCAAAAACGTCGTCCCGAGCCTGAACGCGGCTTTTGTGGAAATCGCGCGCGGCACGCTCTGCTATCTGCCGCTGGAACATTTAAGACACCCGGTGTTTACGAAAAAGGATTCCAAAAAACCGATTGCTGCCGGGGATGAGCTTGCTGTGCAGGTGGTTAAGGATGCCGTAAAGACAAAAGACGCCGTTGCCTCCGCAAACTTAAGCTTTTCCGGGGAGTACCTCGTATTGACAAGCGATAATCTAAGGGCAGGCATTTCTTCAAAAGTATCTCTGCCGCAGCGCAGGCGCCTGCAAGACCTGCTGCAAACACTCTGCGAAAAGGAACCAGAGCTTGGCAAAAGCTTTGGCGTCATCCTTCGCACGAATGCGGCGCAGGCAACGGATGATATGATCTTTGCGGAATTTGACGAGCTCAAAGCTGCATACGCCAGCCTGCGCGAACGGGCGGCTACAAGAACACTGTATTCCTGCCTGTACAGGGAGCGCCCGTTTTATTTAAAAATGCTGATGGATACAGACAAAACCGGGTTAGAAGAGGTCGTAACGGATGATCCTGCGATTTTTGCACAGATCAGTCAAAGCGCACCTGCGTCTTATTCCGTACGGCTGTATGAAGACCGTCTGTTGCCGCTTGCGGGGCTTTATCACCTTACAGGACAGGTCGAGGCGGCATTAAAGCCGCGCGTCTGGCTCAAATCAGGGGCGAACATCGTGATCCAGCAGACAGAAGCGCTGACGGTGATTGATGTCAACAGCGGCAAAAATACGGCAAAAAAAGATAAAAAACGCTATCACCACGCCATCAATCTGGAAGCTGCCAGGGAAATTGCATTCCAGTTGCGCTTGCGCAATTTGTCCGGCATTATTATCGTGGACTTTATTGATCTGTATGATGATGCGCTGGAAACAGAGCTTTTAAGCGAGTTGCGCGCCTTATTAAAAAAAGATCCGGTTGCGGCAGCCGTCGTTGACATTACAAAGCTGGGGCTTGTGGAGATCACGCGCAAAAAGCAGCGAAAGCCATTGTCCGAACAGCTTGCAGCGAAACAATCATAAATTAAGGGGATGTACCTGTAATGGAAGCAACGCCGTAATAGTTTGCCACGGCGCGGTTAATCCAAAAATCAGGGTCGCTTGTAATATCTGACAGCCCCGTTAAAGCGTCATGCCTGGCGCGAAGCGGATAACGGTGCGTAATAACCGGTGTATGAATCTTAAGGCAGCCTTGCTGCTTTTGCTCTAAAATATAAGCTTCCCGCGCTTTGGTCTGTACCGAGATCTCATAACTGCTGATGCACGTGTCTGCCATAGATACGAGCAAAAATGCCATAAGGCATGACGTTGTAATGCAGACGGCGCTTTTAACAGCAGGCGTTTGCCGCGGTTCTAACAGGCTGTACAAAATACCGGCGGCGATCAGTG
This sequence comes from Eubacteriaceae bacterium, assembly GCA_910574915.1. Classification (GTDB taxonomy): domain Bacteria; phylum Bacillota; class Clostridia; order Lachnospirales; family Lachnospiraceae; genus Eubacterium_J. The sequence continues at coordinate 21,436 of CAJTCR010000011.1, forward strand.
CGTATACGCATACGATATACCATGTCCGTTCCGGCGAAGACGGCGCTGCGAGCATACAGTACGCAGAAGCTGCCGCACCGCACAGATAGGACAGCGACTCACAAACCGCTTCTTTTCCGGCACCGGGCAGTATTTTTTTTGCCAGCATATACAGCACCAGCCATAAAACGGTTAAAATACCCGCAAAAAAGACCCAGTAATAGCAGATGATAAAAAATTTAAACAGCAAAGACAGCTCTATTTCTGCTTCCGAGCGTACCCGGTTTCCAGGAGCCAGTATTAAAACCGCAAACCCCAAAAGGCTTCCAAAATATGCCGTAATCATCGCAGGCTGGATTTTTTTATGATGTCTGTAAAAGGAAACCAGTTGCAGCGTTAAGATGACAAGCATACCCGCGCTCATATTTTCCATAGCAAGTCCTGCAAAAAATCCGAGCGGGAACGTAAGGATGCAGGCGCTTTTTTTCGTATACAGCGTTCCGCCAGAGACCGCATAGCGGTGATACATAAAAAGCAGGGATAAAACGATCACGGAAGTCCATAAATAATTGGCTGCTCCGCAGATCCAAAACATCACCTGCCCGTAATCCGGTACGCAGATCCAGACCAGTGCATGGATGCAAAGGTATAACGGCAGGCTGTTGCCGCGGTTTGGTTTGCAGATCAGGTAAATAAACAGTGTCGCAAGCAGATAGCACAGTGTATTTAGTAGATCTGCTATGACAGGAGGCACAGACAGCAGCAAGGTGGCAAACACGCTGCCTTCCACGCGCCCGCCCCAGTTGTTGTAAAAATGCCACATGGAACGTACCATGCCTCCAAGATCCGAAAGCGGCTCACCGCTGTCCCAGACAGTAATGGGCAGGTTGGAATAGTCATCCGCAAGATAGGGCGTGAGCAGGTTGATAACAAACATGGCTACTGCAATGGCAAACACGGCAGTAACAGCCAGATAGTTTGAACGAAATGGGTGCTTCATAAAAATATTCTCCTTTATAAATATGAATCGTATATTTTTTGTAAGCCATTATAACATAACTGTATGAAAATGGAAGTTCGTATAAAAAATTTTTCTCAACCTCTTGACGAAATACCCGGCATATGCTATTCTCTATGAGTATGCCGCACAACGAGGTTTTAAGCGTGTGCCTTGCACAGCACCGAAGTTGGCGAGTAATGATAAATAGGAGGTGCCAAATGTACGCAATTATAGCAACAGGTGGTAAACAGTACAAAGTATCCGAGGGCGATATCATTACCATTGAAAAGCTTGGAGCAGACGCTGGTTCAACCGTTACGTTCGACCAGGTACTGGCTGTAAGCAATGGAGAATTAACAGTCGGCAGTCCGACCGTTGCGAATGCAACTGTTACAGCTTCTGTGATTAAAGAAGGCAGGGGAAAGAAAGTCATCGTTTACAAGTACAAGAGAAAAACCGGCTATCACAAAAAGCAGGGCCACAGACAGTCATTTACGCAGGTTAAGATCGAAAAGATCAATGCTTAAGATTTTTCAGTCGAAAGCAGTCGGGCAAAAGGAATTGAAATGATAAATATTACAATATACCAAAATCATGCTGGGCAGTATACAGGGCTTTCCTGCATCGGACATGCCGGATTTGAAGGGTTCGGCAAAGACATCGTATGCGCTGCCGTATCGGTGCTTGTGCTCAATACGTTAAATGCGGTAGAAGCATTTACAGATGAGGTATTTGCATTTGAAAGCGACCAGAAATCAGGGTTGATTGACATTCATTTTCAAAAACCGACCGGGCATGACGCAGGGCTTTTGTTCGATACGATGGTATTAGGGCTTAAAGAGATTCAAAACCAGTATGGAACGGATTATATTTTATTGACATTTAAGGAGGTGTAGGACATGTTTGCATTGAACCTTCAGTATTTTGCGCATAAAAAAGGTGTTGGTTCTACCAAGAACGGACGCGACTCTGAATCAAAACGATTAGGTGCGAAGCGTGCTGATGGACAGTTTGTAAAAGCAGGAAATATCCTTTACAGACAGCGTGGTACAAAGATCCATCCAGGCAAAAATGTCGGCAGAGGTGGCGACGATACATTATTCGCATTAACAGATGGTATTCTGAGATTTGAGAGAAAAGGAAGAGACAAGAAACAGGCTTCCGTTTATCCGGTCGTAAACGAATAAGCCGCAGGGCAGCTTCGTTTTATCGTAGAGCAGATACCGCTGCATATTTTTTCATCGGCAGGGTCGTTTGGTGAAACGGTGCCGCTTTGTGAAAAAATAAGCAGCGGTTTTTTTGTTGTAAAAAGTTAGGAGACAGATCTATGTTTGCCGATCATGCAAAAATTATCATTAAATCAGGAAAGGGCGGAAACGGCCATGTAAGCTTCCGCCGTGAAAAATACGTGCCAAACGGCGGGCCGGACGGCGGGGACGGCGGCAAGGGCGGCGATGTTGTCTTTGTCGTGGACGAGGGGATCAATACGCTTTCGGACTACCGCCACAGGCGTACCTTTTCGGCGCAGCCTGGCGAAGACGGCAAAAAGCGCAACTGCCACGGCAAAAAGGGCAGCGACCTGATCTTGAAAGTACCGGCTGGTACGATTATTAAAGACGCGCAGAGCGATAAAATTATTGCGGATATGTCAGGAGACAACCGCAGACAAGTCGTGCTCGCGGGCGGAAACGGCGGGCTTGGCAACCAGCATTTTGCGACGGCGACCATGCAAGCGCCAAAATACGCACAGCCAGGGCAGGAAGCGCTTGAAATCGAAGTGAAGCTGGAGTTAAAGGTGATTGCCGATGTCGGGCTTGTAGGATTTCCAAACGTTGGAAAATCTACGCTGTTATCCCGTGTGACCAATGCGCAGCCGAAAATCGCGGACTACCATTTTACGACGTTGCAGCCAAACCTTGGCGTCGTTGACTTTGCGGATGGGAACGGATTTGTGATTGCGGATATTCCGGGGCTGATTGAAGGCGCGTCTATGGGCGTCGGGCTTGGCCATGAGTTTTTAAAACACATCGAGCGCACGCGCGTGATGATCCATATCGTAGACGCGGCTTCAGTAGAAGGGCGTGACCCGGTCGCGGATATCCATGCCATTAACAAAGAGCTAGAAGCCTATGATCCCAAACTGTTAGAAAAACCCCAGGTGATTGCGGCAAATAAAATCGATGTTTTATATGGCGGGGAAGGAGAAGTCATTAAGCTCCTTCGGGATACCTTTGAACCGCTTGGCATCCAGGTCTATCCGATCTCAGCCGTCAGCGGGCAGGGCTTAAAGGAACTGCTTTATGCCGTGCAAAAGCTGCTCGATGAGATCCACGAAGAGCCGATTGTATATGCGCCGGAATATGATCCGGCAGAACGGCAGATGAAAAATGAAGCGTATACCGTAGAAATAGACCCAAAAGACGGCGCTTTTGTTGTAGAAGGACCGAAAATCGAAAAAATGCTCGGCTATACGAACCTGGAAGCAGAGCGCGGATTTCTCTTTTTCCAAAAGTTTTTAAAAGAACAGGGTATTTTAAAGGAACTCGAAAAGCAGGGCATTCAAGACGGCGATACGGTGCGCATGTATTCACTGGAGTTTGAATATTATAAATAATAGGAAATAAGCAGGAAGGAAACGCAAAACGAGAAAGGAAAATAAATATGGACTTAACAAGCAAACAACGCGCTTATTTAAAAAGTCTTTCCGGGAATATCGATCCGATCTTTCAGATAGGCAAGGCAAGCCTGACGCCGGCAATTACGAGTGCCATCGACGATGCGCTTGAAAAGCGGGAACTGGTAAAAATAGCCGTATTGAAAAACTGCTTTGACGACCCGCGGGAGCTTGCCGCCATTGTAGCGGAGCGTACGCATTCTAACGTTGTGCAGGTGATTGGAAAACGGTTTATTTTATACCGCCCGTCGAAAAAGGCGCCGAAAATCGAACTGCCGCCGGCAAAACAATCCTAAAAATGGCACGCCAAAAAATTGGGCTGATGGGCGGTACGTTTAACCCGATCCACTATGGGCACCTTTTGATTGCGGAAAATGCATACGAACAGTTTGGGCTGGATGAAGTGATTTTTATTCCGACCGGGCGTTCGCCGCATAAGGATGCCAGGCAGATTTTGGATGCCAGAGAGCGGGTGGAGATGATTCGCCTTGCCATTGCAGATAATCCGCATTTTTCCTGCTCGGATTATGAGATCAAAAAGGAAGGCGTCTCTTATACGTATCTGACGGTACAGGCGTTTTATGAAAGTGCGGCAGGCAGCGAGCTTTATTTTATTATGGGGGCAGACTCGCTTGCCTATTTTGATTCCTGGATGCGTCCTGATAAGATCAGCCGCATGAGTACGATCCTCGCGGCTGTCCGAGATGGGTTAAATATGGAAGAACTGCTGCCTATTCAAAAGGCGCTGGAGCAGACGTACGGCACAAAAATCGGATTTATCAATACGCCGAATTTTTCCGTATCCTCCCGCATGATCCGAAAGCGCATATGCAGCGGGCATACGATCCGCTATCTTGTGCCGGATGTAGTGGAACAGTATCTGAAAGAACATCATATATATGTAAAGGCTTCAAGTGAGGAAAGATGAAAGAGTTAGAAAAATATCAAAAAAAATTGCAGCGTCATCTTGACAAAGGGCGTTATGAGCATACGCTCGGCGTAATGTACACCTGTGCGTCGCTTGCGATGGCGTATCACTATGATATCGAAAAGGCGATGCTTGCCGGCCTGCTCCACGACTGCGCCAAAAACGTCCCGAATGACAAAAAACTGGAGCTGTGCAAAAAGCATCATATTGAAGTTACGCAAGTGGAACGTGAAAATCCGTTTCTGCTTCATGCAAAGGTGGGCGCCTGGATCGCGAAGAAAAAGTATGATGTGAAAGATGCAGAAATCCTGCACGCCATTCAAGTGCATACGACAGGGGAGCCTGCGATGGGTACGCTGGATATGATCTTATTTGTCGCTGATTATATCGAACCGCACCGGGACAAAGCCTCGAACCTGCCGCAGATCAGGGAAATGGCATTTCAAAATCTGGAACGTGCCGTCGAAAAGATCCTGTATGACACACTGCACTATCTGAATGAAAAATCCGGCAGGATCGACCCGACAACAGAAATCACGTATGAATATTATAAAAACAGAAAGGACTTGATGGTATGAGTATCAGCAGTAAGGAAATGGCAAAAATTGCCTATCATGCACTATCTGACAAAAAAGCAGAAAATATACAGATCATTGATATCAGCGGCATTTCTGTGCTTGCTGATTATTTTGTAATTGCAGACGGAACCAATCCAAACCAGATCGAAGCGATGCGCGATGCAGTCGAAGAAGCGCTGTATAAAGAAGGCGTGCGTGTAAAGCAGGTCGAAGGCAACCGAAGCTCAAGCTGGCTGTTAATGGATTACGGCGAGATTATCGTACATGTATTTTCCAAAGAAGACCGTTTGTTTTATGACCTGGAAAGAATCTGGGGCGACGGAAAGTTTATGGATGTAGCTGATCTGGATCAGTAAAATAAATTATCAATAAGGAGGAGTGTATTATGGGTGAAACAAAGTATGCAGGAACCAAGACGGAAAAAAATCTGGAGGCAGCGTTTGCAGGTGAATCGCAGGCGAGAAATAAGTACACTTATTTTGCTTCTGTAGCAAAAAAGGAAGGCTATGAGCAGATTGCCGGACTGTTTTTAAAGACCGCAGAAAATGAAAAAGAACATGCAAAGCTGTGGATTAAGGAACTAAAAGGAATCGGCAGCACAAAGGAAAATCTGGCAGCGGCAGCAGATGGCGAAAACTACGAATGGACAGATATGTATGAGGGATTTGCCAAAACAGCCGAGGAGGAAGGTTTTCCTGAACTGGCAGAAAAGTTCAGGCGCGTAGGCGCGATTGAGAAGTACCATGAAGAACGATATCGTGCACTGCTTCATAATGTAGAAACGGCTGCTGTATTTGAAAAGAGTGAAGTAAAAGTATGGGAGTGCCGCAACTGCGGACATATTGCGGTTGGAACCAAGGCACCTGAAGTCTGCCCGACTTGTAATCATCCGCAGAGTTATTTTGAGGTGCATGAAGCGAATTATTAGATTAAGGATTTAGATTTAATATGTATTTTGTTGCCCAAAGGACGCCAGGAGAGGGGATTGGCGTCCTTTTGGAATTATTAAGAAATAATGTGGGAGAATATTTTAGTAGAAACGTAGAAAAAAGAAAGGAAACGAAGGTAGATGGATATTTTGTCAAGGATAGAAGATAAAAGAATTACAAGTTGGAATATTTTTGTGGAAATTACGATTGGTGATTATCTTGAGTTTGCTATGGATATTTTAGAAAATAATGATATGCAAAGAAAAAAGGTGAAATCTTCAAAATCAGTATATTCCTTGCTCAACACAGATTTAAAAAGAGGATGTGTCATTCCACCGTTAGTTTTAGCGTTAACAGAGTCTGGTATTATAGATGAAAAGACTACCAGCGATAAAATGCAGGAATATATAAGCGCAAACCCACAAAATCTAGTGATATTAGATGGTCTGCAAAGGACTTATACACTGATTGCAGCGAAGGAAGAACTTGAAAAGGAGAACGATTCCAAAGCTCTTAGCAATTTTTTAAACCAGAAACTGAGATTAGAGATTTATACTGGAATTAATAAATTTGGGATATTGTATAGAATGTTGACGTTAAATACGGGTCAGACACCTATGTCAACAAGGCATCAAATAGAGATATTGTATAAGAATTTGGTTGATACAGATATAGATGGCATTCCGTTAGTCACGGAGACAGAAGGAAAAGTAAAACCATCGATTTATGAACTTAAATTTAAAGATGCAGTAGAAGGTTTTCATTCATATATCTATAGAGATGAATTGCCAATAGACAGGCAGGATTTGCTAGATAATATAAAAATGTTGGAAAATTTATCTCGTGAGAATACACAAATAGATTTATCTCTTATGTTATGCTCATGGAAAAACTGGAAAAGTCCGTTGATACAGAGGAACTAGAATTTGATGAATACAATTTTAGGAGTGAACCGTTTGGAAAAAATATTCTGAAAGTATTTAATTGTTCTCAGGCATTCACTGGATTTGGCGCCGCGATTGGGCGTTTGAAGGATTTTGGGAAATTAGCTTCATTTCACGTTCTAAACTCCTTATTTAGCGAAATTGTGGCAGGGGGAGAGGAACAAAATGAATGGTTTGTTGAGCTTCTTATCGGATTAGAAAAAGTTAGAGCCGAATCAAAAAAGATTGGTAATGGTCAAAGAATGTTTTTCCAGTATTTTTTCAGAGAATTGTTTAATTCAGAAAGTGATTCTTATCTAAATTTGTATCATGCTGCCACGAATAGTTTTCAAAAGTACAGGAGCCAGGTGTAATTATATATTTGGGCATGGTTATTCATGTTTACCATATTCTGTTGATGGGGAGAAAGATGTTTATGTAGGAAAACGGATAAATATACGAAGAATTTCGAAAATCTTTTACCACTTGCGAAATTTCATATGTTATACCAAATCGTAGAATTGTTGATTGGTGATATCTTTTCGTATGAATTTACTAGTTTTAGCAAAAAGATAAGCGAGAATACGAATAATTTATTTGATTTAAAAGATGAATTACAAAAACTAACAGGCGAAAAATACAGAGTAAAAGAATTATTTAATACATATTCGAGAATTAATGGAACACTAAAAGAAAAGTTAATGGATGTCTGTAATGAAATATTAAAAGAATCGTCTAAAAAAGAAAAAGCTGATGTTGGAGATAGTTTATATTCGGTCAGATGTTTAGTTTTTCATAATTATGGAAGTATTCCCTCTAAAGCAAGAAAATTAATAGAAGCTATCAATGAAATTTTTGAAAAGGTCGTTATTGAATTGCTGATTACATTTTATACTTGATGTTCATAGTTATTTTTAAGTTCGCGCTTATGGAGTGCAGTCAAGCGCCTCCTTTCGCTTCCGACGGGCAGCCGGAAGCGAAAGGAGGCACAACTGTGCATTGTCATAGTGTGAGCAGAATACTTTAGGCTTTTTAATATTCTAAAGTATGTATTAAGAAAAAATACGAAACACCCCAAACACTTTTCCCATAATCGTACAGTCCGTAACAATAATCGGTTCATAAGCATCATTCTCCGGCTGCAAGCGGATATGGCCGGCTTCTTTGTAGAAGCGTTTTACTGTCGCGGAATCGTCGACAAGTGCAACGACAATTTCACCGTTTTCTGCGGTTGGCTGCTGCTGCACTAACACTTTATCGCCTTCAAAAATACCTGCCTTAATCATGCTGTCTCCTTTTACATTCAGCAGAAAGGCGTTCTGGTTCGGCATCATGTCTGCCGGAAGCGGAAAATAGGCTTCGATATTTTCGACTGCAAGAATCGGCGCTCCGGCGGCGACGCTGCCGATCACCGGGACATTAACAACTTCGCGCCTTGTCAGGTTAAAGTTTTCATCCATAATTTCAATCGCCCTTGGTTTCGTCGGGTCTCTGCGGATATAGCCGTTTTTTTCCAGGGATTCCAGATGGGCATGTACGGAAGAAGTGGACTTGAGCTTGACTGCTTCACAGATTTCCCGTACTGCCGGCGGGTATCCTTTATTTAAAATCTCGTTTTTAATATATTCTAAAATTTCCCTTTGTTTTGCTGTGATCTTTCCGTATGCCATTTCGAACCTCCCCGTACCGTTTGCAGCGGCAGATGCTGCATATTATTCACTTTATTCTAACACAGTTTTCGTTAAATTGCAAACATATATTCAGAATATTTGTTCGTATTGCCGTCTGTTTTGTTACTGTTCACATCAGGACTTTGCATTCACTGCAAAGTCCGTAAGAAAGCGTATATTAAGCCAAGAGGGAATTCAGCCCTTTGCCGCAGGCAAACTTCCAATGGGCTGAATTCCGTTACTGTGAGCGCCGCAGGTGTGAACAGTAACAAAACGAGGAAAGAATGGAGATTTTTTATAAAATATAGATTGACTTTCCACATACTCTATGTTATGATTCTTTTCAGAACAGGATAGTGATTGCGGACAGCAAGCTAGACCTATATACAGAGATATGTTTGAAAACCGTTGTTTTCGGATTTATTTGTGTATATAGGTTTTTTTGTACTAAAAAAGATCCAGACGGGAGGGCAGTACATGCAGATTTACAAAATCCTTAACAACAACGCGGCGGTAGTCTGCGACAAAGAGGGCAGGGAAAAAATTGTAATGGGAAAGGGCATTTGCTTTCAGAAAAAAGCAGGCGCACAAATACATCCGGCGGCTGTTGACAAGGTCTTTTTTTTATCTGAAGAGGATGCGAACAATAAGTTCCAGGTACTGGTGAAGGATATCCCGATGGAACACATCGCGCTTGGTGAAGAAATCATTGCACAGGCGAAGGTAAAGCTGAATAAAAATCTAAATGATATGGTATACATTTCCCTGATCGACCATGTACATACTTCGATTGTCCGCTTTTTAGAAGGGATAACGGTGAAAAATGTGCTGTTATGGGATATCAAGCGCTTTTATAAAGAGGAGTTTACTGTAGGGCTCTGGGCGCTGGAACAAATAAAAGGACGATTTAAAATTGAGCTTCCCGCTGATGAAGCTGGCTTTATCGCTCTTCACCTGGCGAATGCGCAGATGGATGAAGGCGTTATGCAAAATATGTATGAGATTACGAAAGTGATGCAGGAAGTGTTAAATATTGTAAAATACTTTTTCCATGTGGAGTTTCATGAGGAAGATGTGTATTATTACCGTTTTATTACGCATTTAAAATTTTTTGCCAAACGACTGATTGAACACAACAGCTATGAGGACGACGGCAGCGACGACCTGTTTGAAGTGATCCGCAGCAAATATGCAAAGTCTTACCAATGCGTGGAGCGGATTACACAGTTTATTACAAAAAAATACGGGCATTCCATGTCCAGAGAAGAACAGCTCTATTTAACGATCCATATTGAACGTGCGATCCATAAAACACAGAGCTGATTCTGACACATACGTAACGTATGCTAGGATGGTGACATTTAGTTGGCCAAACCTTCATAAATAGAAAGAACATTTAATTATGGAGGAGAAAAAATGGGTAAATACGAAGATCTGGCAAAAGAAATTGTCAAAAACGTAGGCGGAAAAGAAAACGTCAGCAGCCTGACGCACTGCATTACAAGGCTGCGCTTTAAGCTGAAGGAGGAAAGCAGGGCGAATGATGATGTACTCAAAAAGATGGAAGGCGTCGTTACTGTAATGAAAAGCGGCGGCCAGTACCAGGTTGTGATCGGCAACCATGTGCCGGAGGTCTATGCGGATGTCCTGCCGCTGCTTGGCGCAGAGGATGAAAGCCCGGGAAACGAGGATGATGCTCCGTCAGGGAGCCTGTTTAACCGTGCGATTGACGCGATATCGGGAATTTTTCAGCCGATCCTTGGCATTATGGCGGCGTGCGGTATGGTCAAGGGGCTGAATGCACTGTTTGTTGCGATCGGCTTGTACGGAGATACCGGCGGGGCTTATCTGGTGTTTAACGCTGTCGGTGACGGGCTGTTTCATTTCCTGCCGCTGTTTTTAGGCTACACGGCTGCGAAAAAATTCCGCTTAAAGCCGATGATCGGACTGGTTATCGGTGCGATTATGTGCTATCCGGCAGTTCAGAATAGTGCGCTGTCCCAGGGAGGAGAAGCGCTTTACACGCTGTTTGCAGGGACGATGTTTGAATCAGATGTGTATACGACCTTTTTTGGCATTCCAATGATTACGATGGATTATACAGGGACAGTGATTCCGGTGATCTTTGTCGTGTATTTTGCATCTAAGTGTGAAAGGTTTTTCAGTAAATTTATCCCTGACCTTGTAAAATTTTTCTTTGTACCAATGCTGACGCTTCTTGTAGCGATTCCGGTTGGATTTTTGGCGATCGGGCCGGTTGCAGTATTTGGTTCGACGATCATTGCAGAAGCAGTTATTTCCGTACGTAACTTCAGCCCGCTGCTTGCAGGAGCTATCGTTGGCGGGACATGGCAGATCCTTGTAATTTTCGGGCTGCATTGGGGATTTATACCGGTTTACATAAACAATATTATGACAAACGGATATGACAACGTTATGATGCCGTTTTTTGCATGTACGTTTGCAACTTCTGCGGTTGTACTTGCGATCTTTTGGAAAACAAAGGACAAAAAGCTGAAAGAAATGGCTTTTCCAAACTTTATTTCCGGTATTTTTGGTGTTACAGAGCCTGCGATCTACGGTATTTTACTGCCTTTGAAAAAACCGTTTGTGATAAGCTGCATTGCAGGCTGTATCGGCGGAGGATTTTACGGTGCATTTAATTTCCGTAAATTTATGATGGGCGGCATGGGAATTTTTGAATTTCCGGCGATGATTGAGCCAGACGGCAGCCTGGGCAACCTGATTGTAGCAGGTGTGGGTGTCGTGCTTACGATGGTGATTGCATTTACGGCGACAATGATCTTTTATCGGGAAGATGCACCTGCGGCAGAAGAACCGGCAGAGCCTGCCAGTGAGTCTGTACTGGAAGCGAAAAAAACAGAGACGTCTGCGCAGCAGAAAGAAAAACAGCTTGTAAACCGTCTTGAGATCGCAAGCCCGATCAAAGGGAAAGTAGTAAAGCAGGCGGATATGAAGGATGAAGCATTTGGCTCCGGCGCACTTGGAAAAGGCGTGGCTGTACAGCCGGAAGAAGGAAAGGTTTATGCACCGGCAGACGGAGTGATTTCCGCATTGTTCCCGACGCTCCACGCGATTGGCATAACGACGGATACCGGAGCAGAGCTTTTGATTCATGTCGGCTTGGATACAGTACAGCTAAACGGCGAGGGCTACCGGGCGAGCGTATCTGAAGGGGATCGTGTGAAAAAAGGAGCGCTTTTGTTAGAGTTTGACATTGCACTAATAAAAAGCAGGGGATTTAGCACCGAAACGCCGGTGCTGGTGACTAACGCAGAGGATTATCTGGACGTTGTGGAGACGTCCGCAGATAGGGTAACTGCCGGCGATGAGCTGTTAAAGATCTTAAATTAGCATTGTATTATAAAAGAAAGGAGCATAGTTATGGGATTTCCAAAAGGTTTTATGTGGGGCGGCGCGACAGCGGCAAACCAGTGCGAGGGCGGTATTTTTGAAGGCGGCAGAGGGCTTGCCAATGTGGATGTGTGCCCGGCGGGAACTGACCGCAGCGCGGTACTTTCAGGACATAAAAAAATGCTTGCAATGGATGAGGAGCATTCGTATCCGGCTGTCTGTGCAGTGGATCTGTATCATCATTTTAAAGAAGATATCCGGCTGTTTGCGGAGATGGGGTTTTTGGTATACCGTCTTAGCATCTCCTGGACACGGATCTTTCCAAACGGAGATGAAGAGCTGCCGAATGAAGAAGGGCTGCGCTTTTATAAGGAACTGCTCACGGAGTGCAAAAAATACGGGATTGAGCCGCTTGTTACGATCTGTCATTTTGACTGCCCGATTGGGTTAATTAAGTCCTGCGGCGGGTGGAGAAGCAGGGAGATGATCTCGCATTATCTGCGCTTTTGCAAAGTATTGCTGGAACGTTTTAAAGATGACGTCAAATACTGGCTGACGTTTAATGAAATCAATATGATCCTTCATGCGCCGTTCCTTGGAGCAGGACTCGTGTTTGAAGAAGGGGAAGCGGAAGAGCAAATCAAATACCAAGCAGCACATCATGAGCTGGTCGCCAGTGCGCTTGCGGTAAAACTGGCACACGAAATCAATCCGGAAAACAAAGTTGGCTGCATGTTTGCCGCAGGCAGCGCCTATCCGTATTCGTGCAGGCCGCAGGATGTATGGGAAGCGTTGAAGACCGGACAGGAAAATTACTTTTTCGTAGATGTGCAGGCGCGTGGGTACTATCCGTCTTATATGGAAAAGCGCCTAAAGGCGCAGGGTATTTACCCGGTGATGGAGCCTGAAGATTTGCAGGTCTTGCAGCAGAACGTGGTAGATTTTATTTCTTTTTCCTATTATAACAGCAGGTGCATTGCTGCGCCTGACAGTATGAAGGAGGAAGCAGAGGGCAATCTGTTCCGTTCAGTGAAAAATCCTTATTTAACGTACAGCGAATGGGGCTGGCCGATCGACCCGCTGGGTTTGCGCATCACGTTAAATGAAGTCTATGACCGTTATCAGAAGCCGCTGTTTGTGGTAGAAAACGGGCTGGGCGCCCTGGATCAGCCGGACAGTGAAGGAAGGATCGAGGACGACTATCGGATCGACTATTTGCGCAAGCATATCCTTGCGATGAAAGCGGCGGTAGAAGAGGATGGCGTCGATCTGATGGGCTACACGGCATGGGGATGCATTGACCTTGTCAGCGCATCTTCAGGCGAGATGAAAAAGCGTTACGGAATGATCTATGTAGATAAACAGGATGACGGCAGCGGGACATATGCGCGCAGCCGCAAGAAATCGTTTGGCTGGTATCAGAAAGTGATTGCTACAAACGGGGAAGTACTAGATTAAAATTTTCGGGATAACTGTTTGTCAGTTATCCCGAAGCTGTACCATTTTCGCAGCCTGCCGCCTTCTTGCGTCTGCCTGTGCCGCGTAATGGCGCCTTGTCGTATTGACGTCTTTATGTCCCAGTACATCTGCTACCAGATAGATGTCCCCGGTTTCCTGATAGAGGTTTGTGCCAAAAGTGCTGCGCAGCTTATGCGGCGTAATGCGTTTGACCGTTGTAACGAGCTGCGCGTATTTTTTTACGAGTTTTTCTACGGAGCGGACGCCGATCCGTTTGCGCTGCATAGATAAAAACAGGGCATTTGTATGTCCTTCGACAGCTTCAGTCTCGTTGCGGACATCCAGATAGTCAAGCAGGGCTCCTGCAACTTCATCGTTAAAATAAACAATCACCTCGGCGCCGCCTTTGCGGTGTACTTTTACGCCGTTATTTTTAAAATCCACATCCTGAATATCGATACCGACACATTCGGATACACGAATACCCGTGCCGAGCAGGAGAGAGAGCAGTGCCAGGTCACGCAGCTTTGTCTGCTCATGGTATGCAAGCTGGTGCGGGGTCAGCTTTTCCCCGGACTCCACCTCATCTAAAAGCATCGCGACTTCATCTACATCAAGCCGGATAATCTCTTTTTCATGCAGCTTTGGAGGCTTTACAAGATCTGGAGGGTTTGTCTGGATCATCTGCTTGCGGAAGTAGTAGTTATAAAAGCTGCGAAGGCTCGCCAGTTTTCTGGAAATGCCGCGTTCATCATTGGTATGCTCTACGCCGTCTTTTGTATAGACCTTTAAGTAGTTTAAGTATTCCTCGATATCCAGCGGCGTAATCATATCTAAAAAAGAAATCGGAATATTTTTCATCTCATACTTTTGACATACCGGATTGTTTTCTTGTAAAAAGGAGAAAAAAATACCAAGATCGTATGCATATGCGAGCCGGGTGCGGGAAGAGGTCGTATGCTCGGTTCCAAGAAAGAATTCCTGGCAGAAACGCGGCAGCTCCTTTGTCATTTGCCGCAGCTTTAATTCATTTTCAATTTTAACTTTTTCATGATAGGATTTTTCCATGATCGGATGATGCACCTCACTTTTTGAATGATATCGTTCTATTTCATATGCTGCTTTTTAAGGCCAGTCATCAAAGGATGCTGATAAAACTGCCGTAAACATGCGGTCTTTAATGCCGCGGTAATCCTTGCTTAATGTACCAAGCAGCTCTTTAACATACTGTCTTTTCGTATGCCCGTCAGCCGGGCAGGGGTTATGGACAACTGGAAGCTTATATTTATTTGCAAAGCCGTTAAGGTCAGCTTCAGGTACATAAAGCAACGGGCGGATTAACGTTAAGCCTGTCCGCTCCCATTCTGTTTTTGGTGAAAACGAATGGAACCTGCCTTCAAAAAACAGCGAAAGCAGCATCGTCTCAATCAGGTCGTCCCGGTGATGCCCATAGGCTATTTTATTGCAGCCTTTTTTTAAAGCCGCCTCGTTTAGCGCGCCTTTTCGAAGCTTCGCACAGAGTGAGCATGGGTTTTTTTGATTTTTATGCGCAAAAACAATGTTTTGAATATCCGTGGCAACGGCTTCAAATGGTACTTGAAGCTCTTCACAAAGTGCCTGAACCGGTTGCAGATCAAATGGTTCCAGTCCAAGATGCACCGTAATGGCGGTCACCTCAAAATGCTTTGGGTAAAAGCGCTGTAGATTTTTTAACGCATACAGCAGGGCAAGCGAATCCTTGCCGCCGGATATACCTACCGCAATGTTGTCTCCGTCTTCAATCAGGTGATAGTCATCCACTGCACGTCTGACGAAACTGAGTAATCGTTTTAGATCCATAGCTGCCTCCTTTGCATAGTTTTCATTATACAACAGTTGGAACAAAAAGTAAATAAACGTAGGCTTTTCGGCGTTCAAGTACATCAGTTTTTTTCAATTCATATTTTAGTTCTATGTCTCATTATAAAGGAGCTGTCGCTGATTGACAAGTAAGAAATCGTGCTTGTCAATCGTACAAGTACATATTATAATAGGAAGGAAAAGGGAGGATTCTAATATGAGATTTGTAATACAAAGAGTGTCCGAGGCATCCGTTACAGTAAACGGGCAAATCACAGGCAAAATCAGCCGTGGTTTTTTAGTGTTGATTGGTGTATGTGATACGGATACAAAAGAAATTGCGGATAAGATGATACGGAAAATGCTTGGGCTGCGAATTTTTGAAGATGCAGATGGAAAGACAAACTTGTCGCTGGATGCAGTCTCAGGTGCGTTGCTGCTTGTTTCGCAGTTTACCTTGTATGCAGACTGCCGGAAAGGAAATCGACCTTCGTTTATACGAGCCGGCGCGCCTGATGCTGCAAATGAATTGTATGAATACATGATACAGTCATGCAGGGAGCAGGGATATGAAGTGCAGACAGGTGAATTTGGTGCGGATATGAAAGTGCAGCTTTTGAATGACGGCCCGTTTACGATTTTACTGGATTCAGAGGATTTATGATACATTTCCAGATAAGCTGTCAGAATTGCTTATGGATCGTTTTTTGTCCAACTATTCGTAAAAGTGTCCTTTTGCGAATAGTTGCAGATCGGTAAAACAAATGCAGGATGCGCTGCACCCTGCACCTTTTTTAATATTTCATAATCTCCTTATAACGCAGAATCATTTCTACGCACCCATCTACCCCAAGCCTTGCGGAGTTTAACGTCAGGTCGTAGGATTTGGCGTTGCCCCATTTTTTGTTGGAATAATAATTATAATAGCTGGAACGCTGTTTATCTTTTTTAACAATCATGTCTTTTGCTTTGGATTCGGTGACCTGGAATTCGGTCATTGTATTTTTTATACGGAAATCCAGGTCTGCATGGATAAATGTGTTAATCGTACGCGGAAAATCGTTTAACGCGTAATCGGCGCAGCGGCCGACGATAATGCACGATTCTTCTTCTGCAAGCTTTTTGATCGTATCAAACTGTGCCAGAAAAATCTTATGATTTAACGGCATATCTAAAAATGGCGCTGCGGTGTAGCCGGTTGCTGAATACGTATCCATCACCAGAGAATATAAAAAGCTGCTCGTTGGCTTTTCGTCCTGTGAATGAAAGATTTCTTCGCATAATCCGCTTTCTTTTGCCGCCCTGCTCAATAACTCTTTATCATAGCATTTAATACCGAGCGTTTCGCTCAGTTTTAATCCGACATCTCTTCCAAGGCTTTCAAATTCACGCCCGATTGTAATTACATAGTTCCCCATAAATGCTCCTTTCTGCATACATGATGCGGCAGTTTCTGGTTTACAGTTGCTTTCTGTTAAGACTATTATAATGCATTTTTCAGATCCTGTACAGAAAAAATTAGGAATGCTTATAATGCGGCTGCTTTTGTTGTCAGCAGCGTTTCGAAATATTCCGGCAGCGGCGCGTTAAATTCCATATAGACGTTTGTACGCGGATGGAGAAAACCGAGTGTCATCGCATGAAGGCACTGCCCTTGCAGGCGGAAGCTGCATTTGGAATGTCCGTACAATGGATCAGCCAGCAGCGGGTGCCCAATGGAGGCAAGATGCACGCGGATCTGGTGGGTTCTTCCGGTTTCCAGCGTAAACTCCAGGTAAGAATGGTGCTGGTAGCGTTCCAGCACACGGTAATGCGTGACGGCATGTTTGCCGTTTGGTACCGGACATGCCATTTTCAGGCGGTTTTTCGGATCGCGCCCGATATCGAAGCAAATGGTGCCAGTATCTTCTTTTGGACAGCCGATTACAATTCCGCGGTAGCGCCTTGTAACAGAATGCTCTTTTAGCTGTGCGGCAAGGCTGTTGTGGGCGCTGTCCGTTTTGCAGATCACAAGCGAACCGGTCGTATCCTTGTCGATGCGGTGTACGATGCCGGGACGGATCTCACCGTTGATGCCGGACAACTGGTTTTTGCAGTGGTACATTACGGCATTGACAAGCGTTCCGGTGTAGTGGCCAGGCGCAGGATGTACGACCATTCCTTTTGGCTTGTTTACAACCAAAAGGTCTGCATCTTCATATAAAACGGACAGTGGAATATGCTCTGGTTCGATTGGCACCTGGACTGCCGGCGGTACACGCACAGTAACAAGCTCCCCTTCTTTTACGGCATAGCTTGGCTTTATCGTACTGCCTGGTATAGATACCTGCCCGGATTTAATCAGCTTTTGAAAAAAAGCCCTGGATAAGTCGGGGTAAATTACAGATAAAAATTTATCCAGACGGCTGTTTTCATATTCCGCGGATACTTCAAAGGTCTGTTCCGTGGCGTTTGAAGTATCCAGATCTTGCTCTTGCATATGTGTTCCTCCGTGTTGTCCTGCCGCCTGTTTTCCTGCTATCTGGAAAACAGATGGATCTGATCAAAATCTTCATCTTTGTAATAAAACAGCATTAAAACGATTAACAAGATCGTTGAGACGGTGACATAAATGTCTGCTACGTTAAAAATAGGAAAATCGATCAGGGAAAAATAAAAAAAATCGATTACATACCCGTTCATCATGCGGTCAATGGCATTTCCGACGGCACCGGATAAAAATAAGACGGCAATCACGCGCAAATATAAAAAACGCCTGGTCATAGGAATTTTGGTATATATATAGGGAATCAAAAACAGCATAATTGCTGCCATCGTAAGAAACAAGGCTTTCTGCCCCTGCAGCAGCCCAAATGCGGAGCCTCTGTTTTCCAGATACAGCAGCTCAAACACACCGGGAATCATTGGAAACGCGGCACGTCCGCGCAGCATCTGCTGTGCCGCCTGCTTGGATGCCTGGTCGATTCCGATGAGCAGGATGGTGCATAGAAAAAAACACAGCATCTGTTTTGGTTTTATTTTGCTCTGTTCCATAAGATCACTCCTTGTATGCTTAGCAATAGACTTTATAGCGGTATTTGATGCGCCCTTTTTTGGTTACGCCGTCAATCGTTTCGATCTGAAATTTTCCATAGTGGCGTACAGACAGGATGTCCCCATTTTGGCATAAATAATCATTTTGCTGGATTTTTTTTGCATTTAAAAAAGCATTGCCTTCCGAAATAATTTTTTGCGCGCCGGATCTTGGCAGTTTGCAAATATCAGCCAGGATCGTGTCTAATCTGAAAGAAGAGACAATGCCGTCTTTTTCCTGAAATACCGGATGATAGTCAAAAGCCGCGGCGGAAAGCTGCTGTGCGGTTACGTTTGTGCGGCGTATTTTTATACAGTTCTCCATTAGATAGCTGCTGACAGACTCGGTACAAAATACGGCGATGCGGTCAGCAAGCATTAAAATATCCCCCAGCATTTCCCGTTTGATGCCGAGGTTCATAAGCGCGCCCAATACGTCCCGGTGTGTCAGCGCTTCGGCAAATTTCGGATGCGAGGGTGTAAACTGGATCGTCTGGATCGGGTATTCCCAGACATAATAAAGAGCATCAGGGATAAAAGCAACCATCTGACGCTCTGCATAATCATAACCACCAAATGTCTCAAAAGAACTGTACAGCTCTTTGCTGACCTGGTGAAAAATATTTAACTCGTTCAAATTTAAAAAATTACTGAAGGTTACGATATTCTTATCTTCGGCACGTTTGGATAAATCAATAAAACGCTTTTTCAAGTATGCTGTCTCCTGGTCCATAGCTGTTTCCTTCCTAATATTCCATACGGATCGACGTCTGATCGTAGGAATCAATAAAATTTTGAAAATCACCGGAAATATCGACATTGGCAGGAGTAATAATAAATATGTAGTTGGATATTTTTTGTAAATTGCCGCTGATTGCGAAACAGGAACCAGATGCAAAATCGATAATCCGCTGTGCAATATCAACGTCGAGCCCTTCTACATTTAAAATCACCGGGCGGTTCATTAACAGGGTTTCTGTAATCTCTCGCGCATCTTCAAAAGAAATCGGCTTAATCACGCATACTTCCATGCCGGAGGACGTTGCTTTTTTCGAAGACGGGCGCATGGGTGTCACTTTGCTGCTGGACTTTGGCGCCGGACGCTCCCGGTTGCGGTTGATATCGATTGGCTGGTTGGCGTTCGCGCCGGACTTATAACCGGATTCTTCTGGTTCTTTTGCCTGGCGGCGGCGTTTCGGTGCTGGTTCTTCTTCGTCTTCCTCATCATAGTAATCATCATAGTAATCTTCATCATCGTCTGGATTCATATGCATTACATTTAAAAGGGAATCTACTAAACTCATATATCTCTCCTATTTTTTACAGGCAGTCCAAAATCTGGACTGCTAGATGAAAAATTTTTGTAGTGCCTATCACTTATTATGATACTCTCTTTCGCCAAAGATCCCAGTCCCTACCCGGACGATAGTCGCTCCTTCTTCGATCGCTACCGCATAATCTCCGGTCATGCCGATGGAAAGCACGTGCATGTCTATATTATCTATGTTTTTGCGCCGAATGTCAACAGCTAATTGCCGGATTTCCCGAAAATATTTGCGGTTTTTCTCTGGATCTTCCACATAAGGAGCGACTGCCATCAATCCTTCCACATGCAGGCTGTCCAAATGTGCGACTTCTTCAGCAAGCAGCAGCGTGTCTGCTTTGGAAACGCCGAATTTTGTCTGCTCGTCTGCGATATTGACTTCCAAAAGGACAGGCATCACAAGCTTGTGCTTTTTTGCCTGGATATTGATCTCTTCAGCGAGGCGGTACGAATCGACGGAATGGATCATGCACACTTTGTCAATAATATATTTTACTTTGTTTCGCTGCAAATGGCCGATCATATGCCAGCGGATGTCCGCAGGGAGCTTGTCGTACTTCTCGCAGATCTCCTGCACTTTGTTTTCGCCGAAATCACGCACGCCTGCATCGTAGATTTCTTGCAGCATTTCTACAGGCTTTGTCTTGCTGACTGCAACGAGCGTGACATCTGCTCGTTTGCGGGCACCTTTTTCACATGCAGCCTGTATGGTTTGTTCTACATTTTTCAAATTTTCTTTTAACATCTTTCTTCCTTTCTGACAGATCAGCCTGTCATAATAAGCTGCCCTTCTTCCACGGCATCGCCATCGAGCGCGATATGGTCGTACTGTGTGATTCCGTAGGTTGTCTGGGATTTTATAATTGTGTAATTGTCATTGCTGAATAACGGTTCAATCTGTCTGAACACTGCATAGCCGCGGTTAATGTTATATACGCCTTTGAGCTTTGCGGTATTTTGCACCTCATAGCGGTCGGTGGAATCTTTTCTTGCAACCCGGTCGCCGCGTTTGATTTTGGGATCTGAGATGTAAGCGGTCCAGGTTTCGCTGTCGGCATTTTCCACGCCGTTTTCGTCTGCGTCTTTATCAATATAGTAGACGGTGACTGGCACAAACTCGGATTTTGTAAACGTGCCGTTTTGCTGGCGGTGTTCTACGTACAGCCCGGTTTCGCTGGATGTGTCGCTGCTTGTCAGATAGGAATACGGCACAAGCTCAAATGTTTTTGTGGCAATGGAGCTGTTTGGGATCTTAAGCCCGGTCTGCTGGTCTAATAAAATATTGATATCGACATAGCGCTCGTCTGCATAGCGGATCATGCCGTTGCGCAGGCTTAAGATCAGGTAGTCCTGCCCGCCCCTGCGTTCGATCGTATAGTTTGCCCACGCCGTTGACTGGTCTTTCTTAAAGCGGATCTGCGTTACTTCCCCGCCCTGCAATTCATTTTTCATTGCCTGGTCTAACTGTACGGCGATCTGCCAGTTTTCATCGGTAATCAGCTTGTACAGCGGCTGCCCGCTCTCGACGGCGCCTTCGGTCTTTAGGCTTTGCTTTTTATGCGCGGACTGGTCAAAAAGCCCGGGCGACAGCGCGTCTGTGGTAATGTTTTCCATCCCGTCTGTATAATAGGCGACGACGCCAGGTTCATTGGCACGGTAAAGGTGGAACGTCTGGTTGTCTTTGGCAAATTCTGTATATTCTGAAATCACGCCTAGGGCACTTAAGTTCACGGCTTCCATAAGCTGGCCGCTTAAGTCGGATTTAAAATTATAAGTGGAATAAAAAGAAAGGTCATCGTAGCCTTGTGCGTAATCGCGGATGGAACTGTGAATGCCGCCCATATTTTCTTTTGTCAAAACGCTGCTTACATCTACGGCTTCGTTTAACCGTTCGGAAACATTGCCGTTTTCATCGACAGAACAAAGCAGCGTTCCTTTGGAAGCTTTTGTATGGTCTTTCAAATAAAAATCCAATTTTCCGCTCTGCTCTGCGTTTACAATCGTTTCTTTGCGCAAAATCAGCCCTGTGTAGGAAGTGTTGACCTCGATCGTGCCCTTTGCGACCTCGTAGCTTTTTACATGCACCTGCGTTAAATAGGTGTAAACATTATAAACCATATAAAACGCGACAAACATAAAGACGATCACGCCGATATTCATATGCATTCCGCCGGGAAACCGGACAATTTTTTTTCTCCTTTTTCTCGTATTCCTTCCTGCCACTCGTATTCCTTTCTATGTTATGATTTTTTTACGCAGATCCGTCTTTCTGTTTGATTCCCAAATCGTTAAGACGGGACATAAAGCTGCGGTACTGCCGTTGTGTAAGAAAATCCTGTTCTGTAAAGGGCCGCTTGTAGGTGACGTTTATTTTCTTTGCAGCGTACTTTGCTGCCTGCCGCATCGTCTGGCCAGGCAGAACAATATAGTCCGCGTCTGGATTGCTCATATATGCCGGATCAAATGAATTGTTGTGATCGAACAATGGATGCAGCCCTTTTAGCTTTGTTGTATCGGTATCGTAACAAAATCCCCAGTTACGGGAATGCCTGTCTGGATTTGAGATCAGATAGTCTACGATACACATCTGATAAAAATGCTCGGCATCTATGCTTAAGACGTAATGGATAAAGCTCTTTTGCGTACGGTTGCACCAAGCTTCCATCACGCCTGCATCGACAATACTTGCAGTGTCAGTTGTGACACAGGGACATTTGCAGCAATAATCGCCATCGTCTTCGGCATGTTCATAAGATACGTGCGGGATCTCTAGCTGGTCGAGCAGCTTTGAAACCATAACTTCGATATGAGACTCATAGCCTTTTTTATATAAATACAGCCTGCCATTTTCCCGTTTCCAGCCTTTGGCGTAGGCGCCGTCCGTCGTTGTCTCTGGAGTTGTAATGCTTCCCTGCAAAGATAAGGAACTGCCGCGCAGCGCTACCTGTGTAAAAATCTCGTTTAATGGATTTTCCCGGATCGAAACATCCTGCCATAAAATTTGGTCGCTACAGAGCTTTACCCAATAATCGTCTAATAAAGAGATGCCTTTGCATAAAAAGGCAACACGTAATTTATCATGCTGGTTGTTTCCAAGAAGGTTATATATTTTTTTCGCATTTTTGCGTGATAACGGCAATACGCGGCTGCTTAGAAAATCCTGTACGCTTCTTATATTGTGAACGATTTTCCAGGCATACTGCAAGTCCTGGCTGATCACATGCTCGAACCGGTCTTTGAGATCATACGGCAGCAAATCCTGCCGGTATACTTCAAAAATATATTCATCTGGATTCATTTTAAGCAATGGGATATCTTTTAACATTAACAGCATATCGATCCTCACTTTTCTGTAAAAAATTTCATGCATGAATCGCAAAATAACGTCCATACTATTCAAAAAGGAGGTAATTGTTATGAATTCAAAATTTTTAGATTACACGCTGCTTACCTTAGTCATTATAGGAGCCATTAACTGGGGCCTGATCGGATTTTTCCGGTTTGACCTGGTAGCATTCCTTTTTGGAAATATGTCCTGGCTTTCCAGAATCGTATATGCGTTCGTAGGAATCGGCGGGCTGTACCTGCTCAGTGTCTATGGGCGTATCCGCTCTATGGACCAGGCATAAACGCAGCCGGTAAAATAAAAATACAAGCAAAGAATCCAGCCCATTTTCCACTTACAGGCAATCGCTGCAAGACTAACTGAAAGTAAAGGGCTGGATTTTTTGCTGGTATTTTACAGGGATACAATCACTTTTGCTTTTGCACATTCTGGAAGATTATGCTCATCCTTTGAGATGCTTAAAATAAACCTGACGTTATATTTTTCGCTGATAATGTCCAGCTTTTCGATCGCGTGCTGTAGCTGGTCATCTTTTAACCCTGCAATCGTAACAAAGCTGTCCAGATACATTTCCTGCAAATCGTGATCCTGCGATACAATGCCGCAGATAAATCCTAAAAATTCATCACAGTTAGCAACCGGGAAATCCGTTACGTTAATCAGACGGATCTTATTGTTCAGTTCATACATATGCTTCTGGCTCTTGTCCAGATATACGACATTCCCCTGTGCGTCCTTGATTGCTGTATTTGCCTTGTCCAGCAAATGCTTTGTCTTCCCTTTCCCTTTTTCGCCACAAATAATTTCGACCATTACTCTTTTCCTCCTGCATGTTATTAGCTGACGTATCGAACTATTTTCGAACTTTTCCTGATTGGATAGGACTATTATAAAATACTTTTCGTTAAAATACAACTGGTATTTCGAAAAATGCGGTTCGAATTCTTTTTCCGGCTATAATTTCAGCAGCTCTGCCATAAACTGGTAGAGCACATCGCTGCTTTCTGCCTTTAATACAATGGAGATCAGCGGTTTTGCATCTGCGTTTTTGCTGTATAGTGCCAGACAGTATCCGGCTGCATTGGTAGTGCCCGTTTTGCCGCCAAGTACCGTAACGCCTTCCGGCGCCTGTGCTTCGCCTGTTAAAAATTTATCGGTTGTTTCCCATTCCTGCGTCACCGAAGCGCCGGAGGCGTCTTTATAGACGGCTGTATATTTTGCTGTTTTGGCAATCGTTTCAAATTCTTCATACTGTAATGCTGCGTTTAATAATAAATACAGGTCATAGACACAGGTATAGTGATTTTCGTCATGCAGCCCATGCGGATTGGTAAAATGGGAATGTGTCGCCCCAAGTGCCGCCGCTTCTTCGTTCATCAGTACCGCAAAGCTTTCCGCGCTGCCGGATACGTGCTGGGCAATCGCATCGGCAGCATCGTTGCCGCTTTCTAAAAGCAGCCCATATAGCAGCGCCCGCAAAGAAAGCTGGTCGCCGGTATGCAGCCCGCAGACAGAAGAATCGCCTGCCTGGCTTGCGGCAGCGGCACTTACGGTAACGATGTCATCTAAGTCTGCATGTTTCAGCGCCGTATAAGCGGTTAAAATCTTTGTCGTACTTGCCGGATACAGCTTTTTATGCATATTTTTCGCATATGTAATGGAGCCTTCTTCCAGATGAAAGACTCCGGCAGCCTCTACCGCCGACGCGTCGGGTGCGTTTGCCATCGGCGCAGGTTCTCCGACACACAACTGCTGTGCGAAATAAGGAACTGACTCAAAAACAGCCAGGTCTTTGGTGCCGTCTTCTTCTTGCTGCTGTACATAGCGGATCGAAGTCCCGTAGACGTCATAAGGATGCTCCAGCTCATAATCTTTTGTCCCGCAGCCATATAAAAACAGTGCTCCTGCTGCGGCAAGCGCTGCAAACCGCATGGAAATCCATTTGTTACCTGTACATTTCACGCCACTCCAAATCTCCTCTGTCCAATGATTTAATTAAAAGCTCTGCTGTGGCAAGGTTGGTTGCCAACGGTATATTATACGTGTCACATAGTTTTACGACGTTGTTCACGTCCGGCTCATGGGATTTTGGTGTCATCGGGTCTCTTAAAAATATGACAAGATCGATATCATTTTGTTCAATTTGTGCGCTTAGCTGCTGTGCGCCTCCCAGATGTCCGGCAAGATATTTGTGGATCGAAAGGTTTGCGACTTCTTCGATCAGCCTTCCGGTTGTACCAGTTGCAAATAGTTCGTTTTTACACAAAATTCCCCGGTACGCGATACAAAAATTCTGCATAAGTTTTTTCTTCGAGTCGTGTGCGATTAATCCGATATTCATTTTGTATATCACCCCGCCTTAATATTTTTTCGGTTGCAAGCCCACATTTAGTACAATACCTATTCCTATATACAAGGTTACCAGCGACGTCAAGCCATAACTGACAAATGGCAGCGTCAGTCCGGTGTTCGGCAGTATTCCGGTTGTAACAGAAATATTGACAAAGCTTTGAAATGCGATTAACGCTGCCATGCCGCAGCAGATCAGGCGTCCGGCAAGATCTTTTGCCTTTCTTCCGATAAATACGCATTCCAGTGCAATCAGCATCAGCAGTATGATGATCGCGGCAGCTCCGACAAAGCCCAGCTCTTCCCCGGCGACAGAAAAGATAAAATCGGTATGTGGTTCTGATATAAAGTTTCCGTTTTTTACAGAGTCGAAATTGTCATTGTTTAATCCTTTGCCCCATAACTGCCCGGAACCGATCGCCATAATGGAATTTTGCTGCTGGTAGGCATAATCTGGATATTTCTGCGGATAACGCCATGCCAGTATGCGCAAAAGCTGGTAGCCTTTGATAATTTCCTGATCCGGCTGCATAATCAGGTAGAGCACTACAAGAAACGCTGGGATACAAATAGCAGCCGCCCCTGCAATTATTTTATAACTTATTCCCCCAACAAACAAGAGGGTAATAAAAATTAATGCAGTAACAATCGTGGTCGAAAGATCCGACTGCAATACCAGCACCAGAGGAATCCCTACAAGCACAGCGGCTACGGCAAGTGCGCGAAACGTGCTGATCTGCTCCTGGTAGCGCATAAAAAACGCTGAAAAAAATAAAATAATCGCAATCTTAGACAGCTCAGAGGGCTGGAACTGGATCGAACCGATTTCCAGCCAGCGGCTCTGTCCATGCGATTCCGTTCCTTTTAATATAACGGCAACGAGCAGACCGATATTTGCAAAATAGATGGGCCAGACCAGCTTTAGCAGGAACGAATAGTCGATTAAGGAAAGCACGAGCAGACAAAAAAGCCCAAGCGCCATACCCATGATCTGACGGTTTTGCAGGGACTGTCTTGCGCTTCCGACTACCATCACCCCGATCACCGTAATCCCGATGACATACAGGCACAGGCGGATACGGTAATTTCGAAAGGAATACATTTTAAACATCTTATCAATCCTCCGGGCTTTTTCAAATCGTATTTATATTATTGATATTCAGGCTGGTGCTTCACGCATAAAATAGGAATATTTGCATACAGCGCCGGCACGCTTGCGTTATGTGTCGGTGAAGCCGTCCTTGTAATCTGGATGTCCAGCCCTTCAGTATCGATCTCCATATATTTGGAGATGACCTGGATAATATCGTTTTTTATCATTTCCAGCATATCCGCGGAACAGTCTGTCCTGTCCGAAATTAAAAGGAGCTTGAGCCGGTCCATCGCCACATCTTTGGAATTCCTTCGGAATATAAATCGTAAAAATCTCATCAAAACCGCCTCCTATACCCGTTTTGTCAAGCCGCGGAACCGCTGGAACCATACTTTTTTCTGGTTTAAGTCCATGATCGGCAGCTTCTCACCGTCAATCCGGCGGCAGATGTTATGATATGCCTGTCCAGACATCGAATCAAGCCCGGACAATGGCTCTCCCTGGTTTGTGGAAATCACGATATTTTCATCATCCGGCACAGCGCCGATTAAAGGGATCGGCAGGATCTCGCAGACGTCTTTTAAAGACATCATATCTCCGCGCTTTACCATGTCCATGCGCACGCGGTTAATTAACAGCTCGATCTTTGGCATCTGTGCCGCCTTTAATAAGCCGATAATGCGGTCTGCGTCACGGATCGCCGATACTTCCGGCGTCGTAACGACAATGGCACGGTCTGCGCCGGCGATCGCATTTTGAAATCCCTGTTCAATGCCCGCAGGACAGTCCAGAAGTATGTAATCAAAATCCTCCCGCAGCTCGTCGGTCAGCTTTTTCATCTGCTGCGGCGTGACTGCTGTTTTATCGCATGTCTGTGCGGAAGGAATCAGGGAAAGGGTCGGATGGCGCTTATCTTTGATTAACGCCTGCTTTATGCGGCAGCTTCCTTTGATCACATCTACCAGGTTGTAGACAATCCTGTTTTCAAGCCCCATCACAACGTCCAGATTCCGTAATCCGATATCTGTATCGATCAAAACGACCTTTTTGCCAAGCGTCGCAAGTGCGCACCCTACATTCGCAGTTGTAGTCGTCTTGCCAACGCCGCCTTTTCCTGATGTAATTACAATCACTTCACACATAATTATGAATCCTCCTGATTTATGAATTTTACAATAAATCTTTTGTACAAGGTTCCATGATGACATGCCCGTCCTGGACACGCGCTATCTGCGGTGAAAATGCTTCTCCTTCTTTTTCTTTTTTGCGGCGGAGAAAGCCGCCTTTTTTTTTGCCGCCGTTCTCCGGCGGAATAAACAGGATACGCCCGATCTGGAGCTGCCCTGTATCTATAGATAATGCCGCTATATATGCAGCTAAATCCCCGTATGCCCCGGCATGGGCATATCCGTCCAGTGCGCCAAAGACGATCAGGCTTCCTGCGGCTGTAACCTTTGCTCCTTTTGGCACGTTTCCGATAATAATAAGCCCCGCATCGACCTCGATATTGTCTCCCGGCTTTAAAGAACCATAGTGGAACAGCGCATGGTTTGTAACACGTTCCCTGATTAACGCTTCGGTCTGCCGCAGCAGGCAGGCTTCCTGCACCTGCTCCTGCTGTGCGTCCATAATACAGATAATATTAATGCTCGTATGTGCCTCGATCACTGCAATCAGCTCGTATTCCTGCTCGGGCGTCAGGCTGTAGCCTTCAAATGAGATCCCTATATTGGCATTTTTAAAAAAGGCTCCAGACTCTGCGAATTTTTCTATGACCGCCTCCAATAGCTCTGGAAACGCAGCCTCTTGATTCAGCACAAGGTGAATCCCATAGGATTTGCTTTTTATAACGACTGCCTGTGTCAAAATCCTGTTCTCCTTTCTGCAATACTTCCTGTGCAATATTTTTATCCTGTTATCGCTTGCTCCGCTGCGGCTAATCGGTTACTCCGTTTGTCGAATCGTCTACATTTCTCGCTTTTCCGGTAATCAGCTTGTCTTTTTCTTCCAGATTAAAGCAGTATTTTAAAATCTGTGCAGACACATCCGCCGCATTATGAGACGTATAGCCGTAGGCAATTCTTGTTGCAATCGAGATTTCAGGGTCTTTAAACGGCGCGTAGCCGACAAACAGGGCGTGGTTGCCGCGTGTCGGCACCTGCTGTGCCGTACCGGTCTTTCCTGCCACGACAATCGGGAAATCCTGGAATTCTTTCGCATTTGCCACAACGAGCCGGTTGCCGTTTTGGATCGCTTTCCATGTGCTGTCTGAGATATTGTCCATTTTGTTTTTAATCGTCGGCTCGTATGTTTTAAGCACCTTGCCGTTATGGTCTGTCATCTTTTTTAACAGCGTATAGTTGTAGACCGTTCCTTTGTTGGCAACGGCGGTCACATAGCGCGCGATCTGTACGGTGGCATAATTGTGGTTGGACTGCCCAATCGC
Source organism: Eubacteriaceae bacterium (assembly GCA_910574915.1). Taxonomy (GTDB): domain Bacteria; phylum Bacillota; class Clostridia; order Lachnospirales; family Lachnospiraceae; genus Eubacterium_J. The sequence goes on from CAJTCR010000011.1 coordinate 50,419, forward strand.
TGCCATAACCGGGAACTGGCTTGCAATCTCCGGCTGGTTTTCCGGGATCTCGATGCCGGTGGTGTCCCCGAATCCAAATTCCGATGCATAATCCGTGATTTTGCGGATACCTGTCGGATCGCTGTACGTATTTCCTACAAGGCTTAAATCATAGCCGACCTGGTAAAAGAAATAGTTGCATGAGACGCGGATTGCGTTGGTTACATCCATCCAGCCGTGGCGCCCTGGGTGAATCCAGCATCTTGGCTCGTTGTCGACCAGCTCAAATTTGCCCAGGTTGTTGATTTTTGTAGACGTTGTAATGACGCCTTCGGTAAGCCCCGCTGTCGCGGTTACCATTTTAAATGTGGAACCAGGCGCCGTGCGCTCCTGCGTCGCCCGGTTATACATCGGCCGGGATAAGTCGGACTGCAGCTTTGCAAAATATTCCGCGTCTACGGTATTTGCCAGCAGGTTGTTGTCATAGCCCGGATAAGATACAAGCGCCTTTAATTCTCCGGTTTTTACGTCCGTAATGACACATGACGCCGTACAAGGGTCAAGCGCAAGCTGTGCAGGCGTAAGCTCAATATTTTGTACCTTCTGTTTTAAAAAGGTAAACGCTGACATTGTGCCGTTTTCAAGCTGCGCGCGTTTTTCATCGTCTTTTTTTATGACCTTTTGGTCGTATAAGATCAGGCAGAGCTGTGTGCCGCTTACCATATCCTGTTTAATCAGATACTGGTAGATCTTTTTCTGGAAGCCTTCGTCTTCTTGAAGCTGATTGGTAATATAGTCGATCAGGTCACGGTAGATTTCGGAAGAATCCGAATATTCCTCTTCAGTCTGGAAAATATTATAATCAATCCAGCCTGCATGGATACAGTGCTCCAAATAAGCTTTTAGGCTGATCGTCTCATCTTTTGTCCAGGCGAGGTACGTTTCGTCCGTTTTATCGATTTTATCACTTAACAGCACACCGCGCTCCTGGAGCATGGAAATAATATAGCTGTAATAATTCTGGTATTCTTCAGGCGCAGCCTGATAAGCTTCCGGTGCCGCCGACGTGCACTGCTCCCGCAGCCTTGCGATTACCGAATCAAAGTGGCTGTCATAGATCGCCTGTACGTTTCGCTCGGTCGGGCTTGCTTTTTTATTTGTAAAATGCGACGTATCGATAATGCCGTTGTTAATCAGCGTAAAATAGACGTCGTAGATCGGTATTTTAATGTCCGACGCTTTTCCGGTCGTATTGACAAATTCCTTTACGTTAATAATCTTATTAAACAAAATACCAGCAAGCTCCTGCTCCAGCAAATGGTAAACTGCTTTTTGCAGGTCGGCGTCTATGGACAGGTAAATATTGTTGCCGGCAGAAGGCTCCTTGTGGTCGGTCGTCTCAAGCTCCTTGCCCATAACGTCTACAAACACCGTCTCTGAGCCTTTTGTGCCCTGGAGATGTTCGTCCATGACCTGCTCGATTCCAGATTTTCCGATGACGTCAGTGAGCGCGTACGAATCGTTTTTTTCGGACAGCTCTTCGTATTCTTCGGTGGAGATCTTGCCGGTATACCCGATCATAGATGCAAAATAAACACTGTCATCGTATTTGCGGATATAGTCCTCTTCGATGTCTACGCCTTGCAGGTCGGCTTTATTTTCTTTGATATAAGCCATTGTTTTCTCACTGACGCCGGTGGCAATCGTGGTGGAGATATATTTTTGATAAGCGTTTTGGGCCAGTGCGTAGCGGATGACCATAATTTTATATTTCATTTCCGGGGAATAATCCGTACTTTCCAGATTGTATTTATCTTCACCGCATAAGTATGCGATGATCTGGTCTTCAGTCGCCTCTGCGGTATTGTATTTTAACTCTTTATCCCAGCCAAGGTCGTCGATTTTACGCTTTCCGTAAATATCCGCACGGAAGCGCATCAGCCTGGTCCCTTCTACAGTAAACGCAAATTTTCCGTTTTTTTTCAGGCGGATATTAAAATCGTTGACAAAGCTGTCCCCGTTTTCTTCGAGCACGCCCAGCACCTTTGCGATAATGCTGTTTAACGCTTCGTTGCGCTCGGCGGATTTTGCATAAGTACCATTATCTTCCAGCGTTACCTTATAAGTCAGCTCGTTGTAGGCAAGTACTTTGCCGTTGCAGTCAAAAATATTGCCGCGCGTCCCGTTTAATACGCGTTCCTTGCGGATGCGAAGCGTATAGTTGTTCTGGTAGGACTGCCCGTTTACAATCTGGAGGGTAAACAGCCGGTGCAGCAGTACGCCTCCCATAAAAAGAATCAGCAGGGAAAGCACAAGCAGCCTTGATTTAAAAAAGCTTTTTAAAAAATCCTTGACGGAATCATATTCATACAAATTTTATACCACTCCTTTTTTCTACAGCCTCCAGCTTTTGGTTGATTTTAAGCAGTACCGGATACAGAACAATCATAATCAATACCGTATAGACAAGCTCCGGGATGATCACATGCAGCAGGTAATAGCCAAAGTGAAACTGCCCCCGGAACATAAATTTTAAAATATAAACTGCAACATTATAGACAATATCGCTGACAGAAATCAAAAGCATCGGCAGCTTGATATCGTCTGGAAAGAAAAATTTGCGGAACATACCGTTGCAGTATCCTGCATACATATAGACAAGGGCATAAAATCCGAAAATCGTCCCGTAAAAGGCGTCAAAGACCAGCCCTGTAAAAAAACCGATGTACATGCCTTCCTTGCGGCCGCGCATAAAGCCAAACGAGGATACGACGACAATCAGAAGGTTCGGCGCGATCGAGGCGAATGCCAGCGCCTGAAACAGTGTTGTCTGTAATAAAAAGCAGACGAATATAATTAAAAATACAGTAAGTTTTCTCCTCATGCCTTTTTCCTTTTTAGTTTTGCGCTGACTGCACGGACTGCTTTTTATCCAGGATCACGAGCACATGCTTGATATGTTCAAAATCCACCGCAGGCGTAATCGTCCCGGACTTTGTCAGGTTGTTTGCATCGGTATTTAATTCGTTGATCTGCCCGATTAATAAGCCCGGCACATATTTGCTGCTTGTATAGGAAGTCACGACCTGGTCGCCGATTGCCGCCTTGTTTTTTTCATCCGATAAATCGGTAAAGCCGATGACCTGCTTTTCGCTCATCATCTCTAAGTCTCCGTTGACAAAGCATTTGTCAGAGGTTGTCAGCACCATCGCGCTGACGCTGTTACGGTCGTCGATAATGGAACGGACGTTGGCAAAGTTCGGCCCGACATTCGTTACAATCCCAACCAGCCCGCTGCCTGCGATTACGTTCATATCCACTTCGATCCCGTCTTTGGAGCCTTTATCGATAATAAACGTATCAAACCAGTTGCCTGCGTCTTTGCCGATAATGCTTGCCCCGATTTTTTCGTATTTGTACTGTTCATCCAGGTCTAACAGCTTTCGCATGTCTTCAATGTCGTACTGCTCCATTTTATAGATGCTAAGCTCTGTCGTAAGCTCGTCCACCTGCGCCTGTAGCTGTTCGTTTTCTGCCATTACGTCCGCAAGCTTTGCCAGGTTGTCCTTGACGCCGCCTGCCCAGGAGCCGATTTGGTTAATTCCTTTCTGCATCGGAATAAACGCATAGCCAGCCGCGGTGTTTAAAGGCGTAAAAGGCACGTCGAACAAAAAGCTGGCAAACATAGCGATAATACACAACACAGACAGTGACCAGAGCATATATTTTGCCGGGATGCGGCGGCGGGATTTTCTTCTTCTTCTCATACCGCAGTCCCCTATTTGTAGATACTGGATTTTAAGCTGTATGCAAGATGCTTGTATTCGTTGTCAGATACAATTTTAATCAACCCCTGCGCAACCGTTTCTTCCGGGTTGTCGCAGCAGTTGACCTTGATATTGGTAATCTGCTTAAACAGCTCGTCTAACTTGTCGATCTTAGAGCTGCCTCCGGTAATATAGATGCCTGCGTAAATAATATCTTTTGCAAGCTCCGGCGGCGTCTTTTCTAAGATCAGCTTGATATTTGTACAAATATTGGTCAGATGGTCGCGGATTGCCTCATAGACGATCGAGGCGGTAATCTCCATCTCAATCGGCAGGCCGCTGACCACATCCCTGCCTACGATGACCAGCTTGTCTTCCCTGCCTTCCAAGGCGCAGCCAAGCTGCTCCTTTAAGGAACAAGCCGTCTTTCTGCCGATCACAAGGTTATAGTTTTTACGGATATAGCTGATAATCGATTCATCCAGGCGGTTGCCGCCAAAGTGCAGCAGGTGGCTGATAACGAGCCCACCCAGCGAAATAATAGAGATCTCTGTCGTGTCCGCGCCGATATCAACGACCATAATGCCCGTTGGCTCGTTGACATTAAGCCCAAGCCCTACGGCGTCCGCGATCGGCTTTTCACACAAAAGGACGCTCCTTGGCTTTGCCTTGCTCTTAAAAAAGATATCGGAAAACGCCTTTTTTTCCACTTCTGTAATGTCTGTCGGCACAGCGACGACAAATTCTGCGCCGCGGGTCTTGCCCTTTGCATTTTTTTCCAGAAATTCAAACAACATTGTCTGCATATTGTTATAGTCTGCGATCACGCCGTTTACAATCGGAAACGTTACTTGAATCTGGTCTGGCGCCTTTTCATACATCGCATATGCGTCGTTGCCATAGGAATACATCTGATTTTTGTTAATAATCGCAATCGTATTTTTTTCGTTTAAAATCGTTCCGCTGGCTTTGCAGTAAATTTTTAAATTGGCAGTGCCTAAATCCACACCATAAATATTTGCTGACATCATTCTTGTCTCCTATTCAGGGATCAGAGCAATCCCTTTTCTCTAAAACTGTAGTATTTGTGATCGCCGATAATAATATGGTCTGACAGCTCGATTTGCAGCATTTTCCCACATGCGGCGATGCAGTCTGTGACTTTTTTATCCTCACGGCTAGGCTGCGGCCTGCCGCTTGGATGGTTATGCAGAATTATGATCGAAACTGCCTGTGCCTGCAATGCCTGGATAAAAATATCCCGCGGCGATACAATCGAAGCGTTTACGCTCCCTACCGTCAGCGTACGCTCGCCAAGATAGCGGCATTTGCTGTCTAACATACAGACGACAAAGTTCTCCTTTGGCTCATGCCGCAGCTTTTCCATATAAAAATCAGCGACTTCCTTAGGAGAGGTAAAACTGATCTTCATGCTGCGCCCTGTCCTTGCAATGCGCCTTGAGATCTCCGCAATGCATTTTAGCTGGATCGCTTTTACTTCGCCGATGCCTGGATACTCCATCAGCGTGCGCATATTGTAGTCGTACAGGTTCATCAGGTTGCGGTTTCCTTTTTCCAGAATCATTGCCGCAAGCTCGATCGATGTGTGTGCTTTTGTCCCGGTACGGATAAAGACTGCCAAAAGCTCTGCGTCTGACAATGCTTCCGGCCCGTAGTACTTGCATTTTTCATAGGGCCTTTCGGTATCCGGTAGTTCTTTTACAGTGAAATGTTTCTGCATATGCTCTCCTCCTTTTTGCTCTCTATCAGGCATAAAGCGCAGGGAGGATATTAGTAATTCTATAATATTAACATATTCATCCAAGTTTCACAAGATTTCGCTCATAAAGTTTTTGTAAAGACATCAAAATTCCATATTTTGCATGATACCAGGTCAGCCCGCCCTGAAAATATACGTTGTATGGCTCACGCAGCGGCGCGTCCGCGCTTAATTCAATCGACGAGCCCTGTACAAAGGCGCCCGCCGCCATAATTACTTTGCTGTCGTAGCCGGGCATGTCCCAGGGCTGCGGCGTCACAAAGCTGTCTACCGGCGCTGCTGCCTGGATGCCTTCGCAAAAAGCACACAGCCGCTCCGGGGAGCCAAGCGTAACCGCCTGGATAATATCATAGCGCGGTTCGTTTGCATCCGGTACGCAGGAAAATCCGAGCTGTCCGTATAAATTGGCGGCAAATATCGCGCCTTTTAACGCGCCCGCGGTCACGACCGGAGCCTGAAACAGCCCCTGGTAAAACGACTGGATCACGCCTAAGGACGCGCCGACTTCTTTGCCAAGCCCCGGCGACGTCAGGCGGTACGCGGCATTTTCCACACACTGCTTTGTCCCGACGAGGTAGCCGCCGATCGGTGCGAGCCCGCCGCCTGGATTTTTAATCAGGGAACCGACGGTTAAGTCGGCTCCGGCGTCAGACGGCTCGGTTTCCTGTACAAATTCCCCGTAGCAGTTGTCCACCATGCAGATAATCGCAGGATTGATTTGCTTGATAAACGCGACCATCTTAGCGATCTGCTCTACGGAAAGCGTCGGGCGTGCCTGGTAGCCTTTGGAGCGCTGGATCGTTACCATTTTAGTGTTGTCATGAATGGCATTTTTCATTCCTTCATAGTCAAATTTTCCATCGGGAAGCAAATCGACCTGCCGGTAGGTGATGCCGTATTCGGCAAGGGAGCCGGTCGACGGGCGGATGCCGATCACTTCTTCTAATGTATCGTAAGGCTTTCCCGAAGCAGACAAAAGCTCATCGCCCGGGCGCAGGTTTGAAAAAAGCGCCAGCGCCAGTGCATGGGTACCGCACGTAATCTGCGGCCGCACAAGCGCGTCTTCGGTGTGAAAGCAGTCCGCATAAACTTTTTCCAGCGTATCCCTGCCGTAGTCGTCGTATCCGTAGCCGCTGCTTTGCGCAAAGCAGGCGGAGCTGACTTTGTTTTTTTGCATGGCACGGATGACTTTTAACTGGTTGATCTGCGCGGTTTCATCGATTTTTTCAAAGCGTCCGGTTAACTGCGCGGCAACGCTTTCTCCAAAATCCGCCACTGCCTTACTGATGCCCATTTGCTTGTAAATTTTTGTAAATTTGCCATCACTCATTGCCCGCTTTGTATTCCTTTCTCCGTTAATATAGCATTCATATAGGATAAAATTTTGTCGTTATCATAAGAAAACATTTGTTTATTCAGCCAAATCACTTCTTTTTCCCGCCGAAACCACGTAAGCTGACGCTTGGCAAAGTGCCTGGTATCCCGCTTGATTACCGCAACCGCCTCTTGCAGCGTACATTCGCCGTCAAAATATGCAAACAGCTCCTTGTAGCCAAGCCCCTGCATAGACACAAGTTCTTTTGTATATCCCATGTCCCGCAGCTTTTCGACTTCCTTTAAAAGCCCCTTTTCGACCATTTGATCCACACGCCTGTCAATCCGTTCATACAGCCTTGTTCTGCTGTCGTTTAAGACAAAATAGGCGGCATTGTAGGGCGTTTCTTTTTGATGCTCCCTTTCATTATGCTCAGAAATACGCGTTCCTGTCAACCAGAAAAATTCCAGTGCACGGATCAGGCGCTTTGTATTATTGGCATGGATCGACTCGGCAGACTTTGGATCGGCTTTTTTTAGCATCTCGTGCAAATATGCGCTGCCACGCTCATTCGCAAGCGCTTCTAGCTTTTTGCGGCAGGCGCCGTCTGTTTCCTGGCTGGAAAAATCGATATCGTATAAAACTGCCTGGATATAAAACCCGGTGCCGCCTGTTAAAATCGGAATCTGCCCGTTTTTGTAGATTTCCTGCATATAGCGTTTGGCATACTGCTGAAAACGGACGACGTTAAACGGCTCGTCGGGCATAAATTCATCAATTAAATAATGCGCTACGCCCTGCCTTTTTGCTTCTGAAATTTTGGCGGTGCCAATGTCCATATATTTGTACACCTGCATGGAATCCGCGGAGATAATGGCGCCGTTTACCTGCTTTGCCAGGCGCAGCGACAGTTCTGTTTTTCCGACTGCGGTAGGGCCGGTTAAAATAATCAGTGGTTTTTTCATAGTCACAGCCTTTCCTGATGGGTAAATCAAATGCCATGTTACATGGAGCCGATTTGGATATGCTTGCCTTTAAACGCAAAGCCGTATTTATAAATACGCGCAGGCGGAATGCCTTTTTTTATCAGCTCGGCGTCATATTTTTTTGCTTCAATCTGGGCGAGCGCTGTCTTTACCGTATCCGCCAGCGATCGCTCTTTTTTTGGATGAAACACCTTAAATTCGATAATATAGGCGTCATCGCCTTCTTTTTTCGGCGTCAGCATAATGTCATACCTGCCAAATCCGCTTTCCCGGTTCGAAGTAATCACATATCGCTTTGACAACTCTACAGTAAGCCCAAGCACAAATCCGTGATAGAACCGTTCGGGCTGCAATTTTTTTGAAGGCGATGTCCCGGTGTCAAAGCTGCTGAAAATCTCTTCGGACACGCAGTTCATATATTCGTTCATCGCATCGATATCGTGGCAAAGCAGCGCTTTGATAAACGCGTTGTAGGCAGGCGTATATTCTTTAAACCAGCCTTCGATCATCTGCACGAACATCAGGCGCACTTCCATATTGGTCAGATAAAGCTCGTACGTCTGCTTCCCGCTTTCGGGATCTGTTACCGCCTGCTGTACCCGCAGATATCCGCTTGCCAGCAGCAGGCTCCACACGGCGCTTGTCTTATAATCCAGTTGGTCGAACACAATCTGCTCATCTAATTGTGTATAAAACGCACGTCCATGCAGCAGGTCTTCCATCACTATTTTTACATCCGAGCTCCCCTCTCTGATCAGCTTTCCGATAAGCTGGTTAGAGCTTGTGTGCACCCAGTAGGCGGCAAGCTTTTTTTCGCGCAGATAATTTAGCACCGACCAGGGATTGTAAATATTTTTGCAGTCGCCGAAAATAAAGCCGTCGTACCAGCGTCTGGCTTCTTGTTCCTGCTTATATTTTACCGAGAAAAAATAGTCGAGCATACTAAGCGCCAGCGTTTTTCCGAATCTGCGCGGGCGTGTAATTAACGTCACATCATCCCCGCTTTCCCACCATTGCTTGATAAACATTGTTTTATCAATATAAAAATAGTGGTTTTCCACAATTTTTTTAAAATCCTGTATCCCAAGCCCGATCGTGCGTGCCATTTTTATTCTCCTTATACAATGCGCTTGAATTTTTTTTCAATATGCGTCTTTGACATCGCGATCATCGTCGGCCTTCCATGCGGGCACTGGTACGGATGCTCCAGTCCCAAAAGGTCAAAAATAAGCTGCCTTGCTTCGGCATCGGACAGCTTCTGGCTGCCTTTGACCGCCGCTTTACATGCCATCGAAGCAATTTTTTCCAAAACCGGCTCCGGCGTCTTTTTTCCGGTATCATACGTCAAACCATCCAAAATTTCCAAAAACAGCTCTTTTGCGCTGCAACCGTACAGGTTTGCAGGGACAGCCTGGAGGGCGTACTCCCTGCCGCCAAACGGACTGACTTCAAAGCCAAGCTGCACAAACGCTTCCTGAAAGCTTTCAAAGATCTGCTGCTCCTGCATCGTCAGCGTAAGAATGATCGGAGGGCAAAGCTGCTGGGAAGAAACCTCCTGTTCCAATAGGCGCGCCATTATTTTTTCATACAGCACTTTTTCATGCGCGGCGTGCTGATCAATAATAAACAGCTCGTTTTCTACCTGAACCAGCCAGTAAGTCTCAAAAAGCTGCCCGATCAGGCGGTAATTCTGCTGTTTTGCTTCTTTTATAAAATCCGTATGGCAGGAATATACGCCAGCGCTTTCCGCGATTGTAAGCTGGTTGCAGGAAGGGGTTGGCAGAGACTGGCTGTCGGGCTGTATGAATGGTTCTGTTATTGCACCGTTTTGCTGCGCGTTTTTTTGATTTCCTGCTGTATCTTCTGCCGGCTCTTTGTTTTGCGTGCTCTTTTGATCTTTTGTTTGTTCTGTGTTTAAATCTACGTTCAGATCTTCTGTTGCATTTTTCTTTAAATCTGCGTTTTGTGCGATCTTTTGGCCTTCTATTGCACCTTTTGTTAGATCTGTATTTTGTGCAATTTTTAGATCTTCTGCTTTATCTTTTATGAGCTCTTTGTTTTGTCCCTGTGTATATTTACGCTCATACGGGCTGTCTTTTTTTACCGCCTGTGCGATTGCCTCAAGGCGTTTTTTTTCGAACGGCTCCGGGCGTTTTTGGATTGGCTCGGCGCTTTTTTTTGTTTGCCTTGTTTTTTTATCAGGATCAGGGGTTACCTGCGGCACCATGTCTTTGTGCTCCAAAGCAGAACGGATCATCTGTGTAAGCTCGGTGTAGATTTCTTCGCTCTGGCGGAAACGGATCTCCATTTTTGCCGGATGGACGTTGACGTCGATCAGGCTACCGTCGATCGTAAGCAGCAGTACGGTAAACGGATACTGGTGCTTCATTAAAAACGGTTTGTAAGCGTCTTCGATGCATTTTGTCAGCAGCGGGCTTTTAATATAGCGCCCGTTGATAAAGTACATCTCATAGCTGCGGTTTCCCCGTGCGGTATGCGGCTTGCCGATATACCCTTGGGCGGAAATCAGGCTGCCCTTAGCCTGTACGGGCAGCACGCCGCAGGCGATGTCTCTGCCAAAAATATGGTAAATAATATCCTTAAGCTTTGTATTTCCGTTTGTATGCAGCTTTGGCTGGTTGTTGACGATCAACTGAAAGGAGATATCCGGGTGTGACAGTGCCAGCCGTTCTGTCAAAGTGCAGATATACGATGCTTCTGTCTGCGGCGATTTTAAAAATTTCCTGCGTGCCGGCGTATTGTAAAATAAATTGTGCACAAGAAACGTCGTGCCTTCCGGTGCGCCGATCTCCTCCAGGCTGATTTCCTTGGAGCCTTCGATCTTGTATTTTGTACCAGACAGTTCTTCGGAAGTTTTTGTAATCAGCTCGACCTGCGCAACGGAGGCAATGCTTGAAAGCGCCTCTCCGCGAAAGCCAAGGGATGAGATAGTAAGCAGGTCTTCCATACTTTTTAGTTTGCTTGTGGCATGGCGGGCAAACGCGATCGGCACCTGTGCCTTTGGAATGCCCCGCCCGTTGTCCGTAATGCGGATAAACGAAATACCGCCTTCTTTGATTTCGATTGTAATCGCAGTCGCATTTGCATCGATTGCATTTTCGACCAGCTCCTTTACAACGGAAGAAGGACGGTCTACGACTTCCCCGGCGGCGATCTGGTCAATGGTTTTTTCGTCTAATCGTTGTATTTGTGGCATGTATTGCCTCCTGCGGTATTACCAGCGGTTTTTTACTTTGTTTTGCAGCTCGTTTAACTTATTCAGCGCGTCAAGCGGTGTCATGGCGCTGATATCGATACTGCGCAGCTCTTCGATAATGACATCGTCTTTTACCGTATCAAATAAAGAAATCTGTTCCAAATCGACGGTATCCATGCGCGGGGCTTTTTTCGTCTGCTTTGCGGATGGCTTTTTTACCGTCAGGTTTTTGGCGATCTCTGTAATGTCGTTTGCGCTTAACTCTTCTACGATTTCTTTTGCGCGTGCAATTACACTTTCCGGTACGCCTGCGAGCTTTGCGACCTGGATGCCGTAGCTCTTGTCGGCGCCGCCTTTTACGATTTTGCGCAAAAATACGATATCGTCGCCCTTTTCCTTGACCGCAATGCAGTAATTGTTGACGTTATGAAGCTTTCCTTCCAGCTCGGTCAGCTCATGGTAGTGCGTGGCAAACAGCGTTTTTGCGCCCAAAAGCTTTGGATTGGAAATATGCTCTACGACTGCCCAGGCGATGCTCAGCCCGTCAAAGGTGCTTGTCCCGCGCCCGATTTCATCTAAAATCAGCAGGCTTTGGTCTGTTGCGCTGCGCAAAATATTGGCAACCTCGTTCATCTCTACCATAAACGTGCTTTGCCCGCTTGCCAGGTCGTCAGAGGCGCCGACTCTTGTAAATACGCGGTCTACCAGCCCGATATCCGCGGATTTTGCAGGAACAAAGCTACCCATCTGCGCCATCATCACAATCAGCGCGGTCTGGCGCATATACGTCGATTTGCCTGCCATATTCGGGCCTGTAATAATCGAAATCCGCCGGTTCGCATGATCCAGATAAGTGTCGTTTGTAATAAACATCTCGTGGTGCATCATCTTTTCCACAACCGGATGACGGCCTTCACGGATATCGATGACACCGTCTTCATTCAGCTTTGGACGGCAGTAATGGTTTTGTTCTGCTGTAACGGCAAAAGAGGCAAGCACATCCAGCGTCGCCACCGCTTTTGCCGTTTTTTGAATACGGATTACCTGGTCTGCGATCGTCTTTCTGATCTCGCAGAAGTACTCGTATTCGAGCACGACAAGCTTTTCCTCAGCGCCTAAAATCATATCTTCGAGTTCTTTTAATTTTGGCGTAATATAACGCTCCGCATTGGCAAGCGTCTGCCTGCGGACATAGTGCTGCGGCACAAGGTTTTTATAGGAATTTGTAACTTCCAGATAATAGCCGAATACTTTATTGTGCTTGATTTTTAAATTTTTAATTCCGGTTTCTTCGCGTTCTTTTTTTTCAATATCCGCCAGCCATGTTTTGCCGTTTGTGCGCGCTTCCCTAAGCTTGTCGATCTCTTCCCGAAAGCCGTTTTTTAATATGCCGCCTTCCCGTACGGAGATCGGCGCTTCCTCTTCGATCGAGGAATCGATTAATTCATAGATATCGCAAAGCGGATCCATCTCGTCTAGCACACTGACAAGCAGCGGGCTTTGAAAATCCGCCAGTATTTTTTTTAACGGCGCAATCATTTTAATCGAATTGCTGAGCGCAAGCAGGTCGCGCGGATTGGCGGTCTGATAAGTGACACGCGTAATCAGGCGTTCCAGATCGTGAATCGGGCGCATGTATTCCCGCAGCTCTTCCCGGTCAATCAGCCTGCCGTTTAATTCCTCAATCGCGTCGTAGCGGCGTTCGATTTCACTGCGTTCGATTAAAGGCTGCTCCACATAAGAGCGCAGCATCCTAGCACCCATTGCGGTTTTTGTCTGATCCAGCACCCACAGCAGCGAGCCGCGCTTTTGCTTTTCGCGCATAGTCTCTACCAGCTCCAGGTTGCGCCTTGTCGAGCTGTCGATCACCATAAACATCCCGGTCGTATACGGATGGATGCCGGACATATGCTCCAGCGCGTTTTTCTGCGTTTCATACAAATATTTAAGCAGTGCGCCTGCCGCCGTCGTCCCACATGGAAAATCCTTAAGCCCAAGCCCTTCCACACTGTTGACTTTAAAATGCGACAGCAATGTCGACAGCACCGTTTCATCCGAAAAATACCAGGCGTCCAGCGATGATATGCTGACATGGAACCTGGCGCGCAGCTCCTCGAAATCAATGCTGCTCATATAAAAGGCTTCGTTGCAGATAATCTCAGACGGGGCGAATTTGTTGATCTCATCCGACAGCTTCTGCTCCGTCTCCATTTCGGTCACATAATAATCCCCGGTCGTAACGTCTGCAATCGACATGCCGTAACGTCCATTCAAATAGACAATCGACATAATATAGTTGTTTTTTGACTCATCCAGCGCCTGCATATTTGTATTGGTACCAGGCGTTACAATGCGGATTACCTCACGGTGCACGATGCCCCTTGCATGTTTCGGGTCTTCGACCTGCTCGCAGATCGCCACCTTATAGCCTTTTTCCACCAGCTTGTTTAAATATCCCTCCACCGAATGGTAAGGCACCCCGCACATCGGGGCACGCTCTGTGAGTCCGCAGTTTTTGCCGGTCAGCGTCAGCTCGAGTTCCTTTGACGCTTTTATGGCATCTTCAAAAAACATCTCATAAAAATCACCCAGACGGTAAAATAAAATACAATCTTTGTAATCTTTTTTCATCTCCAAATACTGCCGCATCATCGGCGTTGCTTCTGACATCCTATCTGCCATCCGTTAGAAACCTCTCTTCTGTCTGTATATACTGTATATAAAATATAGATCCTTGGTTTTCCAGTTCACAATACCTGATTATAGTATAAATGGGATAAAAAAACAATCGAAAATTGGGATATTTCGTCAGGAAAGTTTTTGCCTATAAAAACTCCCTGATCCGCGCATCATAATCCCACACAATCAGATGGTCAAAATCTGCGATCTCCTGCGTATGCTCCATAAGCTCTTCGCCGCGCATTACAAGGATCTCATTCGTCCAAAGCTCATACCGCAGCAAATAAAAAAGATAGCGCTTATCATCGTCCGAGCCGTTGCAGTACAGCGCACAAGTATCCCCTTGCGAAACGCCATGCTCCCGCAGCAGTTGTTGCAGCGCAAATCGTTTTGAATGCGTAAATTCTGGAAGCTGGTATAACAGGGAAAGGCGCGGGCTTGCCTGATAAATCAAAAGTCCTGCAAAGAACGCAAAGGCAGCCGCTGACGCACCGTTTGCAAAAGTATCGATTACGACAATGATCGTAATGCCATACAAAAAGACGAGCACCGAGAGCATATACCGGTCATAGCTTGCCAGGCGTGCGGATTCTCCCATCGGCATGGAAAATACGTACATCGCGTATAAAGAAACGGTATACAAAGCTACGCAGCACAGGTTTGCCGCTAACAGGCGCAGCATCCTTGCTGCCTGGTGGCGGTTTTTCAGTAAAAACAAAAACAGCGCTGCAAATACAAGCAAAAAAACCGTTAACAGTACGAGCAGCATTACTTCTATATTTTTAAATTCGCCAAAGCGGCGCAGGATATTTTTGCCGATCGACAGGATATCCTTTTGTGATTTTTTTGCCGCCATTTCGCCAAAATGCGCCAGATTCATCGAATGCTTGGCGTCCATGCCGGCTGCAAATGCGAATGCAACATGCTTTTTCCAAAGGTACAGTGTAAAAAGCGGCGCAGCCAGCCCGAATGTCGCAAAACAGCGCAGATGCTGTTTCCATTCCTTTCTGCAAGAGACTGCAAAAAACAGCAGGCAGATGATATAAAAAAAGACGCCGCTGTTTTTGATCTGGATTAACAAAATAAAGATGCCGCAGCAGGCGTACAGCGCTTTTTTTGGATCGTGCCTGTATACATACAGCACTGCAAACGCCGCAATGCCTGCCGCGGAAAGCAGCGTATCTACACGCAGCTCGTAAATGCTGTTGTTTGCCAGGCACGCCCATATGCCAAAGGCAGATACGAGCAGGCAGCCGTACCAGTTTGCTTTGTGCAAAAACGCAGTCATGCAAAACAGCAGGCTAAACAGCAGCATAACCTGCGCCCAAAGCATACAGCCATCCGTGATCCCCACGATGCGGCATACATAATAGATCCACAAAGAGCTGCCAAGCGGATAAGACTGAAACCGGATCATCGTATCCTGGAAGTTCGGCATACGGTTTTCCAGCAGCATGTCTTTGACGACCGTCGCCCAATGGCTGAAATTGTCATAGCTTGTAAAATGCGCCTTCCTTAAAAACAGAAAAAAATACAAGGCTGCGCAGAAGCCTGCCGCGTACAGCATCCATATACGCCTGCCGACGCTGACAGGGTACTTTTGAAAAAAGCAAACAGCCAAAAGCAGCAGCCCGCCGATAAACAAAAGCAGCGCCGTCTCAGGCAGCAGGTTCAGGCATCCCGCGAGAAATAACAGTGTGCTTGTCCATGCGCATACGAGCGCGGGCGCAAATTCTGCCCGGATACGAAACCGGCAGATCAGATACCAGACAGACCCAGACATCGAAAGCATGAACAGGCAGAATCGCAATAATATAAGCATACAACCGTCATCCTTCCTTAAGCTCCGGTGATTTCAAACGAAGCGTTTTTGTGCGTGCATCCGTCTGAAATACCCAGTTTTTTTGTATGTAATAGCTTGCTACAAACAGCACCGAGTCTACCAGCAGCTTTGCGAAAACCGCGGAAATATGCGCATACGTGCATACCAGCCATACAAGCTGTGCCGAGCAGCATAGCTGGATAATGCACAGCATATAGTAGCGTTCCAGTGTTTTTTTCGCATCCTGCTTCGTTTGAAATACAACCGTTTTGTTGAGCGCATAATTATAAAGCGATGACAGGATTCTTGCAGACGCTACGGCAGTCCAGATCTTTGGCGCCAGCGGCAGAAATCCAAGCAGCAGTATCAAAAGGCTGTAAATGCCGTAGTCAATAAAAAAGGAAGAACCAGAAGCCAGTGCATATTTCAGAAAGGTCGAAAAAATCTGGCGGTAGATCGCAAAGGAATCTGCAAACGGCCGAAAATGCGTTTCACGGTTGCCGTCTTTATATACGGTTTGAATACGGATTTCTTTGACCGGCGTATGGGAATGCACGGCTTCAATCAACATATTTGTCTCGTATTCAAACCGTTCGCCAGACAAGGTCAGATAGTCTTTGATCAGTGCGTTTGGTATGGCGCGCATTCCTGTCTGTGTATCAGAAATCGCTTTTTTGCGCGCGCCGCCGTCTGCCGGGCTGGCACTGCCAATCAGAAAGCGCATAATCGTTCTGGTCATTTTGTTGCCAAAGCTGCTTTTCCACGGTACCGATGCATCGTCAAAGTCCCGTACGCCAAGCACCAGGCAGTCTGGATAGGACGCGACTGCCGTATCTAGGCGGATCACGTCTTTTACCGTATGCTGTCCGTCCGCGTCTACCGTAATAACGCCCAGATAATCATTCGCATATTTCTGGCAGTAATCGTTCATCGCATCTTTTAACGCACGCCCTTTTCCCATATTTACCGTATGTACAAAAAGATCGCACGCTTCCATAGCGCCCGCGGTTTCAAAAATTGTACGAGCCTTCGGGCTGCTGCCGTCGTTAATCAGTATAATTTTGGAAAATCCGTTTGCGGCAAGCTCCCTGATATAGGAAAGCAGCCCTTCCTCTGGATTTAAAGAGGGGATAATCAGTACACAGTTGCGGTGCATTTTCATCACTCCTTACGTCAAGTAAAATTCTTTTCTTTATCCATTCTGTATTATAATCAAAACAGTTTTGCAATGCAATTTAATAAAGCGAAAAATATATTAAGTTTTTCTTAAGATATACTGGAGCGAACAAGTTTGAGTTGTTTTGGGTGATTTTTACAGGGAGGGACGCCAGGAGAGAGGAGGGGTACACTCTGGCGGCGTCCGTTCCAGAATGTTAAGAATTGCTAGGTATCCTGCTGCTACGCCCTGGCTGTGTCCGGTCGCGCCACCTAGTTCGCTGCCTTCTGGCAGCTAAAGGTGCCGCTTGGCTGCGCCCCTAGTTGTTTTGCAGAATACCAAGCAATTCTAAACATTCTTCCAAAGCCGCCGCCAGAGTGTACCCCTCCTCTCTCCCGGCTGTTCTTCGCAAGTGCCGCTAAACGATCCCGCTATGGTTTGTTCGCTGTACTAAAGTGAATTTTATCTGATTTGCGTTTTCCAAGGAACTATTTTGTACAGGTTCTCCATGTAAAACAACCTAGAATGCGCTTGTTTCGTAGCATTTACGAAAAGCAGCCGGGAGAGAGGATGTGCCTCCCCTGGCGGCGGCTTTGGAAGAATGCTTAGAAGCCCTTAGTATTCTGCGGGATAACCAGGGGCGCAGCCAAGCGGCACCTTTAGCTGCCCCGCAGGCAGCGAACTAGGTGCCGCGACCGTCCACAGCCACAGCGTACCAGCAGGATACTTAGGGACTCTTAGCATTCTGGAACTGACGCCGCCAGGGGAGGCACATCCTCTCTCCCGGCGTCCCTCCCTGTAAAAATTTACCAACCCCAAATTCGTTCACTCTAGGCTGCCTACTTGTGGTAAGGCTCATGGCACATAATCCGAAAGCTTCTGTAGATCTGCTCCAGCAAAATTACACGCATTAACTGGTGCGGAAACGTCATCTTCGAAAAGCTTACCAGGCAGTCCGCACGTTTTAACACGGCATCTGACAGCCCAAGCGAACCCCCAATGACAAATACGATATGGCTGGTGCCGTTTACGCCAAGCAGCCGTATTTTTTCGGAAAACGCGACAGAATCAAACATGCTTCCTTCCAGCGCAAGCGCGGCAACGTAGGCGTCCGGGCGGATCTGCTTTAACAGCCGCTCGCCTTCGATGTCCAGAATTTTTCTGTTTTCCATAGCGGACGCATTCTCAGGCGTCTTTTCATCTGTGGTTTCTACGATTTCCAGCTTGCAGTAGCGTCCCAGCCGCTTTTGAAACTCAGCCACGGCATCCCGGTAAAACGCTTCTTTGATCTTTCCGACTGCTAATATCGTTATTTTCATTGTTTTTTTCTCCTATTTCGAATTTGTCATAGATTTTCGGCAAAAATATGGTATAATAGCTTCATCAATATAAAATCCAGGAGGATCAATATGTGGTGTCCAAAATGTAAATCCGAATACCGCGACGGTATCACCGTATGTGCTGAATGCAGCACTCCCTTAGTAAAAACGCTGCCCGTTGAAGTCGATGTTTCCCCCGCACAGCAAAAAGTAAACACATTAAACCGCATAGACGGCAGAGAAAATTTGCAGGCGCTTTCTGACGGAAACAAAGCTTATGTCCAAATGCATACAAAATACGAGGATATGAAATCGACCGCTTATTCGTTTATACTGGTAGGCGCGGCGGGCATTATTTTGCTTGTGCTGATTTTTACCGGCATGATCCCGCTGGAATTTGCCGCCTATATGAAAAGCATGATGGGAATTGTTATGGGCGGGATGTTTTTCATTTTTCTTTTGATCGGCATCCGTTCCTATATGCAGCTCGGAACGCTCAGGCAGCAGGTGCAAACAGAGCTTGCGAATACCGATCAGGCAAAAAACTGGTTTTTTGAAAACTTTAGCGCAAAGTCTGTCGATGTTTCCACAGAGGTTCGCGAAGACGATCCCATGCAGCAAAAATATTTTAACCGCAGCCGTTTTATGAAACAGCGTTTGCAGGAACAATTTCCCAAATATGGGGAAGCTTTTCTGGATTATCTGACAGAACAGTTTTATGAGGAATTGTTTCCGCAGGACTAAAAGCAGCAAAATGAGGAGGAGCACAAATGAAATTATTGGAGGAAAAAGTATTAAAAGAAGGAATTGCGATGAACGAAAACATCTTAAAGGTTGACGGATTTATTAACCACCAGGTCGACCCTGCGCTGATGAAAGCAATCGGAGAGGATTTTGCCAGCCATTTTCAGGACAAAGGCATTACAAAGGTCGTGACAATCGAAAGCTCCGGCATCGCTCCGGCGCTCATGACGGCGGCGGCAATGCAGGTGCCTCTTTTGATTTTAAAAAAATCACCGTCCAAGGTGTTAAATAAAAACATGTACCAGACCGTCGTTACTTCTTATACAAAAGGGACAAGCTATGAGCTGACGCTTGCCGGGCACTTAATCAGCGAGCATGACCATGTGCTGATTATTGACGATTTTTTGGCAAACGGCGAAGCTGCCACCGGCGCTATCCGCCTGATCCGTAAAGCACATGCTACCGTCGCAGGCATTGGCATCCTGATCGAAAAATCGTTCCAGCCAGGACGTGCCAAGCTGGAAGAACAGGGCTTTTCCATTTACTCCCAGGTGCGGATCAAAAGTCTGGGCGAAAATCAGATTGAATTGCTGCCGCAGCAGGATTAGACATACAAAACCATAAAAAATTTTGTTCGATTTTCGAGCCTGTCTTAATATTGACAGGCTCTATTTTAATTTGCCTGATACGTATAACTTACCTGTGTCACGTCGCTGCTGCTGCCGTTTGCATCGGTAAGGATTACGGATAGTACAGAGCTTCCTTCTGGCATCGTAATACCACCCGTATACAGGGTGCCGTTTTGCGGAGTCAGCGCCGTTCCCAGTGACCAGCTATAATATGCCTGGCAGCCGATTGGGACATCGATCGTAATCTGCTGCTGGGTAGTATAAGTGCCGCTTTGCGGATAGACCTGCGGTGCGCCAGCCATTGTGCCCGTACTGTCTGGTTCCGGCAGATAATTGACCGCATTCAGGCCGATCTGGTAATCGCCGACCGCTTCGTCTCCATAAGCGCCGCGCTCGTTTTGGCAGATGGCACGTACCGAATAGATATAGCCCTGCTCCAAGGTGATCGGCGACGCATAGCGGATACCATTTTTTTCTGGCGAGGAGCCGTCGAGCGTATAGTAAATGTCTTCCCCTCTTTCACTTGTAATCGAAAGCGTCTGCCCTGCATCATAGACCCCCGGTGTCAGCACGAGATACGGCGTACCTACTAAGTATTCGCTCAGCATGGCGGCAATCGCAGAATTTGGCGCATCCTGGGCAAGCCTTTCAATCCCTTTTTGGTTTTCTTTTTCGAGATAGATCGCAAGCAGTTGTTCGTATGCCTGATAATTGTCCGCGTCCAGGCTGATAATCTTTTTCAACGTTTCTTTTTGTGCCTTTAAGTCATTACTCTCTTCACAGATCGTATTTTTTAAGGCGAGGTAGGCAAGATTGTCTGTGTCGTCTTTTAACAGCAGATCAACCGAAGCCAGTGCGTTTGGATATGCTTTCTGGGTCATCTGAACCAGGCAGTTTTGATATTCCGCCTCATGCTTTGCATATACATAGTCTGTGGAAAAGGTCTGCATAAAAAATGCAAGCCCTGCAAATACCGCTGTACTTGTTAACAGCGCGATAGCAAGCTTTCCCGGCTGTTTTTGAAAAGGCTCGTCAGCCTCTTCATAGTCTTCTTCGTAGTCTTCATAGTTGCCCTGCTCTTTGATTTTACTCATTCCTTTCTGATTTGCTACCGCCTGCTGGTACAAGATGGATTCTCCCTGGATGCCCTGGATTGTTTCTTCCTCCCATACGGCATGGAGCAGCTCGTTTTCCATATTTTTGTAATTAAATTCATCCTTCATGCTGCAAAGATGCCTCCTTACCGCGTCATCGCTTCCACACAGTTATGCATCAGCATCGCAATCGTCATTGGCCCTACGCCGCCCGGTACCGGGGTAATTGCTTCCACATGCGCAAACACGCTGTCAAAATCCACGTCTCCGCACAGCTTGTTTTCTGCGCTACGGTGAATGCCGACGTCAATGACAACGGCACCTTCCTTTAGATAAGACGCGTCGATCATCTTTGGCTTTCCGACTGCCGCAATTAAAATATCCGCCTGCTTGCAGACATCGCGCAGGTCTTTTGTCTTGGAATGCGCGATCGTAACCGTCGCGTTTTCCCGGAGCATCAAAAGAGACATCGGTTTTCCGACAATGTTGCTGCGCCCGACCATTACACAGTTTTTTCCTTCGATGGAGATGCCGGAGCGTTTTAAAAGCTGGATCACACCCGCAGGCGTACAGGAAACATACCCAGGCAGCCCGCTGACAAGTGCGCCGACATTTTGCGGATGAAAGCCGTCTACATCTTTTGCAGGATCAATCGCCTGAATAATTTTGTTTTCATTGATCTGCGGCGGTACCGGGAGCTGCACTAAGATCCCGTTTACCGCTGGATCTTCGTTTAATTTCCCGATCAGGGAAAGCAGTTCCTGCTCCGTTGTCTCATCTGAAAGCTCGTACGAACGCGATTCAATGCCGATGTACGCGCAGGCACGCTTTTTGTTTCTGACATACACGCTGGACGCAGGGTCGGCGCCGACCTGGATCACGGCAAGGCAGCCCTCGATCCCCTGCTCCTTTAGCTGGGCGACTTTTATTTTCAATTCTTCTTTGATTTCCTGTGAAATGCGTTTTCCGTCAATTAAATTTGCCACTGGCTGATCTCCTTTTCTTCCTATTATAATGCGGTATTGACTGTTGCTACAAAACCTCTTCCTCATACTGTGCGAACTGTTCCGGGCTCATCATAATCTTGCGCGGCTTTGTTCCCTCTTCCGGCCCGACGACGCCTGCCTCTTCAAGCTGGTCCATAATTCTTGCAGCACGGTTAAATCCGATTTTAAAATAACGCTGCAACATGCTGACCGATGCTTTATCTTTGTCAATTAAAAGCTTTGCTGCATCTGCAAAATAGACGTCCCGCTCGTCTTGGGACGAGACATCCCCTGACGAGCCGCCTGCGGCTGCGCTTTCTACCTGCTTCGCCACTTCAGGGCTGTACGCGCAGGCGCCGTTTTTCTGTGTCAAAAACTCTACGACATCGGATACTTCTGTATCGGAAACAAACGCTCCCTGTACGCGCACCGGCTTTTGATAGCCCTGCGGGTAGAACAGCATATCCCCCTTGCCAAGCAGCTTTTCCGCTCCGTTCATATCCAGGATTGTCCTGGAATCAATGCCGGAGGTTACAGAAAAAGCGATACGCGAAGGCATATTTGCTTTAATTAACCCTGTAATGACATTGACCGAAGGGCGCTGTGTCGCTATAATTAAATGAATGCCTGCTGCTCTGGCAAGCTGTGCCAGACGGCAGATCGCGTCTTCTACATCTGCTGGCGCCGCCATCATAAGGTCTGCAAGCTCGTCTACAATAATCACAATATACGGCATTTTCTGCGGTTTGTCCTCGTCTGGGATATCTGCGATTTTTTTCACCTTGGCGTTATAGCCTTTCATATCCCGTACGCCGTAATCTGCAAACTTCTGATAGCGGTCCATCATCTCAGAGACTGCCCAGTGCAGTGCTCCCGCTGCCTTTTTCGGGTCGGTTACGACAGGCAGCAGCAGATGCGGGATGCCGTTATAGACACTCAGCTCTACGACTTTTGGGTCAATCATAATCAGCTTGACATCGTCAGGATTTGCCTTATAAATAATGCTCATAATAATCGTATTAATGCAGACCGATTTTCCAGACCCGGTCGCACCGGCAATTAACAAATGCGGCATTTTGCAGATATCCGTTACAACGACCTGCCCCGCAATATCTTTTCCCGCCGCGAATGCACATGGAGACGACTGCTTTTGAAATGCCTCCGATTCGATCAGGTCACGGAACATCACAGGAACGGTCTCTTTATTCGGCACTTCAATGCCAATCGCTGCCTTTCCCGGAATCGGCGCTTCGATACGGATGTCTGCGGCTGCCAGGTTAAGTTTGATGTCATCCGCCAGGTTGACGATCTTGCTGACCTTGACGCCCATTTCCGGCTGGATCTCATAGCGGGTTACCGAAGGTCCGCAGCTTACATTTAAAATCGAAACGTTGACGCCAAAGTTTTTCAGCGTCTGCTGCAATTTCAGTGCGGTTTCCTGCAAATGCTCCCTCGTATCCCCTGTTTTTGCGGTATTGTCAAAATGCAGCAGATCTACCGGAGGCAGAATATATTCCCGCTTGATCTTTGGCGGCGTCTGTGCAAGCTGCATCTGCACATCCGCTGCTCCCGCTGCCGCCTGCGCCGCCGTCTGTTTTGGCTGCCTTTGCAGGACTTCGCTGCGCTGTCTGGAAGCTGCCGCGGCAGATTCTGCGCCTGTGTGCTGTGTGCTGCCTGTTTCCTGCTGCGATGCAGCTACAGGAGCTGCGGCAGATACCCGCTTTGGCGCAGGTGCGGCTGCGGCAAGCTGCTGTGCGATCAGTTCCTGTGCGGAAACGGGCGCAAGATCTGGTACTTCCTCTTCTTCTTTTTCAAAGTCCGCCACATCCGCTTTGAAAGGTTCCGCATCCTGCGGGGAGCTTGTACTGCCAAACAGTGTATCTGGCACAATATTCCATTCGATTACAGACGCTGCTTCTGCCTGTGCGGAACGCTGCATATCGTTTGGGATACCAGCCTGCACAGCCGCTTCTTGCAGCAGACCGTCCGCCGATGCGAACGTGCTGTCCGACAGATCCAGCATTTCATTGCCGGCAGCCCCTGGCACATCATCCGCCAGAACCGGCTGAATCTGTTCGGAGACCTCAAATATGCCGTCTGTCAAATCCGGCTGCATCTGTCCGGTGCTTTCATATCTGCCGGCTACTGCATCCGGCTGCATCTGCCCGGATGTTTCATATACGCCGTCCATAAAATCTGGCTTTTGTCCGGCAGATTCATATATACCGCTAAAAAGATCCGTTTGTGTCGGTTCAGCAGTATCATATACGCTGTCCGCCATACCAGCCTGCGCAGCTCCTGTCTGTTCTGCCTGCCCGCTGCCTGTGGCACCTTTGATCGATTTGACCGTATCAGCCAGCAGTTCTGAAAACAGCTCCTCAGGATTGGCGGAAACCTCACTGGCATGTCCTTTGGCGTCTGTACTTTCAGAAGGCTTTAGCGCTACCTTGCGGTTTTTAATCGGGATAATTTTATCGGCTGGAAATGCCGGCATCTGTGTATATCCCATGCCTGCCGCGGCTAAATTTTGCTGCGGCAGGATCTGCTGCGGCTGTTCTTCCTGCTGCTCGTATTGGCTTTGGCGCGCCACTGGCTCGCTCTGCGGCTTTGGCAAAGGCTGATTCATCATATAAATCGGAAAATCCTGCACAAATGCCGGGTCAGGCTTGATTTCGCTGACATTGTCTGACGCGCCGGGCGCGGCGTTGTTTTTAATGCTCGTGTCGATGGATACGCCGCTTACTTTATTGTCGATACGCCGTTTTCTGCGGTCCTGAAACTGCTGGCGCTGGCGGATCGTTTCGTTTTTCGCTGAAGCGTACACCTTTCTGCTGCCGGACTGAATCGGTTTCCACAAGGAACGCTGCGTCATCAGCACAATACAAATAATCAGCATCACAATATCGATAATATACGCGCTGACTGCTCCCAGATGCGGGCGGATCAGCCATGTGAACAGCCCGCCCAACAGCCCGCCGCCGATTCTGTGCTCCGCCGACCATACGTAGGACGCAAGCGGCGACGGTACATCGCGGTTCCCGCTGACCAGTTCTAAAAGCATACAGAAAAATATAAAAAATCCAAGCGCTGCCATCTCCTTAATCATCGCGGTTGTATTTTCCTGATTCGCGATAAAAAAAGCTGTCCCGGCAAATAACAGGATCGGGAATATGTAAGCACTAAGCCCAAACAAGCCGAAAAAGATGCTGCTGATAAAGCTGCCCGCTGCCCCGGCGATTCCAAAGTTGCTGATAAATAATATAATAGATACTGCAAGTACTGCCCAAAGGATGACTTCATTTTTAAACGATGCAGCCGGCCCTGTGCTGTTATCGGATGCTTTCGATGAACGTTTTTTTGCCATGTCACTTCTCCGTTTCTAATAAAATTCTCCGCCCGCATCTTAAGACCGAATCCGAGCTTACATTATGCAAGCACAAAATAGGTACTGATCGAAATAATACCTACAATCAGGCAGTAAATGGAAAAGATCGTATACTTTTTCTGCCTTACAACATACAGCATAATCTTAATGCAGATATAGCCGACAACCGCTGCTACAAGCGTCCCGACCAGATAATTCGTCCATTCACCCGAACTGATCTCTGAAACGCTTTCCAGATCAATAAGCTGCAACACAACCGACCCCAGGATGGCTGGAATCGACATAATAAACGAATATTTTACTGCAAATTTGCGGTCAAAGCCGCTTAACAGACACGCCGTAATCGTGGTACCAGAGCGTGAAATGCCTGGCAGCGTCGCAAATCCCTGGCAGATGCCGATGATAAACGCGTTCGTATAGCTGACGTGCCTTGGCGTTTTGTTTCCTTCTTTACACCGGTCTGCGATAAATAACAGTACGGATGTAATAATCAGGCAGATGCCAGGTACAAGCAGAATCGTAGATGCCTGCTCGATCAGATCCGATGCCGCGACACCGATAATTCCAGTCGGTATCGTAGATACGATCACTAACATTACAAACTTCCGGTAACCATTGCAGATCACCCTGCGGTACTTTTGCTCTTTCCTGCCCGCAAGTTTTGCAACTGCCGTG
Organism: Eubacteriaceae bacterium; assembly: GCA_910574915.1. Taxonomy (GTDB): domain Bacteria; phylum Bacillota; class Clostridia; order Lachnospirales; family Lachnospiraceae; genus Eubacterium_J. Next base: position 75,952 of record CAJTCR010000011.1, read on the forward strand.
CCTACATTGATAAAAAAATCCCCGATAATGCCAAACCCCTCGCAGATCATTTTCCATATATCGCGGAAATACACTGCAAATACAGCGATCAATGTGCCAAAATGCAGCAGGCAGTCAAATAACAGCCCTGTTTCCTCCAGATCAAACGCTATCTGGAACAAAGCAAGATGGCCGGAACTGCTGACGGGCAAAAATTCCGTAATCCCCTGGATCAGCCCCATAAGAATAGCTTCCAATAATGACATAGTTGTGCCTCCCTACTGAACAGCAAAAAACGAAAACGGGCTGTTTTCGCTTTCTGCTGTAAAAAATCATATGAAATTATATTACCATATCTTGGGGGAAATGTCATTGACTTTCCGCAATTTAGAAAAAATTTATGTTAGAAGCCACTGTTTACTTTCCCTTTTCCTGTGCAATCAGCCTGTGCAGCTTGTAAAGCGCCTCTTTCATGCCGCCTACTTCGCGGATAATGCCTTCGGATACGGCTTCTTTGCCGACTAAGATCGTCCCCAGGTCTTTGGTCAGCATCGTCGTATTCATCATGAGTTTTTCCAGGCGGTCTTCTTTTGCGTCACAATGGGAAGCGATAAAACCGATAATGCGGTTCTGCATCTGCTTAAAATAGTCGTACGTCGGCGGTGCGCCGATCACCATGCCGTTCATGCGCACCGGATGGATGACCATTGTTCCGGTCGGCACGATAAACGAATAGTCGGTGGAAACCGCAAGCGGCACGCCGATCGAATGGCTGCCGCCCAGCACTAACGATACGGTAGGCTTGCTTAACGATGCAACCATCTCCGCGATCGCAAGCCCGGATTCAATATCGCCGCCGACGGTATTTAACAAAAGCATTACGCCGTCAATATTGTCCGCATCTTCAATTTCCGCCAGCTTTGGCAGCACATGCTCGTACTTGGTCGTCTTTGTGTTCGAGGAAAGGCATTCGTGCCCTTCGATCTCCCCGATCACAGACAGCAGGTAGATCCTATGGTTGTGGTCGTTGCTTTCCAGTGTGACCGCACCATTATTTTTTATATTTTCATTATCGGAAATCTCTGTTTCCAGCGCTTCCTTTTTTTTCTGAACATCGCCCATACACATACCCTCATTTCTTTTGGATTTTTTTTGGAAATTCTTTTTGATAGAGTATGTGCGGTTTTTCTGCTTTTATGCAGACGGCTGAAACAAAAAGGATCGGAAAACTCCAATCCTTTTTTATGCAGCCCCATCTCAGATCCATAGCCATTCTACTGCTTATTTTTCTCCGATCAGGAAATTGTACAGTCCTTCGTATTTAAACTTGGAAGCATTCCATGAAAAATCTTTTGCCATTCCGCGGTCAACCATATGGTTCCAGTCTTTTTTCATATCGTAAAATACTTTCTTTGCATAGTTGATGACCCTAAGCATCTCTTCTCCGTTGTAATTCGAGAATGAGAAGCCGTCGCCGCTGTCCTCGTATTCGTTAAACGGCGCTACAGTGTCTTTTAACCCGCCTGTCTCGCGCACGATCGGAGCTGTGCCGTAACGGAACGAGATAAGCTGCGTCAGCCCGCAAGGTTCAAACTGGGACGGCATTAAGAATGCATCCGCAGCCGCATACAGCTTATGCGCCAGATCATCTGAATAGCAGATATTCGCGGATACACGGTCGCCGTACTTCCATGCATAATGGCGGAACATATTTTCATAAGCAGGATCGCCGGTTCCGATCACTACGAGTTGTGTATAGTCGTCTACAATACGGTCGATCACGTAGTTAATCAGGTCAAGCCCCTTTTGATCTGTCAGACGGGAAATTAAACCGATCATAAATTTCTTTTTATCTACGGCAAGCCCCAGCTCTTCCTGCAGCTTGAGCTTGTTGTTGGCTTTTTTCTTGCGCCAGTTGCTTGCGTCATAGTTGCAGTAGATCTTTGGATCGGTCGCCGGATTGTAAATATCATAATCGATACCGTTTACAATTCCCTGCATATCCATATGCCTTGCAGATAATAAGCCGTCCAATCCTTCTCCATAATAAGAAGTCTGGATTTCCTGCGCGTATGTATCGCTGACCGTTGTAATATAGTCTGCATAGACAAGGCCGCCCTTTAACATGCTTGCATCTTTGTTAAACTCCAGCTTATCCGGTACAAACAGGTCGTTTGTAAGGCCGCTTAAGCCCTGGAACACTTTTTTGTCCCAGATGCCCTGGAATTTTAAGTTGTGGATCGTCATAATGGATTTCATGCCCCAGTAGAACATGTCGCCCTGGAATTCATTTTTCAGATAAACCGGAATCAGACCCGTCTGCCAGTCATGGCAGTGCACGAGGTCTGGCTGGAAATCGATCGCTTTTAACATCGACAGCACTGCTTTGTCAAAGAAGATAAATTTTTCGATGTCATAGCGGATTTCGCCGTAAGGCACGGCACAGTTAAAATATTCCTGATTGTCGATAAAATAATACGTCACCCCGTCAAGCTCATAGGTCAGGACACCTACATATTTTTCAGGAAGCATCGGCCCGGTTCCCATATAAAAATGAGTCACATACTGAAACTGGTTTCTGTACTGCTCAGGAATACATGTATAGTTTGGGATCACGACACGCACATCCCAATAGTTTTTGTCAAATTCCTTTGGTAACGCCCCGCATACATCTGCTAATCCCCCGGTCTTAATAAAAGGCACGCATTCAGATGCTGCAAATAGTATTTTTTTCATAAATAGCTCCTCCGTTTATTTTTCGTTTATAGTAATATTTGATGAAACCGTGCGTGTAGCATCATTCATCCCAGTTATGGTACACGGTCTGCACATCATCATCTTCCTCCAGCATATCCAGAATCTTTTGGAGATTTGCAAGATCTGCTTCGCCTTCTACGGTCACATAGTTTTGCGGAATCATCGTTACTTCAGCCTGCGTCATGGCGATGCCCTGCTGCTCCAGCGCATCGCGTACCGCCGCAAAATCCGCAGGGTCTGTCGTGATCTCAAAGCTGTCCTCTTCTTCTGAAAAGTCCTCTGCCCCCGCATCCAGCGCTGACATCATAAGGTCATCCGCTTCCATGTCACATTCTTCTTTATCAATAATGATCTGCCCTTTTTTATCAAACATATACGAAACACAGCCCTGTGTGCCGATGCTCCCCTGCCCTTTGGAAAAGCAGTTGCGCACATTTGCCGCCGTACGGTTTTTATTATCGGTCAGCGCGTCTACGATAATTGCCGTACCGCCCGGCCCATAACCTTCGTAAGTGACAACCTCGTAGTTGACATTCGAAGAATCCCCGGCTGCCTTTTTAATCCCGCGGTCAATCGTATCGTTTGGCATATTGTTTGCCTTTGCTTTTGCGATGACATCGCGCAGCTTGGAGTTATTTGCAGGATCTGGGCCGCCTTCCTTTACAGCGATTGCGATTTCCCTGCCGATCATCGTAAATGTTTTTCCTTTTGCAGCATCATTTTTTTCTTTTTTATGCTTGATATTTGCAAATTTGGAATGTCCTGACATATAGAATCCTCTTTTCTGTTGAAGTTATTGTTATTTTATCATTTTATCCGCAGGTTGACAAGGACAAAAGCCCTGCGTCCAGCAAAAAGATCGTGCTACTCTTTGCTGACATGCACTTTTTGTATCATTTTATTTTCTACGTTTGTGACATGGAAACGGTATCCTTCATAGCATACGCTGAAATCTTCCCCGTCTGCCGGAATCCGGTCAATCATAGAGATTAAAAAGCCGTTTAACGTATCGTATTCGTCCGGGGACGTAATGCCAAGCGCATCCGCCACGTCATCAAAGGATGCCATGCCGTACATGATAAAGCTGCCGCCTGGCTGCGTCTCGATCAGCCTGCGTTCCTTATCGTGTTCATCAAAAATATTTCCGACAATCTCTTCTAAAATATCCTCTAAGGCAACCAGCCCGGATGTTTGTCCGTATTCGTCCACGACAATGACAAGATGCGCCTTTTTCGCCTGCATTTTTTGGAACAGGTCGCTGATTTTTCGCGTCTCAGGTATAAATTCCACCTTGGAAAACAGCCCGTCAATGTCTTTGATCTGCCAGCTTAAATAGCTGTCTTTTCTGCTGAACGCCATAATTTCCTTGATATGTAGGATACCGATAATATTATCGATATCGTCCAGGTATACCGGAAATCTTGAATATGGCTCGACCAGCACACGGTCTAGTGCTTCCTGCAAATTGATCGTACCGTCCAGCGCGCAGATATTTGACCGGTGCGTCATAATATCCTTTGCTTCTTTGTCGGTAAACTCAAAAATATTTTGGATCATTTCTACTTCATTTGCCTGCAAGACACCGGTTTCCTGTCCTTCGTTGACCATAGAAATAATCTCTTGTTCTGTAATTTTGTCCGCATTTTTCCGGTTCAGCTTTTTCAAAAAATCACTGAACCAATTATTTTTTTCTACGTAAGTTGACTTGGGACTCGCGCCATCGTCCATAAAACTCTCTCTCCTTTTTGTAAATCGTATTTGCAGTCTTTTGCTCTACTAATAAAATATCATTTCTCCCTGTTTACGTCAAGCTATGTAACGGCTAATTGCAGGCTGATACATAGCGCTTTTTCAATTTTATTCATAATATCCCCGTCTAAATGGCAGACCTTATCCTTTAGCCGCCTTTTATCAATCGTACGAAGCTGCTCTAATAAAATGACAGAATCCTTTACGAGTGCGTACTGGCTGCTGGACAGCTCTACATGGGTCGGCAGCTTTGCCTTGTTCATCTGTGAGGTAATGGCTGCACAGATCACGGTCGGGCTGTGCAGGTTGCCTACATCGTTTTGAATAATCAGTACCGGGCGCACGCCTCCTTGTTCGGAGCCGACAACCGGCCTTAAATCTGCGTAATAAATATCTCCTCGTCTAATTAACATCTCTTTCACTCCACAAAATAGGTTATACGGTGAGTATTACCAGTTTTATCGAGTGTATGCATGTTATTTCCGGTTTTGCTCATAAACTCTTGGAATCCGGCAAGACAGCCCGCAGGCAAATTCATAGTGAAACCTGCCCGACAGCTCTCCCAGCTCTTCCAGGGTAATACAAAGATCTCCGTCCTTTCCAGCCAGCACAGCCCGGTCGCCGACGGCTACGTGTGGAAGGTGCGTGACATCCACCATAAACTGATCCATGCACACCCTGCCGACAATCGGCGCGCGCGTCCCCTTGATCAGCACGTATCCTTTATTTGACAGGCTCCTTGGATATCCGTCGCCGTAACCGACCGGAATGGTTGCAATCGTGCGTTCCTGCGTCAGCGTATACGTGCCGCCGTAAGAAATGCTCCTGCCTTTTGGAAGCCTTTTTACCGAAACGATATGGCTTACCAGCTCCAGTGCCGGCTCCAGGTGGATCCGGTCTTTTGACACCTCATCCGAAGGCCATAAGCCGTATAAAATAATGCCGGCGCGTACCATGTCCATCTGCGTCCCGGGCAGGTCGATAATGCCGGCACTGTTGGCACAGTGAAGCAGCGGAATGTGCACCTTGCATTGCCGTGTCAGCTCTGCCATCTTCTGAAACTGTGCAAACTGCTGGAGTGCCGGCGTTTTATCTGCCTCGTCCGCTCTGGCAAAATGCGTAAACATGCCTTCGATTTTTATGTGCGGCAGCGCCGCGATCTGCGCAACCATCTGCGCGCTTTCTTCGCAAACCTGCATGCCGATGCGGCTCATGCCCGTATCGATTTTAATATGTATGGCAATGTCCTCTCCAACTGCCTGCGCGGCGGCTGACAACTGTTCTGCCGCTTCCAGCGTAAAGACAGCCGGGCGGATCTTTTGCGCAACAAGCATGGGATAATGTTCTGCAAAAACATATCCAAGGATCAGGATTGGCTTTAAAATCCCATGTGCGCGAAGCTCCAGCGCTTCTTCTGCGGTTGCAACCGCAAAGCCGTATACTACGTCCAGAGGTTCTATGGCATCCGCAACCTGCAATGCGCCATGCCCGTATCCGTTTGCCTTGACCACAGCGATCATTCTCGTATCCGGGCGCAGCAGCGTCTGTATTTGCGCGACGTTTCTGCAGACTGCGTCCAGATTGATTTTTGCATATACGCGGCGGTATGTATTCATAATACTGCACCTTCTTCCGTATTTTTTGAAAGCTCCATCACATGTCCGATTGCATCAATAATATCCCTGGCAAGCACGCTGTAGCTGCCTTTGATTTTTGCGGCATAGCTTCCTGAAAGCCCGTGTACAAACACGCCGGTATGCGCCGCGGCTTCCGGCTCCATGCCCTGTGCAGCCAGTCCGGCAATGATCCCTGCAAGCACGTCGCCGCTGCCGCCTTTTGCCATCGCGCTGCATCCTGATACGTGGAAGCTGGTGCCAAAGGCGCCTGCCGTTACGGTGGCAGCATCCTTTAACACGCAGGTAAGCCGGTATTTTTCTGCAAACTGCTCTGCCGCCGCCCGCATCGTCTGCTGCAACTGTTTTGTTGTTTGACCGCAAAGCCTTGCCATCTCGCCAAGGTGCGGTGTTATAATCAGCGGCGCACGCACATCTTGCAGCAAATCCAGATTTTTTGCCAGTATATTTAACGCGTCCGCATCTACGATCAGAGGCACCGCAGCTTGCTGCATCACCTGCGCCACGATTTGAAGTGCGGCTTGATCCTGCCCGATCCCAGGCCCCAAAATAATAGTGTCCGCCCATTCCAGCGCTTCATCAAGTGACGACGCGGACGGCTGGTTCGTATACACAGACACGATTGCTTCCGGCAGCGTGCTTTGCAAAATTTCGCGGTTTGCCTGTGCGGTATAGATCTTTACAAGCCCGCAGCCTGTACAGTACGCAGCCTGTGCGCAAAACAGGGCGGCACCTGCCATATTTTCACTGCCTGCGACAGCAAGCACATGTCCGAACGTGCCTTTGTTTCCTCTTGGATGCCTTTGCGGGATCTTTTTTAAATCGGATAGCTCCAGTGTAAAGCCGGAAGGCTTTTGATCCAGCCAGCTATCGTCCGTAATCCCGATCTGGGCGGTTACGAGCTCCCCGCAGAGCATCCTGCCCGGGTATAAGAGCTGCCCTGCCTTTTGACAGGCAAACGTCACCGTAAGGTCTGCGGCAAATGCCGGATCATACGCTTTTGCGTTATCGCTGGATACGCCGCTTGGCATGTCGATAGCTGCCTTAAAGCCGCTGTACGCATTCATAGCTAAGATCCATTCCGCATAGGTCCCTGCCGGCGCCCTGGACAGCCCAATGCCAAACAGCGCGTCTATCACTGCGTCAAAATGCTGCACGCTTGGGAGCTGTTCTGTAATATGTATGCCGTACTGTGCCAGAATATCCCGCTGGAGCTGATTCTCTTTGGAACGTTTTCCGTTGTCCCCCGCCTGGACAACCGTCACCTTGTATCCTCTTTGAAAAAACAATCGTGCAGCCGCAAGCCCGTCCGCGCCGTTGTTTCCATTGCCGCAGACGGCAAGTATATGCCCGCATGGGACTCTTTTTGCCACTTCTTCGACAAAACAAAGTGCCGCACGCTCCATCAGCACAATCGAAGGGACTTTAAAATGTTCGATCGTATTGCGGTCTAACATTTTCATTTCTTCACTGTTTACAATCCATTTCATCGCTTTTTATCTCTCCTGCTGGCTTTGGAGCATATTATAAGAAAGCTGCATCAAGCTGTCTGATAAATGCACATTTTCCACAACTACGTTTTTATCCATCAAATCCAAATCCACATGGGCAAAGTTCCAGATCGCGCGGATGCCCAGCCGCACCAGGCGCTTTGCAATCGAATCCGCCGAATGCTTCGGCATGGTAAGCGCCGCAATATCGATTCTGTTTGCGCCCGCAAATGCTTCGAGCTCTTCTAGCATCATAATCGGAATCCCCCGCAGCGAATGCCCCAAAAGGCTTGGATTGATGTCAAACAGGCCGATAATCATAAAGCCAAGTTTTTCAAATTTGCTGTAATTTGCCAGCGCCTGCCCAAGGTTTCCGGCTCCGATTACGATAATGTTGTGCTGCTGCTGCAAGCCCAAGATCCTGCCGATCTCGTCATACAGGTACTGTACGTTATAGCCATAGCCCTGCTGCCCGAACCCGCCGAAATTATTTAAATCCTGACGGATCTGAGAAGCAGTGACTTTCATTTTTTCACTCAGTTCATTGGAAGATATCCTTTCGACTCCTTCATCAAGCAGATCTCCTAAGTAACGATAATAGCGCGGCATCCTGCGGATCACCGCCTGTGAAATTTCTTTTCCCAATACTGTTTCCCCTTACATCATTCTCAATGAGTTTCCTTTAAATTATAAAGATAACTCACGCATTTGTCAATTCTTCCCATTTTTCATAAAGTACTTCCAGCTCCTCTTCTATTTGTACAAGCTGGGTATGCAGCTCCATGACTTTTGCAGAAAGGGCGGCGACCTGCGGGCTTGCCATTTCCTCCTCCAGTTCTTTTTTTTCCGTTTCCAGCGTTTCAATACGCTCTTCTACTTTGCGCAGCTCATTTTCGATTTTACGTTTCGCTGCCTGCTGCATCTTTTTTAACTTCCAGTCTTCTTTGCCGCCTGCGGCGGTATCGGCGTCTGCCTGGGAAGCGGCTTTTGGAAGGTCTGTATTTTTTTTCGGCTGAAGCTGCGCGCTGCGCTGTACGTCCCGTTTTTCGAGATAATAGTCATAATTGCCGATATAATTTAATACCTGCTGTTCATGCAGGTCTAAGATCCTAGTCGCTGTCTGGTTAATAAAATAGCGGTCATGGGAGACGAACAGTACCGTCCCTTCATAATGCACCAGCGCATTTTCCAAAATTTCCTTGGACGTAATATCCAAATGGTTTGTCGGCTCGTCCAAAATCAGAAAATTTGCTTCCGAAAGCATCAGCTTTGCCAAAGACACCCTGCCTCGCTCGCCGCCGCTTAAATCCCCGATCCGCTTAAACACATCGTCGTTGGTAAACAAAAATGCCGCAAGCACATTTCGAATCTGCGTATTTGTAAGCTGCGGGTAGTCGTCAGAAATCTCTTCAAACAGTGTTTTTTCCGAATGCAGCACCTGATGCTCCTGGTCGTAGTAGCCGATCTGTACATTTGTCCCAAGCGTAATCTCACCGGCGTCCGCAGGCAGCATGTTGTTAATAATCTTTAAAATCGTCGTCTTTCCAGTGCCGTTATTGCCGATAAGCGCCACACGCTCGCCCCGGAAAATCGAAAAATCTACCTGCGCAAATAATTGCCTGCCGTCGAACGATTTTGCCAGGCATTCCACCTGCATCACATCTTTCCCGCTCGTAATACAGGGCGCAAGGTGCAGGTTAAGATCCGTAAATTCATCCACCGGCTTATCCAGCCGTTTAATCTTGTCCAGCATCTTTTCGCGGCTTTCTGCACGCTTTATAGACTTTTCACGGTTAAAGGATTTTAACTTGGCAATGACCTCTTCCTGGTGCTTGATTTCCTGCTGCTGGTTATAATAGGCACGAAGCTCGGCGGCGCGCACCTGCGCCTTTTTTTTCGCATATGCCGTATAATTGCCCGTATAGCTGTTGACCTTATGATGGGAAACCTCAACTACCTTGGAGACGATTTTATCCATAAAATAGCGGTCATGGGAGACGATTAAGACCGCACCTTTATAATTCAGCAGATAATTTTCCAGCCACTGAATCGACTCCATATCCAGGTGGTTCGTCGGCTCATCCAGCAGCAAAAGATCCGGCTTTGTCACAAGCAGCCTGCACAATGCCGCACGTGTCTTTTGCCCGCCGGATAATTCCGCCTGCGTTTTGGAAAAATCCGCTTCCGAAAAGCCAAGCCCGTTTAAAACACTGGTCACCTCACTGCGGTACGTATAGCCGTCGGCAAGCTCAAACTGATGGATCAGCCGTTCATATTTTTCCATAAACGCTTCCAGCTCGCTGGCTGGAACGCTGTCCATCCTATTTTCCATCCGGCGGATCTCCAGCTCCATATCGATCACAGGCTGTTTTGCCGACAGCACTTCTTCATAAATCGTCCGCGCACTGTCGATCACTTCATTTTGGGCAAGGTAACCGATCGTTTTTTCTTTCGAAACCGCAACAACGCCTTCGTCTGGCTCTAGCTCCCCTACGATAATCTTTAACAGCGTCGACTTTCCGGCACCGTTAATACCGACGATTGCCGCTTTTTCATATTCTTCGATATGGAAGGATGCGTTTTGAATAATCACATCCGTTCCAAAGGTTTTCGTTATATTCTGGCACGAAAGTATCATAATAGAACCTCCGATCTTTTTTATTTTTTAGAGTGTAATAAAACATAAAAACGGATGCCGCATTTTGGAAAATGCTGCACCCGGTAATTATAAACAATTATTTTGCAATCGTCAACCGCAGGGACGATTGTTGTGTTTTTTAGAAAACAATGTGCAAAATCGAAAAAACAGATAGTTTTCTAAAGGGGAATATGGTATACTACAATTGCTGTCTGACCTCCAGCAGAAAGGAGGTGGGTTTCAATGGGAGAATTTTTTATAGCAATTCTCGGCTCTGTTATAGCGGATGTAATAAGTTCCTACATACGCAAATGGCTGAACAGAGAAGAAAGATAGCACAGCCGAAACGGAACAGCTCACCGTAACGAGCCAGAAACCCCCGGAGACGCCCCTCCGGGGGTTTCGTTGGTTTCAATGGGTTTCTTATAGCTTTTTTGTAACTGATATGAGAATAACATGGTTCAGAAAAAAAGTCAAGATTTTTTCAAACCACTTTTATGCATAGATCTTTTCTAATTCCTTGCGGATTTCTTTAATAAAATCCTCGCTGTTTAATACGGTCGGCTGTGCAATATCTGTAATCAGCGCAAGATCCTTTGTCATCTTGCCTGCTTCAATCGTGTCAACGCAGGCTTTTTCCAGATGGCCTGCAAAAGCAGCAAGCTCTTTGATGCCGTCGATTTCTCCGCGTTTGCGCAGCGCGCCTGTCCATGCAAAGATCGTTGCTACGGAATTGGTGGAAGTCTCTTCTCCATTTAGATGCTTGTAGTAATGGCGCTGTACGGTGCCGTGTGCCGCCTCGTATTCATAATAGCCCTCAGGCGATACGAGTACCGACGTCATCATGGCGAGCGAACCAAACGCGGAGGATATCATATCGCTCATGACGTCTCCGTCGTAGTTTTTACATGCCCAGATAAATCCGCCCTTGGACTTCATGACACGTGCAACCGCATCATCGATCAGCGTATAAAAATAAGTGATGCTGGCTGCTTCAAATTTCTCCTTGTATTCGCTGTCAAAGATCTCCTGGAAAATATCTTTAAACGTATGGTCATATTTTTTCGAGATCGTATCTTTGGTCGCAAACCAAAGCTCCTGCTTTTGGTCTAGCGCATATGTAAAGCAGCTCCTTGCAAAGCTTTCAATCGAAGCTTCCACATTATGCTGTCCTTGGATAATGCCACAAGACTCGAACTCAAAAATGGTTTCTTTTGTCTGCGTACCGTCTTTAGCTGTAAAAACAAGCTCGGCGGTTCCTGCGCCTGGTATTTTCATCTCTACATTTTTATAGACATCCCCATAGGCGTGCCTTGCGATTGTAATCGGGCTTTCCCAGTTTTTTACACATGGTTCGATGCCTTTTACTTTAATCGGCGTACGGAATACCGTACCGTCTAAAATCGCACGAATCGTACCATTCGGGCTTTTCCACATCTCTTTTAAATCATATTCATCCATACGCGCCGCATTTGGCGTAATCGTTGCGCATTTGACTGCCACACCATACTTTTTCGTTGCATTGGCGGAATCGATCGTCACCTGGTCGTCCGTCTCGTTTCGGTAGGAAAGCCCAAGATCATAATACTCTGTCTTTAAATCTACAAAAGGCAAAAGCAGCTCTTCTTTAATCATCTTCCAGAGAATCCTGGTCATTTCATCCCCGTCCATCTCTACAAGCGGCGTCGTCATTTTAATTTTCTCCATTGCTCTATCCCTCCTGATTTGTGCAGGTTTTTTACATTTCGTACCAAACACATTTTATACAAAGACATACAGGTTTGTCAATGCATGTACCGCGGATTCTCTGATTTTTTTTGGAAACCTATACAAGCTGCCCTCATAGTATAAACCATAAAACAAATAAAACATGGAGGCAATCAATATGAGTGATTTAGCTGCTACAAACTGTGGATGTGGAGAAACAAATAACTGTGGGTGCAGTTGTGGATGCGCAAATGGAAACAGCTCCTTTATCTGGATTATCCTGCTGTTATTCTGCTGCTGCGGCAACAACGGCGGCGGTTCCTTCTTCGGCGGCTGCGGCGGCAATAGCTGTGGCGGCGGCTGCGGCGGTGAAAATAGCTGTATCTGGCTGATCTTACTGTTGCTCTGCGGCTGCGGCGGTGGCTGCGGCGGCGGTTTCTTCTAAATCGTTTGCCAAATGATCCGATGATCCAAACCATCCGATAAAAGCTGTGCGAAAGGCAAAATACCTTTCGCACAGCTTCGCAAAAGTATGAAAACTACCCTGCATTTTGTGTGCAGGGTAGTTTTTATACTTTTATAAAACTGCGCTTGCGAAAAGGGGCTGTCGCACTAAAAAAATTCTTAATGCGACAACCCCAAAATTACAAATAAATTTACATTCCCCTTCGTGTGCGCTGCTGCCGGTTTTGCGTTTTTCCAGACGAAGCGCCGGTTTCCTGCTGGCGGATTTGTGCCAGTGTCAGGTTTTTCCGCTTCATGCAAGCCTCATCTACCGTATAGACTTTATTTCCGTCGACAATCAGTTTTCCCATAACTTAAGAAGCCTCCTTTTCTAATATTATATCGGTTTTTGGCAAATTGGTGTCATACGAAAGGCTTCCCGCTCATATACTAAATAAAAAAGGAAAATTTATGGACAACAATTACATACCAACTGCGTTTGACGAAAAGACACAAAGCAAAGATTTGCAGATTTTAAAAACAGCGCTGCCGTATATGCGCGGCTCCCATCAGAAAGAGATTTTGACGCTGATCAAATCGATGGAGCTTAAAAAATCGATTGACTTAATCGACAGCGATGACACGTCCCTGTCTATCTGCTCGACAGACAACCCAATGGAAAACACCTTAAACATGCTCAGTGATATCCGCCAGTTTTGCAGCGAAAAGGAACAGGAGCACATCGATATGATTATGAATCTCTTTTCGATGTTTTCGACGTATGAGACGATGTTTTCCTAAACCTTATTTGCAGGCGGCATGTACTGTCACCTTTTTCACACCGCCTGCATATGCTGATCTTAGAAACTTGACAGGGAGGATACTATGAATTTTGATGATGTATTTAACGCCCAGAATACAAACGGCATATCGCCGGAAAAACTTGCGTTTTTAAAAGCCATGTCTGCAAGGCAGGCAGGCGGGAACGCAAAGGATATGATGGCGGCGTTGCTGTCTGCTTCAAATTCTGCGCAAAAGCAGGGCGTAACGTTTAATGAAGCGGAACGAGACATGATGCTGGAGATTCTTTTAAAAGGCTTGTCACCGGAAGAAAGCAAAAAAGCACGCAGCATGATACAGATGATGAAGCGCATGAAAAAATGAATCCGAAAAACAGTCTCCAGCCCTTCCCTATGTGATTGGGAAAGGGCTGGAGCATTTTTGTATATTCCATTGTACTATTTAATCAGCGGATAGTTTTCAACATCCTGCGGAGCCTTGGTGCTGCGTTCGTAGCCATAGCTTCCGGTAATGGCGCTTTCCGGGCTTTCCTGGATTTTAAAATAGTAAATTTCCCCTTCATGTTCCAGCGCTATTTTGCAGATGCCATCTTCGCCAAACAGATCGGTAACATTGACTTTTTTATCATAGAAATACAGCCATATCGTTCCGTCCTCGTCTGCCTGTACACAGTTGCTGACACTATCCAAAAGGTCTTCTGCAGAAAGCGGCCTTTCATTGCCGTTGTCGTCAATTTCAATCCCGCCGCCAGTCTGTGACTGCTCCTTTCCGTTTTTGTCGGTAAAGGTATACGTATAACTGCCGTTTCCGTTGTCGGTGACATCCATCTGTGTCTGCTCCCCGTGGAACCATGCCGTAATTTTTTGCTGAATGCCTCCAATATCTGCCGCATATGCCACTGTCATACTGCCAAACACGACTGCCACTGCAGCACATGCTGCGGCTACTTTTTTCATCCGATATATTTTTTTACTTTCTTCCATAATTTTTACCTCCAAAGAAATTTGTTCGGAGGCATGCAGGGTTTGAAACGCCTTCTTATACCGTTCTTTATTCGTCATCATCCCAATCCTCCTTTAATGCTTCCTTGAGCAGCTTGCGTCCACGCGAAAGCCTGACCTTGACGTTGCTTTCCTTAAGGCTTAAAATCTCACCGATCTCCCGCACCGAATAGTCCTCATAATAATACAGGTGAATGATAATCCGGTATTTTTGCGGAAGCTTCATCACCGTCTCAAACAATGTCTCCTCCTTTTGTGTTTCAAACACAAGTGATTCCATATACTCTTCCAGAGGCACTTTATGCTGTCTCCAAAAGGAGCGGTTGACGTTTTTTGCCTTATTGACCGCTACCCGGATCAGCCAGGCACGGATATGCGCTTCGCTGTCAAATTCTTTTTTTGCTACATAATACTGCAAGAACGTTTCCTGGACAATATCGTCTGCATCCGCCGCATTTTTACATACGTGAAAAGCGACTGCAAATAAGTTGTCACGGTAACGCTCTGTCAGTTCTTCTACTGGTTGTTTCATGAGCGATCCCTCATTTTAATATATATTTTTATTTCTTTGAAAGGTCCTTTCATTAATAGTACAATTAAGAACTGGAAAAGGTTACAAAAAAAGAAAAAAATTTTTAAAATTAGGAAAAAACGGAAAAGCAAAAAAAGCAGGGATGCATCCGCTGCTTTTTCGCTAGGTTGTATACTGATCAGCCTGTCTTTTTCTGGAAATATCTGTCGATATTTTTCTTGATTTCCATTGGCTGCTGGTTTTTCAGCAGATAGCCTTCCGGCTTTAATGGCATTACTTTTGTAATGCTGTCTTTATCTACCTTGCCGGTCAGGAAAAAGACCGGGATTTTTGCAAAATCTTTTTCCGAGCGGATCATCTGCAATGCCTGGACGCCGTCGCAAATTGGCATTTCATAATCCAAAAGAACAAGGTCTGGACGGTCTAACGTAATACAGCGTATGCCTGACATCCCGGAAGTTGCCGTTGTCACCTGGTAATCGTCGCCTAAGAGCTTTTGCATAGCTAAAAGGGCGGTATCGGAATCGTCGATTACAAGCACCTTTTTCTTCGCAGTCGGTGCATTTTGCTTTTCGTTGTTCTTTAGATAATTGCCAACCTCTGATACGGCATTTTCTGTCACAATCGATGCCCCTGCCTGCGTCAGCGAACGCGGCGCCATCGCGCAGTAAGCAAAATAGCCCGCTCCTGTATCAAATAACAGGCTGCACTGCGGATTGGAAAATACTTTTTGGAACTGCTCGTAGCTTAGCAGTGCCTCATCCTGTAAAGTAAAGCCGTTGGCGGCTGGCAGGTGTTCCAAAATACGTTCTACAAACTGCTTGATCGCATATCTGCACGCATTCATAAGCACAACGCTCATTTTGCCTGACTGGTCGCCCATCATCTTGCCGACCGTTTCCAACAAAAGCTTTTCTTCATGGATCGTATAGACTTCCCACTTCTCTCCTTTTTCATTTTTATAGATCATTCGGAAATAAATGCCTTTTCCAAACCGTTCTCCGCTGTAGCGGTCGCTGATTAAGCGCGAATCAAGCTGAAACATATCTTTTACAAGCTGGATAATCAACCGTTTAACCGCAAGCTCTTCTTCTTCCGGCAGCAGGTTCTCCCATTTGCTAAAGCCCTCTCCGGTAATTGCACGGTCTTCCGTAAGCGTATGTCCGATCAGCCATCCGGCACAGACACTTAAAAAATGGCTGACCGCGTCTTTAGAATAATTTGTCCGCGCCAGCTCTTTTTCCAGTGCCGGCAGTGTATTCCGCCTGAAATTGTCATGCACGCGCCTGTGCAACTCAAATCCTTTATAATCGATTGACGCCATGTATACTTCTTCTTCTGCAAAATGCTTCATCGCATGGTCTTTAAAATATTTCAATCCTTCCTGGCATACCCACTGAATTTTATCTTCCTGTTCGCTGAATGCAAACAGACGGTTCATAATACTGAAAAGCTTTTTGTGCTCTTTGTCTATGATGTCTACCCCTATATTAAACCGATCCTGCCATATGAACTGATTTCCCATGTTATCCTCCTTAGCGCAGCGCTGTCTTGGCACTGCAAATCCTCCTTTAACTTATTTTTCACGTTCCGTTTTCCTGCCCCAAGCCGCAAACCATTATCAGCCAGCGATCTGTCATGCACAGCCTGCCCGGAAACCGTTTTGTATTTGATAAAATTGATACGTTTGAAGGTATTAATTTTAGAACGTAATAACCGAAAAAGTATGTATGATAATTATGTATATTATTTAAAATACTTTGTCAGTTTATTTAAAAAAGAATATATATAAATACAGTTTAGCATAAAATTCCAAAATTGCAAGTCTAATTCCACGCATTTTAGAACCAATTTCACACATTTTAAAAACAGCAAAAAGGGCACTGCAAAATGTTTGTGCTTTGCAATGCCTTTATATGAATTGCTTTGGTAAATTATTGTATGAAGGGACGCTGGGAGCGGGGATTGGTAAACTTTTACAAGAAGGGACGCCAGGAGAGAGGATGGGTACACTCTGGCGGCGTCCGTTCCAGAATGTTAAGAATTGCTAGGTATCCTGCTGCTACGCCCTGGCTGTGGACGGTCGCGGCACCTAGTTCGCTGCCTGCTGGCAGCTAAAGGTGCCGCTTGGCTGCGCCCCTAGTTGTTTTGCAGAATACCAAGCAATTCTAACCATTCTTCCAAAGCCGCCGCCAGAGTGTACCCATCCTCTCTCCCGGCTGTTCTTCGCAAGTGCCGCCAAACGAACCCGATATGGTTTGTTCGCTGTACTAGAGCGTGTTTGAAAAATCATTCCCGTGATCTGCACTCCCCACTTTGCGGAGAATTTATCCCAAATTTAGTCAACATAGCCCGCTATGACTCCTGAATTTGGGATAAATTCTCCACAAACTGTGAAGCACATCTCACAGAAAGCATTTTTCAAACACGCTCTAGAATCTGTTCTATCATATAGTTGATTTTGTTCATGGTAGACAAACCATATTGCGCTTGTTTCGTAGCATTTACGAAAAGCAGCCGGGAGAGAGGATGTGCCTCCCTTGGCGGCGGCTTTGGAAGAATGGTTAGAAGCCCTTGGTATTCTGCGGAAAAAACCAGGGGCGCAGCCAAGCGGCACCTTTAGCTGCCAGCAGGCAGCGAACTAGGTGCCGCGACCGGACACAGCCACAGCGTAACAGCAGGATACTTAGGGATTCTTAACATTCTGGAACGGACGCAGCCAAGGGAGGCACATCCGCTTTCCCGGCGTCCCTCCCTGTAAAAATCTACCAAAGCGCTTCAAACTTGTTCACTCTAGTATTTGTATCTTCTTAATCTTCTGTATTTGTATCTTCTTCTGTATCTTCTGTATTTGTATCCTCTTCTGTTTCGTTTGTATCTTCTTCTGTTTCAGTTGGTTCGATTGGATCTTCTGCTTCATCCGTCTGTTCGCCAACATCGCTTGTCTGTACATTCCGGTCATGGTACAGTGTGGTCAGCATTGGATTTTCGCTGATATCAATACTTTTTAGCTGGTTGTCCTGGCAGAACAGCGTTTCTAATGCCGGGTTTTCGCTGACATCCAGAGCGGTAAGCATATTTGCCTGGCATCCCAGCCGCCGCAGTGCCGTGTTTGCGTTTACGTGAAGCTCTTGCAGGCGGTTGTAGCCGCAGGAAAGCGCCTCTAGTGCCGGGACTGTCGTTACATCCAAGTGTTCCAGCTCATTATGTGCACAGGTCAATACTTTCAGTGCCGCATTTGTCTGCACGTCCAGCTCTTTGATCTTGTTTTTTTCACAACTTACTTTTAAAAGCGCAGGCTTTGCAGTAATCCGCAGGCTTGTAAGCTGGTTGGAACCGCATTTTAAGTCGGCCAGCGCCAGATTTGCATCCGTATCCAGCTCTGTAAGCGCATTCGAATTGCAGTGCAGGATGGTCAAGGCTTTGTTATTGCTAAGGTCAAGCTCCGTTAGGCGGTTATGTGCACAATCCAGCGTTTCCAGTACTGGGCTTTTTCCGGTATCCAGGCTGCTTAAGCGGTTGTCGCTGCAATTTAACCTGGTCAGGTTCTGCGCTTTTTTTAAGTTCAGGCTGGCGATACTGTTGCTGCTGCAAAAAACCTCCGTAAGCTGCTTCGTACCGCCCAGGTTTAAGCTCTTTAACGCATTAAAGGAACAGTTTAAATAAGCAAGCGCAGAGTTTTTGGACGTCGTAAGCTGTGTCAGCCGGTTATAGGCACAGTCCAAGTATGCAAGCTTTTTCAGCCCGCCGATTTCCAGTGCCGTCAGCTCGTTGGACGGGCAGCGCAGGTCTGCAAGCGACTGATTGCCGCTGAGCGTTAAGCTTGTCAGTTCGTTCGCACCACAGTTTAATTCCTTTAATGCCGGATTTTTCTTAATATTGAGGCTTGCCAGCCGGTTCTTTTCACAGTTTAAGCTTGTAAGCGCCGGATTTTTTGTTACATCCAGCGCGGATAAGCGGTTAAAGCCGCAGTTTAATCCGGTCAATGCCTGGTTTGCGGCAACATCCAGTGCGGCAAGCTGGTTGTTTTGGCAGCCAAGAACCGTTAACGACGGATTTTTAGAAACATCTAATGCAGACAGCCGGTTATTGTCACAGTTTAACACTTTCAGCGCCGGATTTTGCGAAACATCTAAAGAAGCAAGCTGTCCGCCGGAGCAGTCCAGCTCGGCAAGCTCTGTCAGTCCCGCAAAGGAAAGTTCGCCGGTCAGTCCGGCATCTTGCCAGCAGATCCTTGTCAGCCTGTATTCTTTTCCGATGTTTGTCCATGTATACTGGGAAGTATTATCTAAGTCGCTGCTGATCAATGCGTTTGGCTCTGCCTTAAAAATCTTTTTTAAAATGGCGACGTCTTCCGCGTTTTTCTTATATGCAGATTTTTTTACAACACGAATCTCGCACGATGCTTTTTCGTCTGTTCCCTGGATCGATACGGTAATGACAGCCGTCCCTTCTTTTTTTGCCCGGATATAACCGGACTGGTTGACCGATACGACCTCTTTTTTACTGCTTTTATAAACGAGTTTTTTGGATGCGAACCGGTCATCGATGTCTGCCTGCAACTGGATGCGTTTGCCGACTACGAGCGTGTAGCCTGTCTGCTCCATCGTAATGGCAGGTGCTTCTTTTGCGGCAAATACTGCTTTCGACGCCAAAAACGGCGCTGTTCCTGTACACAGCAGCGATGCTGTTAAAAGCATTCCTGCCACAGACCGCCTGCTGTTTTTTTGTATGTTTTGAATTGTTTTTCTCTCCTCGCTCATTCAGCCCTCTCAATTTTACATTTGACTGCTTATTTTTGCACCAGGTTTACGATTCTGCCCGGCACATAGATTTCCTTTACTACTGTTCCGGTCAGCTTTTCTGCAACCGCTTCTTTTGCAAGGGCAAGCACTTCTTCTTTTGGCGCATCCTTTTGGATCTGCACCGTTGCTTTCAGCTTGCCATTGATCTGTACAGCGATCTCAATCGTAGCTTCCACCGTTTTCGCTTCGTCGTATTCCGGCCAGCCCTGTTGATAAATATATCCGTCAAAGCCCATCGCTTCCCAGATCTCTTCTGTAATATGCGGCGCCACCGGATTGAGCAGGATCAGCAGCGTCCGGTATTCCCCTTTTGTCAGGCTGTTCTTTTTATAAAACTCATTAATCAGCGCCATCATCGCTGCGATTGCCGTATTGTATTTCAGGTTTTCAAAGTCACTGTTGACTTTTTTTATCGTCTGGTGCATTTTTGTCTCTAAGTCTTTGGAATAGCCCGGTTCGTCTGACACAAGGTCTTGCAGCTTCCATACACGCTCTAAAAATCTGCGGCAGCCTTTAACACCGTCTTCCGACCATGATGCCGCAAGGTCAAACGCGCCGATAAACATTTCATACGTACGCAGCGTATCCGCGCCGTAGTCTCTTACGATATCGTCAGGATTGACGACGTTTCCTCTGGACTTGGACATTTTTTCACCGTTTTCACCAAGGATCATGCCGTGGGACGTACGTTTCTGGTATGGTTCCGGGCATGGCACATGTTTTTGGTCGTATAAAAACTTGTGCCAGAAACGGGAATACAGCAAATGCAGCGTTGTATGCTCCATGCCGCCGTTGTACCAGTCTACCGGCATCCAATAGTCCAGCGCCTCCTTGCTTGCAAGCGCCTCTTTGTTTTTCGGATCGGTATAGCGCAGGAAATACCAGGAAGACCCTGCCCACTGCGGCATCGTATCCGTCTCACGCTTTGCAGCGCCGCCGCAGCAAGGGCATGTCGTATTGACCCAGTCTGTCATCGCCGCCAGCGGAGATTCACCGTTGTCGGTCGGCATATAGCTGTCTACCTCTGGCAGCTCTAACGGCAGGCTGTTTTCGTCTAACGGCACCTGCCCGCATTTTTCACAGTGCACAATCGGAATCGGCTCGCCCCAGTAGCGCTGGCGGGAAAATACCCAGTCGCGCAGCTTGTAATTGGTCTTTGACGTACCGATCTGGTGTTCTTCCAAAAACGCAATCATTTTTTTCTGTGCTTCTTTTACATCCATCCCGTTTATAAAATCAGAATTTACGATAATGCCGGTCGCCACATCGGTAAACGCCTCTTTTGAAATATCGGCTTCCTGCCCGTTTTTGGAAACAACCTGTATCATTGGCAGTCCGAATTTATTTGCAAACTCCCAGTCTCTTTGGTCATGTGCAGGAACTGCCATAATTGCGCCCGTACCATAAGACATCAGTACATAGTCCGAGATCCAGATCGGGATTTCCTTGCCGTTGACCGGATTCACAGCGCTTAGTCCGTCGATGCAGACGCCTGTTTTTTCCTTTGCAAGCTCCGCGCGCTCAAAGTCGGATTTGTGCGCTGCCTGCTCAATATAAGCCGCGATCTCGTCCCAGTTTTTTAATTCTTCCTTATATTTTTCAATGATCGGGTGCTCCGGCGATACAACCATATACGTTACGCCAAACAGCGTATCCGAACGCGTCGTATAGATGCGAAGCTTTTCTTCCTTGCCCTTGATCGAAAAGTCAACCTCAGCGCCGCGGGATTTTCCGATCCAGTTGCGCTGCTGGGTCTTGACCCGTTCGATGTAGTCGACGTCGTTTAAGCCTTCTAACAGCTTTTCCGCGTAATCGGTAATTTTTAACATCCATTCGCTTTTTACCTTGCGCACGACCGCAGAGCCGCAGCGTTCGCAGACACCGTTTACGACTTCTTCGTTTGCAAGCCCGACTTTGCAGCTTGTACACCAGTTGATCGGCATTTCTTTTTTATAGGCAAGCCCCGCTTGAAACAGTTTTAAAAAGATCCACTGTGTCCATTTGTAATATTCTGGATCTGTCGTATTGACCTCGCGTTCCCAGTCAAAAGAATAACCTAACGAATGGAGCTGTTCTTTAAAGCGCACGATATTGTTTTTGGTTACAGTTTTCGGATGTATTTTATTTTTAATTGCAAAATTTTCCGTCGGCAGCCCAAACGCATCCCAGCCCATTGGATACAGCACATTGTAGCCCTGCATTCTGCGCTTGCGCGCAACGATGTCCAAAGCGGTATACGGCCTTGGATGGCCTACATGCAGCCCCTGCCCGGAAGGGTACGGGAACTCTACCAACGCATAGTATTTTGGTTTGGAATAATCATCGGATGCGGCAAATGCTTTTTCCCGATCCCAGATTTCCTGCCATTTTTTCTCTACAATCTTGTGATTATATACTTCTGACATAGTTTCCTCCATCATCTTCAGCTTTTACCATGATTCTACCACATCATGTCCATTTGTCAATCTTTTAAAAAGAATCCAGATGGATCGCTACCATATGGTCTAACGGCGCGAGCGACTTTCCTTTTCCGTCTGTGCCTTCCATATATTTTTGCGCACCGGATTCAAACAGGACGAGAAGCTCGTCTCCTGCGATCGCAATCTCTTCGGAGCAAGGCGGCATTTCCACACATTCTGCCGGCTTTTCCGGCTGCCTGCTCAGCGCAAATGCCGACAGGTATACCTTGATATAAGAAGACTTTTCCCGCCCGAAGGAAGTGCTTAAATATACATGCCCTTCGGTATCAAACGCAACGCCCTGCACCTTGTCCGGGATGGCAAATTCTTCACACGCTTCCAGCCCGCTGCCGTTGTACCGGTAGGACTTCATAACAGATTTAAAAAATCGCGTATGCGTGGCGATCCAGAGCTTTCCGCTAAAGTAGGTAATGCACGACGGAGAATTTAACACCCGGTATTCTTCCCGTTCCTTTGGAAGCAGCACGGTTCTGCCTGGCTTATGCTTGGCAAGCTCTTTGACCAGGGCATAATCCAGCCGTTCGATCGTGCGGTAATTAGAATGGCAGATCCAAAGGCTTTTTCCGTCATAGCAGATCCCTCCCAAATGGCTGCCCTGCTTCATCGACAGCGTCATAAGGTATTCCCCGCTGTAGCGGTCAAAGGCATACAGGCATCCGTAATCATCCCCGCCCGTACTGTAGGCGGTCACAAGAATCAGCTCGTCTGTCACGCAAAGCCCCTGCGGGCACTGGTCAACGTTAAATAATTTATTTGTAATATAATCTTCAAACCGGGTGCTTGGCATCCCGGGGATATCCATATCCTCCAAGATCCGGTAATTCATATTTGCCAGCTTTTTTTCCGGCGACCGGGTAAGGCTTGCCGCGCCATACGAATAGAGCTGGATATTCATGGAACCAGATATTTCTTTCGTCCATTTGGCATACAGGATCAGGTTGCCGTTTGCACAGTCTGTAATCTCTGTCAGCGGATGCTTGTAGCTGCTGTCTGTATACCAGCCGGCAAAATTGTAGCCTTCCCTTTGCGGGGGCATCAGCTTAAGCGGCAGAAGCTGTTCATAATAGACCGATGGGTTCAGATAGTGGTTTTCGCCCAGATTCAGGTTGTAGATAATATCATAGACCGGTATGGTACTGTTCACATTGTTTTGTTCGTTTAATGTATACGTATGATTCAAAGAAGGAGAAAGCGTTCGTTCCATGACGCCGCACCCCTTCGTTAACTGCGGCTGTTCCAACAGCAGAACAAATACCAGCAGAATACTAAGCAGCACACGCGTCATTTCCCTTCCGCTCCTCCATGTAGTATTTTTATAAATTTCAAATGAATGTCTTCTGTTTTGTACGGTATTTCATTCGTATTATTCCTCAATATCCACCAGTTTATTCGCTCTGGCTTCAATTTCACGTTTTTGTACGTCCTCAGGAGCCTGCTCATAGCGCGCCAGCTCGTAGCGGTAAGTACCTTCTCCGCCGGTAATCGAACGCAGTACCGTTGTATAGCCGTCGAGTTCCGTATAAGGAATATCGGCAATAATCTCCTGCTTGCCGCCTTCCATCGGGTTCATGCCAAGCACACGCGCGCGTCTCTTGTTTAAATCCCCCATAATATCGCCGGTATATTTGTCAGACGCCGTAACGGTCATGGAAGCAATCGGCTCTAACAGTACCGGAGACGCCTGCAAAAAGCCCTTTTTAAACGCCTGCGCCGCGGCAACCTTAAATGCAAGCTCTGAAGAATCTACCGGATGGTAAGACCCGTCGTAAAGGTTTGCCTTAATGCCGACAACCGGATACGCGGCAAGCGGGCCGCTTTTTACAGAATCCTGGATGCCTTTTTCCACTGCCGGGAAATAGTTCTTTGGCACCGCGCCGCCGACAACTGTCTGCGAAAATTCATACGTTTCTTCCAGATTACCGGACGGCTCAAAGGTCATCTTTACGTGACCGTACTGCCCGTGCCCGCCGGACTGCTTTTTATACTTGTATTCTACATCTGCTTTTTTGCGGATCGTCTCGCGGAATGCCACTTTTGCCTTTCCAAGCTCAATCTCTACTTTATAGCGGTTTAACAGCTTGCTTACAACGACATCCAACTGCTGTTCCCCAATGCCGTAAAGCAGCGTCTGGCCGTTTGCGCTGTCGTTTACTACTTTAAGCGTCAAATCCTCCTGCGTCAGTTTTGTCAGTGCCTGGGATGCTTTGTC
The DNA here is from genome assembly GCA_910574915.1 of Eubacteriaceae bacterium. Classification (GTDB taxonomy): domain Bacteria; phylum Bacillota; class Clostridia; order Lachnospirales; family Lachnospiraceae; genus Eubacterium_J. The sequence goes on from CAJTCR010000011.1 coordinate 100,178, forward strand.
TACATCCGCTTTATTTTTCACTTTATAGCGCTTGCACGTATACGGCGTGGACAATGTCGTACGGATATATAAGATCGGGTTTGCCTTTGTCGAAAGCGAGTCGGTCGTGCGCGCCTTGTTCAGCTTGGCAAGCGCGCCGATATCTCCGGCATGAAGCTCTTTGACCTCTTCTGCCTTTGCGCCTCTCATGACATAAAGCTTTCCGATTTTTTCCTCGGTATCCCTGTGATAATTCAACAGTACGTCATCCGGCTTTAAAACGCCTGAATTTACTTTAATCAGCGAATATTTGCCGATAAACGGGTCCTGGATCGTCTTAAATATGTATGCGGACTTTGGTTTTGCAAAATCATAGTCTGCCTGGTATACTTCGTTTGTCGTAGCGTTAATGCCTGCGCATGTCCGCTTATCCGGGCTTGGGAAATATTTTGTAATATCGTCAAGCAGCGTATATACGCCCTGTGCCAAAATACTGGATCCCATAGAAACCGGTATCATGCTGCCGTCTGACACATTGACACGAAGCGCCTGGCGGATCTCGTTTTCGGAAAACTCTTCGCCGTTAAAATAACGGTCCATAAACTCTTCGCTCGTCTCTGCAACTGCCTCGATCAGCGCTTCCCTGCATTTTTCCAGATTCGGCACGGAATAGTCCGGCATATCCATCGGCACGACTTCACCCTTGTCGTTCCAGCGGTTTGCAGTCTGCGCAACAATATTTACATAGCCGACAAACTTCTCGTTTTCACGGATCGGCAGATGGAACGGTGCGATTTTTTTGCCGTACAGCGCCTGCAAATCTTCTACCACCTGGCGGAAGCTTGCGTTATCAATATCCATATCCGTTACAAAAAACATACGCGGCAGTTTATAGCGTTCGCACATTTCCCATGCTTTTCTCGTCCCCACTTCAATGCCTGCCTTGCCGCTGACAACGATAATCGCAGCGTCGGCAACGCTGACAGCTTCTTCTGCTTCCCCTACAAAGTCAAAATATCCAGGCGTATCCAAAATATTGATCTTTGTCTGTTCCCATAAAATCGGCACAACGGTTGTATGAATCGAAAAGGAACGCTTGATCTCCTCTTTATCAAAATCGCTGACAGTATTTCCGTCGCTGATCTTTCCCATGCGGTTTGTCTGCCCTGACAGATACGCCATTGCCTCCACCAGGCTTGTCTTTCCGGCACCGCCATGTCCTAAAAGCACTACGTTGCGTATCCTGTCTGTTGTAAATACCTCCATGTCTATTTTACCTCCTGCACAATTATTTGTTTTGTTACAAACACTATATTAATTTTAACAAAGTTCATGGGCAATTACAACAATTATTTCATTTTTTTGCAGGATGAATGTAGCAAAATGTTACAGTTTGGCTGCTAAGCGATTGACTTTCCGGCATAAAATCATTAAAATCGAAACTGGTACTAGTACTACAGCGAACAAGTTTGAATTGCTTTGGTAAATTTTTGCAAGAAGGGACGCCAGGAGAGAGGATGGGTACACTTGACGGCGTCAGTTCCAGAATGTTAAGAATTGCTAGGTATCCTGCTGCTACGTTATGGCTGTGTCCGGTCGCGCCACCTTGTCCGCTTCCGGCTGCCCGCCGGAAGCTATCGGTGCCGCTTGGCTGCGCCCCTGGTTGTTTTGCAGAATACCAAGCAATTCTTAACATTCTTCCAAAGCCGCCGCCAGAGTGTACCCATCCTCTCTCCTGGCTGCTCTTCGTAAGTGGTGCTAAAACAATCTTAATATAGTTTGTTCGCTGTAGTGCAGTACACAAATTTCAGTAGGAAAAAAAGGAGTCTTTGTTTATGGATATAAAAAAAATAAGTTTTATCGGCTTGGGATTAATCGGCGGCTCGATTGCCAAGACGATCCGGCGCGTTGCGCCGCAGATTAAAATGTATGCCCTCTCTGGGCATTTGTCGACGATTACAGACGCATATGAGGCTGGCATTATCGAAAACAGCCATATGCCGGACATGAAAGAAATCTCTGATTCTGATTATATTTTTCTGTGTACGCCTGTAAAACAAAACCTTTTGTATTTGGAACAGTTAAAAAGCTGTATCGCACCGCATACTATGATTACCGATGTCGGAAGCGTCAAGGGCGATATCCACCGCGCCGTGGCAAAGCTTTCGCTGGAAGCGCATTTTATCGGCGGACATCCGATGGCTGGCTCGGAAAAGACCGGCTTTCAGGCGGCGACCTCCTATCTGCTGGAAAACGCCTACTATGTCATTACGCCGACGTCTAAGACGCCGAAAGAACAGCTCTTTCGCTTCCGCGGCCTGGTAAGCTCCCTTGGAGCCATCCCGCTCGTATTAGAACCAGACGAGCACGATTTTGCAACTGCAGCAATCAGCCATCTGCCGCATATGCTTGCTTACAGCCTTGTCCATCTTGTAAAAGAAATCGACGATCCCAAGGAAACAATGAAAACGATTGCCGCCGGGGGATTTCGGGATATGACACGCATCGCCGCATCGTCGCCTGTGATGTGGCAGGAAATCTGCCTGTCAAACCAGACACAGATGCTGCGCCTGATCGACCTGTATACAAAGCAGTTTCAAAAGCTGCGCTCTTATATAGAAGAAAAAGACGCCCCGTCTATGACAGGCTACTTTTCATCGGCAAAGGATTACCGCGATTCCCTCGCAATTCGAAAGCCTGGCTCGATACAGCCTGTCTATGAATTATACTGTGATTTAATAGATGAGGTCGGAGGCATTGCAACACTTGCTACGCTTCTTGCCAGTAATGGTATTAATATTAAAAATATTGGCATTGTACATAACAGGGAGTTTGCGGATGGTGTGCTGCATATCGAATTGTACGACGAAGTTTCTTTGAATACGGCAAGTATGCTGCTGAAAAAACACCATTATACTGTGTACGAGCGATAGGGTTTTCTTACCAGAAGGGACGCCAGGAGAGAGGATGCGTACACTCTGGCGGCGTCCCTTCCTGTAAAAATTTACCAAAGCAATTTAAATTTGTTCGCTCTAGTAAAAACAGTAAAAGAATAAAACCAAGAAAAGGAGCTGACCATACAAATGATCATAAAACCAGCACATTCCCTGAAAGGGGAAATCCATATTCCAGGAGACAAATCAATCTCCCACCGCAGCGTCATGTTCGGTGCCCTGGCAAACGGCATGACAGAGGTCACGCATTTTTTGCAGGGCGCGGACTGCCTGTCTACGATTTCCTGCTTTCAAAAACTGGGCATTCCAATCGAAAACACAAACGGCTGCATCCGTATTCAAGGCAAAGGCCTGCACGGGCTGCGCCCGCCGGCATGTGTGCTTGACGTCGGCAACAGCGGCACGACAATGCGCCTTCTAAGCGGCATTCTTGCAGGACAGCCGTTTTCATCCACACTGAACGGAGACGCCTCGATTCAAAAGCGCCCGATGAAGCGGATTATCACCCCGCTGCGTGAAATGGGCGCGGCAGTTTCCGGGGCGGACGGAACAGACTGCGCACCGCTTTTTATTAACGGCGCTCCTCTGCACGGCATTGACTACCAGTCGCCGGTTGCGTCTGCGCAGGTAAAATCCTGCATTCTGCTTGCCGGATTGTACGCGGATACAAAAACAAGCGTTACCGAGCCGTCCTTATCCAGAAACCATACCGAACTGATGCTCCGATCCTTTGGCGCAGAGATTACTTGCAGCGATACGACAGCTACGATCTTACCGGACGCTGTATTGACTGGGCAAAAGATCGACGTGCCCGGCGATATTTCCTCAGCCGCTTATTTTATCGCTGCCGCGCTGCTCGTGCCAAACGCAGAGGTGCTGATCCACAACGTCGGCGTCAATCCGACCAGGGACGGCATTTTGCGTGCTGCAAAAGCGATGAACGCAGATATTACCAGGTTAAACGAGCATCAGGTATCCGGCGAGCCGGTCTGCGACCTGCTTGTACGCTCCAGCAGCTTGACGGCGACAACGGTGGAAGGCAGCCTGATTCCTACCCTTATAGACGAGATCCCGGTTCTTGCTGTTCTGGCAGCTTATGCCAATGGTACGACCGTTATCCGCGATGCCGCGGAATTAAAAGTCAAGGAATCCAACCGGATCGAGACGATTGTCTCCAATTTAAAAAAGATGGGCGCGGATGTGGAAGCAACCGAGGACGGCATGGTGATCTATGGCGGCAAGCCGCTGCATTTTGCCGAAATCGACCCGCACGCAGACCACCGGATCGCAATGGCGTTTGCAGTCGCTGCGTTATGTGCGCAAGGCGGCGCCGAAATCTTAAACGCAGAGTGTGCCTCGGTTTCTTATCCGAGCTTTTATAAAGATTTGCAGTCTCTGTATGCCAAATAACGTAATCGGGTAGGAGGCTACCCATTAGTTGAGTAGCCGACCTCCCACACCACTGTACGTACCGTTCGGTATACAGCGGTTCAATAGTTTTCACGATACTTTTAGATAATAGTCAAGCATGGAGATATAGCCCAGCTTGGCTATTATTTTATTGGTAAGGGCAACGCTTAATATCTGTGCTGT
>CAJTCR010000012.1 GCA_910574915.1 Eubacteriaceae bacterium
CCTTCCCACCACGTTTGCAACCGTAGTGGTACTATGACCTCTGCTGACTTCTCGTGGTAAATCTTGTTTCAACCGCTCCCGCGAATGTTCTATCACTTTGGATGCGTCCACGAGACCTCCCCGGGTACTCACACGCTCTTTCCCTCTTATACTCACTCCATAACTACTAACTACCGTTCCGTGCAGTTATCGGACTTTGGTTTGTTTGGCAACCTTATCCCTGTATTTAGCCTCAAATGTAGCAAGCCAGAGTTTTGCCTAATCCTTTCTTCAGATTCCACCTCACGATGGACACCCTTGGCTTCGGCTGTATCCTTCCCACTGCCGGGCGGATTGGGGACTTTCACCCGTTAGAACGTGTGCCCACCGGGCACACCAAAAAAGCCGCTTACTCTTAAACAATAAATAAGAATAAGCGGCTTCATAATGATGTGCCTTAGACATATTCAATTTTCATTCTCTTGACGGGTGCGTTTACGACCTTGAATATCAACTCGTCAACGCAGTCAGTATATCTGCCCTGCTGTATGAGCTGATTTTTCAGTTCCACAAGGCTATGTAATAAAATACTCCGTTCTTGGCTGTCTACATATAAATGGTTTTTCTTTTCTCTCATAAACAACACCTCCGTTTCTTAACTACATAATATACAAAAGTGCTAAAATACTCTAATATGCAAATGAGCGAAATCCTATTTTTCTCAACATACTATATGGGAAGCATACGATAGCTATGTAATTTTACTATTTAATGTCACACCAACCACCTTTTCTAATACACTTATCTGTTCTTTTAATTTTGCATACTCTTCATCCGTTTGCTTTTCTAATGCTATCAATGATGCTATTTCATTTTCAGTTAATACATCATTATGCTCAAGAAATAATTTTTCATCATACATGGAAACAACACTAATATATATTTTTTCACATTTCTGATTGAATCTCATATCCTCTTTTAAATATTTCTCAAACTCACTACTACCAAAACAATTTCTTTGATAAGCACTTTTATATGTGGTTAAATACCATCCTATACCATCCATATAATAAAAATTTGAAACCTTTATCCCTAATTTTAAAATTTGAAACATATACTTTTCGTATGAGTTTAAAAGATGGATTTGTTTTTCTATCTCATCAAGACTGTTAATATCCCATGCACCTTCTCGTATCACCGAATAAGTAGCCATATTCATACATTCTTTATCTTCAAATTGGGCGGCAAATCCTTTATAGTAATTTGATTTTAACAGCCTATCCATAATATCATTCAATCCCAAAAACCTTTCAAAATAAGTACAATCAATAGGTTCTGTCATGTAATCAAAATTTAGCTTTACATTTACCGCATCATCTGCCAATGCCAATGCTATCGGTTCAAGAATTACAAATAAAATAATTCCAATTCCTATAGTGTATTTTAATACTTCCATAAAAAATTTTTCATCTTTTTCATGTGCAAAATTTTTTTGTAATCTTGCTACATAAAAGGTATCAAAACCTTGCTTATGAATAATTTTATGAGATTTGTTAATTAGTTCTCTATGATGCATAAAGTAATCATCTAAAATTGTCTTTATCTCTTTATATCCATACACCATTTTTTCTAATTGATTTCTAATCTTTGAATCCATAGGAAAGCGTTCTTTTTTTTCCCATTTTTTTAATTCACCATTATCTTTATTTGATAGATATAACATTGAATCAAATACTTCACTGGCTTGACGTACAGAATAAAAGGCACAATCAAAGTAGCCATCCTCATATAAGAAGATAGAATTAATCAAAAGTTGAGTCGCCTCTGATAAAAAGGCATTACAGTACATGACATCTAAACGTCCAGTAATTAGCAGCATACCATGCAAATAAGATAATAATTCTTTTCGTTCTGGTAACTCACATTTCTTTTTACAATTATCTTTCATGTTCTGCATTATCATTTCTTGTAAATCCATAAATCTCCTCTAAATTACATTAAAATATTTTAAAGCATCTTTAATCGCTTCCACTTTCTCTGTTGTCGGATGTTTCCTCGGCTGTTTCAATTTCTCTACCGCATTAGGGGCATCATACATCGGCAAACCTAAATCTCGTTTTACCTCTGCGATATATGCGGTATGTACTTTGAAGCCATATTTCGCTTCTATGTACTCCTTAATCATCTTGTATGTAACTCGCTCTTTCGGCTTGTATGCTTCGGCTCTCTTGGCGATATTATCAAGCGTCACTTTTCCCTCACCCTCGCCAAACTCGACTTTTACGTTGATTACGCTATCAGGTTTTTTGTGGGAAAGCATTACAACCGTCTCCACATGCATACAAATTAAAGACATATCCACACAAAATCAATTTATATAATCCCAGATATCTTCACATAGTAAGTAATCTAATGTTTTAATATGCTTTTTTAATAAAATATCCGTTTTCATAATGGGACGCAAATCGCAATAATATACACCATCCAATGGATTTAATCCTATAGTATATGCTTTAAAATGACCTGTCAAAAAAGTTTGACCTATTTTATAATTTGGTTCTTTTCCAGCCCTTTGAACATCATGCAAAAATATGGCAAAATGTGGTGTGTCTGTTTGTGTTAGCCTGTTATACATTAACTTGTCTAAAAATATTTTATCAATTCTATCTTTACTGGATGTCTTAACAGAGCCGATAGCAACAATTTCACCATTAATTTTTATTTCTATATCATTTTGATATTTCATTGTTTCAGTTGAATTCGGCACTTTAACACTTAATGTTTCTGATTCAATGGCAAAACCAAGTTTTTTCATAATTAATTGCATTAAACGTTCAAATAAATCTCCATTTACTTTTCTTGACGTATTAGTTTTTGATGATGGCAAGGCATCTAACGCACAACCTATTGATTGTTGAGTAGTATATATAAAATCATTTACATACTTTCTATTCAATTCATCATCTTTTATATCACGAATATGCTCTAATGTTGTCTCAAAATTTCTTGCTATACTATCATAATCTGATAATGATAAAAATAAATCTCCATTCACCGGACGAGTAATATTATACTCACCATCCCTTCTGTATTGAAAAAAACGATAATTATTCTCATTCTGAGCAATAATCTCTGCTTGTAGCTCTACCGAAATAAATTCTAAATAATATTTAGAAAAATCAATATAATCTTCTATTCTTGCAAATCGCTCTTTTTGAGATACCCATGACATGATTTCCCACAATGTTTTCATCTTATTGTCTCCCTTCTTGCAGCAACCGCCTTATCATATTCAATCCATTCTTGTACTGTTTTCTCTTGAATTTTCCTAAGTCTAATAATTGCCCACTCCAAATATTCTTCATTCTGTTCTATTCCTATAAATTGTCTTTTTAATTGTTTAGCGCATACTGCTGTTGTGCCACTTCCAATAAAAGGGTCTAAAATAATTTCATTTTCATTGGAAGATGCTAATATTATTTTTCTCAAAAGTTCTTCTGGCTTTTGAGTTGGATGCGGTGTTTTTTCCCCCATTCCATTACATGTAGTAGGTATTTCAATTACATCTTTAGGTTTTGCACCCAAAGGGTTCGGCATCCAATTATTCCTTTGTTTTCCATTCCCATATTGACTAGTTTTAGCCTGTGGATGCGATGGATATTTTAAAGTATGAGAATTATATGGTATACGAACAGAATCTATATTCATAGTATGTTTATTTGATTTACGCAAACATAAAATACTTTCATGACTCCGTCCCCAGTCATTCCCCAAATTTGCTTTATTTTTATAATGCCAGATTATCCACTTGCAGTTATAGAAATATTTCATTGCCGGATGATGGATGTCTGCTAATATTTCAGAGAAGCCACAAATATATAAAGTTCCCGAATCTTTTAACACACGACTTGCCTCTTTAATCCATTTAACTGAAAACTTTATATACTCATCCTGACTTTTAAAAGTATCCCAATCAGCCTTTTTAATAGAATAGGGAGGATCCGCAAAAATCAAATCGATAGACGAATCTCTAAATTTTTTTAATACTTGCAAACTATCCCCCAAAAATAAGCATCCGTTTTCTTCAGAATAAAAACTATTAGGAACTGTTCTTTTTAATGCTGTTTTGTAACTCAAAAAATCATTATCTAGATTTTGCATCATCAAAACCGCTCCTTTCTCTCGTATTTTCATAGCTTATAATGCCAAAATGTTTCAAAGCATCCTTTATCGCTTCCGCTTTCTCCGCTGTCGGATGTTTCCTCGGCTGTTTCAATTCCTCTACCGCATTCGGGGCATCATACATCGGCAACCCTAAATCCCTCTTTACCTCTGCGATATATGCGGTATGTACTTTGAAGCCGTATTTCGCTTCTATGTACTCCTTAATCATCTTGTAAGTAACACGCTCTTTCGGCTTGTACGCTTCGGCTCTCTTGGCGATATTATCAAGCGGTACTTTACCCTCACCCTCGCCAAACTCCACTTTTACGTTGATTACGCTATCAGGTTTTTTGTGGGAAAGCATTACAACCGTCTCGACATGCACCGTCTGACAAAACAAATCCACCCCACTCCATCTCACCACCTCATACTCCCCGCTCCCGCAAAGCACCTTCAAATCCCGAGCCAGTGTCGCCGAGTCACAGCTTACGTACACAACCCGTTCTGGCTGTATCTTTAAAATTGTTTCCAGCAGCTTTGCTCCGCAGCCCTTGCGCGGCGGGTCTACGACTACTACCTGCGGCGCGTTTCCGTGCAGTTTTTCCAGTGCGTCCTCTGCTTCGCCCGCAAAAAACTCTGCGTTATGGATGCCGTTGATTGCGGCGTTTCTTTTGGCGTCTTCTACTGCCTGCGGGACGATCTCGATGCCGTATACTTTTTTTGCGCGCTGCGCTAAAAACAGGGAAATCGTTCCGATTCCGCAGTATAAGTCCCATACAATTTCTCTGCCGGTCAGTCCGGCAAATTCCAGTACTTTGCGGTACAGCACTTCGGTCTGTATCGGATTTACTTGGTAAAAGGAAAGCGGCGAGATCTGGAATTTGACCGTTCCGATTGTATCTTCGATAAAGCTGTTTCCCCAGAGTGTATTTACCGTGTCGCCCATAATGACGTTATTGCGCTTTTGATTGACGCTGATGGTAATGCTTGTCATGCCTTGTATGCGTGCGAGCTTGTCTGTGAGGGCGGCTGCGTCCGGCAGGGATCTGCCGTTGATGACGATGCATACCATAAGCTGCTTTGATGTATATCCATAACGGATCAGTACGTGGCGCACCAGCCCGGTGCCGTCTGTTTCGTTGTATGGCTGGATCTGGTGCTGCCGCATCCATTGCAGGATGACTGTAAGTACCTCTTTGTTCTGCGGCACGCCCAGACAGCAGTCTTCTACAGGGATGATAGTGTGTGTCCTCGCCGCGTAAAATCCTGCTGCCAGCCTGCCATTTTTATCAAGCCCGATCGGGAACTGCGCCTTATTTCGGTAGCGGAACGGTTCTTTCATGCCGATGACCGGCTCGAACGGTATGCGGCTGACATCCAGCCCTCCAATGCGTGATAAGTTGTTTCGGATTTTGTTCTGCTTGTATTCCAACTGCTTTTCGTAGGAAAGCGCCTGGATCTGGCAGCCGCCGCATTGACGGTGTACAGGGCATCTTGGCTCGATGCGGTCGGGCGACGGTTCCAGCAGTTCTGTCAGCCTGGCGTATCCGTATGTTTTTTTCAGCTTTGTGATGTTTGCGCGAATTTTGTCGCCAACGAGTGCGTCTTTTACGAAAAAAGTCATTTCTCCGTCTGCTTTTCCGATGCCAGACCCGTCTGCTCCCATGTCCACGATCTCTAATTCGATCAAATCATTTTTTTTCATATTTACTTCTCCAATCCCAGTTGTTTGTCTGCGTGATTTCTGTTTTTCCAAAATCGCTTGTTTACTGCGGTTTTGGCATAAAAATACAGCAGGCGTTCTGCGGATACAAAAATGGTTCTGTATCCGCAGAACTTTGGGGAACCTGCTTTCCTAATTGCTGCTGTTAAATGCTTGTTTTGCGGATATTGGACTCGAAAGACCTGTGGAAGCCAAGCCAGTCGGTGTTTCCATCCGGTATGTTTACGAATGCCTCCTCCATTGCTTCCATTTTGGCATCCATATTGTCGGCAAAGCTGAGTGCGACTGCTTCTGCAAGCGCTGGTTTTTTTGGCGAGCCATATTCCAGCTCTCCGTGATGCGCCAATATGCAGTGGATCAGCTCGTCTGCCAGTTTCTTTGGAAAATCCGGGATCTGTGCAATGCGTGCGGTCAGCATCTGCGTCCCTATTATAATATGGCCCAGAAGCTGTCCTTCGTCTGTATAATCGTTTTCAGGAAATTTTGACAGCTCCTTGAGCTTGCCGACATCGTGGAATACCGCGGCTGTTACGAGCAGGTCGCGATTTAAAATATGGTACTGCGCCGCAAAGCTCTCGCACAGCTTTGCCACTCCAAGCGTATGCTGGAGCAGGCCGCCGACAAATCCATGATGCATCGTTTTTGCCGCTGAGTGAAACTGAAATGCCTCCTGGAACCTGGCGTCTCCAAAAAAACCGACGGTAAGCTGCTTTAAGTAAGGATTGCTGATGCGCTGGATCATGCCCATCAGTTCTGTGTACATCTGTCCGGTATCGTATCTGCTGACCGGAAGGTATTCTTTCGGATCGTATTCGCCCTGCTTCGCCTTGCGTATGCGCTTGACATTGAGCTGCAAGGCGCCCTGAAAGCTTGTTACGTCGCCTACGACATTCAGATAATCCAGCTTTTCAAAATCATCGATGCCCAGTGAGCCAGGATCCCAGATTTTGGCGTCCAGCGCTCCTGTTTTATCCTGCAAGGTCAGCGATACAAACGGCTTGCCTGCCTTGGTCACTGACGGCTGCTTGTTTTTACATAAGTAGATCTCGTTGATTCGTTCACCTTCACGCAAAGTTTCTATATAACGCATGTTTCTGCCTCCATATTCATCATTCTATTTGCTGCGCTAGAGCGTGTTTGAAAAATCATTCCTGCCATCTGCATTCCCCACTTTGCGTGATATTTGCGCCAAATTCAGGTTATATAGCCCGCTATGCGCCCTTCATTTGGCGCAAATCTCCCACAAATTGTGAAATACCTCTGACAGAAAGCATTTTTCAAACACGCTCTAGCGGAACCAAGTCCCGCATGTTTTTTATTTTAATACCCCAACTTCCACCGTACAGGTAAACTTCTTATACCCCTGCGCATTCTGACGGTTTGCGGTAATCTTTACCTCATCGCCTTTTTGCAGGCGAAGCAGGATCTGCTGGTAGTCGTCCATAGAAAGCACTTCCTCCTTATTGACCGCAACAATCACGTCGCCCGTTTGCAGCCCCGCGGTCATTGCCGGAGAATCTACCACTGCTTCTTTTACATAGACGCCCTTTGGAATGTCATATTCTTTTGAAATCGCGTCGGTTACCGTACTGCCCTTGATGCCGATATATGGGATGCTCACGCCGTTGGAAAGCAGCTCAATAATGTCCTTTAATTCGGAAATCGATACTGCCGTCAGCGTATTTTGCTCCTTCTGGATATTGGACGACTTTAAAAACAAGCCGATCACTTCGCCGTCCGTATTGACCAGTACGCCGTTTCCTTTTGCGTTCGCTACAATATTCGTAGTAAACACGGTGTAATTGCGGTCTTCTGTTGTGATCGTATTCGTTACTGACGTAATATTTCCGGTCAGTATGGAAAAATTGGTGCCCAAAGGGCTGCCAAGCGCGACTACCAGCTTTCCCTGCCTGAGATTTAGTGAATTGCCCAATACCGCGGTTTCAATCTGGTTCCTTGTCGCTTTTGCAATTTTTTCCACTGGCACACTTAATACCGCAATTCCTGTATTTCCATCGTATTTTTTTAAAGCGGCGTTCAGCGTATCGTTATTGATAAAGGTCACGCGGATCGATTTTACATCCTTGATTACCTGATATTCCGTTAAGATCAGCAGCTCCTTTTTATTGTGCGCAATAATAAGCCCGGACGCCTGCCCGGTCGCTTCATAAGGAGAATCGAAAATGTCTACGCCCTCGTTGACGCCCGTTACTGTCACGACTGCTTTATTGACTTTATTTCCAATCTGGTACAGCTCGTTTTGCAGCACCTGGTAATCGTCCAGTGTCATATCCTTTTTTTCCGTAATGTACACTGTCTGCTTCTTATCTTCTTTTTTCGGCTTCTGATTCGTATCCGCCGCCTCTTGTTCTGAATCGGCACAAGTGTCTGCCGCATTTTCTTCATCAGAAAGCGTGTCTTTTGGAATACCGACCCACTGGTCTTCCTTTGGCGTAAACCACTTCTCGATCTCGGGCCGCAGCGCGCAAAAAACAAGGCATGAAACGAACCCAAACAGAATCGCGTATCCAATCGTTGCCATGCCCTTTTGCAATAGCTGTTTTTTATTGACTGGCTTGTCTTTGATCTTCTCTTTAATAAAATGCTGCTCATCATTTTTGTACGGCATGAAAAAACCCCTCTTTCCAATACCTGATACCTGCTCATAACACTTTTGTCTTTTGACACCTTATGTTAAGATTATACGAGGAATTGCCATTTATTTCAACAAATTTAGTAAATTTTTGTGATTCTGTTTCACTCCCAAAAATACGCGTCGACCCCGTCTGCCAGCCCCCTCGCCATCTGCTCCTGCATATCCTTATCCTGCATCAGAGCATCCTCAGAAGGATTGCTTAAAAAGCCAAGCTCAATCAGGCACACCGGTATTTCGCTCCAATTTGTCCCTGTCAGGTCGTCCCGCATTGTCACGCCTCTGTTTTTTATCCCTGTCGTACTGCAATAAGCTTGGATCAGGCATTCACAAAGCCGTCTGGAAGCGGCGCTTAAATGCCCTGCATACGGATTGCGGGCAGAAGGGCAGGACACAGAAGCGCCCCGCACGCCAGGCGAGGGCATACTGTCTGCATGAATGCGGATGCAGATCTCTGCGCCGCTTGCATTTGCAATCTTCGCACGCTCTATATTACTGAGCATGACATCATTCGACGTGCGTGTCAAAACAATTTCATATCCTCTCGCCTTTAGTTCCCTGCGCAGCTTTTTTGCTACTTTTAAGTTTAATTGATATTCTGGTGTTTTCGTATACACACCGACAGCGCCGACTGTATTTTTCGTTTTTCTTTCAAAAGCGCCGGGGCCGATTGGCTCTGTGCCGCTGTCCATTTTTATTTGATGCCCTGGATCAATTACCACTTTTTTAATAGAATCCGTTACCAGCACACTGTTATCCTGCCCCGTCTTTTGCAGCAGCGCACGGTATGCCGAACGCTTTTTTTTCGGCACTACCAGCCTGGCGGCGGGCTGGATATTTTTCAGTGCATAATCCCCTATTTCGGTTAATGTTTTAGACTGTACCACGATGTTTTTCAGGCTTGTACAGCCGTTAAATGCGCCTTTGCCAATCGACGCCACGTACTTTCCGATTGTGATTTTTTTCAGCTTCTGGTTGCCTTTAAACGCCCTGTCCGCAATTCCTGTCACTTTATAAGCCACGCCGCCTAGTTCGACAGTATCAGGAATCGTTATTACCGCCGAATCGCTCGTCGTCTTTACAAACACTGCTTCTTTGTTTACCGCATAGGTACGCCTGCCCTTTTGCACAACCGTGTAATGATTGTCAGAAAGAGCGGAGGCACAGACAGGCGTGCTTCTGGCAAAGATAACAGACAAACCGACTGCCATGCACACAACTGCCGGCTGCCAAAAATGTTTTTTTCTCATTCTTATACTCCCCTTTTTTGTAATTATTCTACTATTTATTGTATGATTTTACCGTGCATTTTTCAATCCTATCCTGTTTCTTTTTGTATTCCGTCCGCATTCCGTATTTTTCTTACATTTATGGCTTTTCACATGCGAAAGAATAGGGTAAAATGGGAGTAACGATTTTTTAGAAAGGACTTCCCTTATGAATAAAAAAGTACTGTATACTTTAGAATACAATAAAATCACGGAACAGCTTGCCTCCTACGCTTCTTCTGACTGGGCAAAGGAGCATTGCCTGCACTTAAAGCCTATGACAGACCAGTCAAAGATCGAGCAGGCACAGACAGAAACCTCAGCGGCGCTTTCACGCATATACCGCAAAGGCAGCCTCTCTTTCAGCGGCATCCGAAAAATCGGCATGTCGCTCAAGCGGCTCGAAGTCGGCGGTGTCCTCAGCATTGAAGAGCTGCTTCATATCGCGGCGCTGTTAGATGTCGCAAAGCGTACAAAAACTTACGGCAGGAGCGACCGGGAAAATGTGCCGGACGATGTGCTCGATGCGATGTTTCAAGCTGTGGAACCTCTGACGCCGCTCTGCGACGAGATCCGGCGTTGCATCCTTTCCGAAGACGAGATTGCAGATGACGCCAGCAGCCAGTTAAAATCCATCCGCCGCAGCATCCAGGGCATGAGCGGGCGCATTCACAACCAAATGACAAACCTTTTGAACAACGCTGCCACAAGAAGCTGTTTGCAGGACGCCGTCATTACGATGCGCAACGGCCGCTACTGCCTTCCAGTCAGAGCAGAATACAAAAACCAGATCTCCGGCATGATCCATGACCAGTCCGCGTCCGGCTCCACGCTGTTTATCGAGCCTGCGAGTATTGTAAACCTAAACAACGAATTAAAAGAGCTTTATTTAAAAGAACAGGAAGAAATCGACAAAATTATTGCCGCGTTAAGCAATCAGGTCGCGGAAAGCAGCGAAGCACTGTTAAACGACTACAAGCTGCTGACCACGCTGGACTTTATTTTTGCAAAGGCAAAGCTGGCACAAGAGCACAACGGCGTTGCTCCCGAATTTAATACCGAAGGACGTATCCGCATCCGCCGCGGGCGCCATCCGCTGCTGCATAAAAAGTCTGTCGTTCCGATCGATGTCCACCTGGGCGACGATTTTCAGCTTCTTGTCGTAACTGGTCCAAATACGGGCGGCAAGACGGTTTCTTTAAAAACCGTCGGACTGCTGACACTGATGGGGCAGGCGGGGCTTCATATCCCGGCAGGCGACCGTTCGCAGCTTGCGATTTTTGAAAATGTTTATGCGGATATCGGAGATGAGCAGAGCATTGAACAAAGCCTGAGTACGTTTTCGTCCCATATGACAAATATTGTTACGATCTTAAAAAAAGTGACGCCAAATTCGCTCGTGCTGTTTGATGAGCTTTGTTCCGGCACCGACCCGACCGAGGGCGCGGCGCTTGCGATTTCGATTCTCTCAAGCCTGTTAGAACGCGGCGTCCGCGTAATGGCGACCACGCATTACAGTGAGCTGAAGGTATTTGCACTCTCTACCAATGGCGTACAAAATGCGTGCTGCGAGTTTGACGTAGAGAGCCTCAGCCCTACGTACCGCCTGCTGATCGGCATTCCGGGCAAAAGCAACGCCTTTGCAATCTCCGGCAAGCTTGGACTGCCAGACCACATCATCGCCGACGCACGCACGCGGATCGCATCGAACGAGCAGCATTTTGAAGACCTGATTGCAGACCTGCAAAACAGCCGGGTCACCATTGAAAAAGAACGCCTCGAAATCGAGCAGTATAAGCAGGAGCTTGCCAAACTGCATAAACAGGCGGAAAACAAGCAGGAAAAGCTGGACAGCCGCCGCGACAAGATTATCCAGGAGGCAAATGAGCAGGCACTTGCGATATTAAAAGAAGCAAAGGACGCCGCAGACGCCAGCATCCGCAATTTTCACAAGTTTGGCACAACCAATCCTTCTGCGAGCGACTTAGAGAAAGAACGCGCGGCACTGCGCGGGAAAATGAACGAAGCAGAATCCCGCATTGCGAAAAAGCAAAAACAGCCTGCCGCCAACAACAAAGTACCAAAAAACCTGATCCTTGGCGATTCCGTACGGGTACTGAGCATGAACCAGCGCGGCACAGTCGTTACGCTGCCGAATGCGAAAGGGGATCTGTTTGTCCAGATGGGTATTCTGCGCATTCAGTCCAATATCAAAGACCTTGTGCGAATCGACGACGAGCCTGTCTCTTCTTCCAAAAAACCGCCTAAAACAGGCGCCGGAAAAATCCGCATGTCCAAGGCATCCAGTATTTCGGCGGAAATTATGCTGATCGGCAAGACCGTGGACGAGGCGATTGTCGCACTGGATAAGTATCTGGACGACGCCTACCTGTCCCATTTATCGACAGTGCGGGTTGTGCACGGCAAAGGAACCGGAGCGCTGCGAAACGCCGTCCACCAGCATCTGCGCCGGATCAAATATGTAGCTTCTTTTCATCTTGGTGAATTTGGCGAAGGCGACTGCGGGGTAACTATCGTAGAATTTAAGTAATCTGATAAAAAAGGAGAATCTATGGCAACGAAACAAAAAATATTAATCGTAGATGACGATGTCAATATCGCGGAACTGATCTCTCTTTATCTGACAAAAGAATGCTTCGAGACAAAGATTGTAAACGACGGAGAAGAGGCGCTGACCGCCTTCTGGCAATTCGAACCGAATCTGATCCTGCTTGACTTAATGCTGCCTGGTATCGACGGCTATCAGGTCTGCCGCGAAATCCGCGCCAAAAACAATGTACCGATTATTATGCTGTCAGCAAAAGGCGAGATCTTTGACAAAGTACTCGGCCTGGAACTGGGCGCCGACGATTATATTATGAAGCCGTTTGACTCCAAGGAAATGGTGGCGCGCGTAAAAGCGGTGCTGCGCCGCTACCAGCCGCTAAAGCCAGAACCCGCGCAGCCGGCGCGCAAGCTTGTGGAATATCCGGGGCTTGTTGTCAATCTTTCCAACTACAGTGTGGAATACAACGGCAAAATGCTGGACATGCCGCCAAAGGAACTGGAGCTGCTTTATTTCCTTGCCTCCTCGCCAAACCAGGTATTTACGCGCGAACAGCTTCTGGACAACATCTGGGGCTATGAATATATTGGCGACACACGCACCGTCGACGTCCATGTCAAGCGGCTGCGGGAAAAAATCAAAGACACTGGGCAGTGGGGCATCGCTACTGTCTGGGGCATCGGTTACAAATTTGTCGTCAAATAGACGGAAAGGAACCGCATCAGGGCATGAAACGTATCCTTTATTTAAAATTTTTAGCCGGATACCTCATATTCGGCATCCTGGGCTTTATCCTCGTCTCCACGGTGACCAGCCAGGCACTGCAAAACCGGGTAGAAGCCCTGGACGCACATACATTGTATACAGAATGCACCGAGATTGCCGCGCACTACGCTTCTGATTATTACAAAGGCACGATGGAATTATCCGAGCTGCAAAGCCACCTCGAAACGATCAGCCACTATATGAATACGCAGATCAAAGTCATCGACGTCTCGGGGCGGATTATTATCGACTCGGCAAATTCCTCTCTGTCAGGCGAAGACGCGGTAATTGAAGGATTTAATATCAGTGACTTCGGCAGCAAATACTATATGATCGGCAGTTTTTACAATACCTTTTCGGAAAAGCAGCTAACTGTATTTGCTCCGATCACTCCCGGCTACCGGGTGCGCGGATACGTGCTGATACATAAGCCGCTGTCTGATATTTCCGCTTACAGCTATGAACTGTTAGACATCGTATATATTACGCTGCTGCTGTTGTTTTTGCTTGCCTTTATTTTGCTGCTGCTGTTTTCTCTGTTTATTTACCGACCGATCCGCAGGATGGCATCAGTCGCGGATGCCTATATAGACGGAGACTTTTCGCAGAAAATCAATATCCATACGCAGGACGAGCTGGGGCACCTTGCAGCCGCTTTTGACTATATGGCAAACGAACTGAATACGTTAGAAGACGACCAGCGCAAATTTGTGTCCAATGTATCCCACGACTTCCGTTCACCGCTGACCTCGATCAAGGGCTATGTCGAAGCGATCCTAGACGGCACGATCCCATATGAAATGCAGGATAAGTATTTAAACATTATCCTGTTTGAGACAGAACGTCTGAACAAGCTGACGAGCAGCATTTTAGAACTGAACAAATTTGGCTCCCACGGCAAAGCGATCCTGTATATGAAGCATTTTGACATTAACTATATTATCCGCATGACGGCGTTAGCCTTTGAAGGGCGGTGCAGTGAAAAGCACATGTCCATTGAGCTGATTTTATCCGGGCAGAACCTGTATGTAACGGCGGATATGGCAAAGATCCAGCAGGTGATCTACAACCTGACCGATAACGCGATCAAATTCAGCCACCCGGATTCGTCGATTACAATCGAAACAACCGAAAAAAACGACAAAGTATTCGTATCCGTCAAGGATTCCGGCATCGGCATCCCAAGCGACAGCCTGAAAAAAGTTTGGGAGCGATTTTATAAAACCGACCTGTCGCGCGGCAAAGACAAGCGCGGCACCGGACTGGGGCTTGCGATTGTCAAAGAGATCATCCAGGCGCATGACGAAAATATTAACGTCATCAGCACCGAAGGCGTCGGTACGGAATTTATTTTTACACTGTCCTTATCCAAAGAGCAGTTTTCCGCAACATAATAAACTGCCGGAAAAACAGACATTTCACATCTGCTTTTCCGACAGTATTCTTTTACAAATCTTATTTTACCGATAATATTGATTCACAAAACTACACCAATTCAATAATTACCTGCATAGCGCCGTCACCTCTACGCTGGCCAAGTTTTACAATTCTTGTATAACCGCCGTTTCTGCCAACATATTTTGGTGCAACTTCATCGAACATTCTGGCAACGAGATCTACTTCCTTTTTGTCCTTGCGCTTATTGGAAGTAACTACTTTGCCGTCTTTTCTTGTCGTTGTGGAGCTTGTTACAGGATAGAGAATTTTCAGCATTTCCCTTCTTGCATGAAGACGAGACGGTTTGTCTTTCTTGATCGTCTTGTCTACTTCGTCATAGACTGTTTTTCTCTTGCCGTCTACGACTTCTTTTACTCTCTTGCCTTCTGCGTCTTTGCGCGGCACTTTTGCCTTTACCGTAACTTCTTCAAAGTTGTCTTTTTCACGGATCGCCATAGCAATCAGCTTTTCTGCAATCTTGCGCACTTCTTTTGCTCTGGCTTCGGTTGTTACGATCTTGCCGTGATATAACAACTGTGTTACCTGGTTACGCAGTAACGCTTTTCTTTGAGCAGAATTTTTGCCCAGTTTTCTATACATTGCCATTTTTATTTCCTCCAAATCGTGGTACATTCGGCAGCACACTTCGGAATTATCTGCCGGATGCTGATATTTTCATGTCAATTCGCCACACGGCAAAGCTTGACCGGGCTGCACTCTTACGGCATTACCATCCCAGCCTTTTTGCTTATCTTTTATTCATCTCCTGGATTCAACTGAAGCCCTAACTCTTTCAGTTTTGCCAATACCTCTTCTAAAGACTTACGTCCAAGGTTACGAACTTTCATCATGTCATCCGGTGTCCGGTTGGTCAGTTCTTCGACCGTGTTGATTCCGGCACGTTTTAAGCAGTTATAAGACCGCACAGACAGTTCCAGTTCGTCAATGTTCATTTCGAGGACTTTTTCCTTCGCGTTGTCTTCCTTCTCAACCATGACCTCTGCTGTCTTCGCATTTTCGGACAAGTCGATAAAGAGATTCAAATGTTCACTTAATACCTTAGCTGCAAGGCTTACCGCCTCATCCGGTTCCAATGTTCCATTGGTAAATACTTCCAGTGTCAGCTTATCATAATCCGTGATCTGGCCAACACGCGTATTTTCCACGGTCAGATTTACACGCTCTACCGGCGTGTAAATAGAATCTACGGCAATCACGCCGATTGGAAGCTCTGGATTTTTATTTTTATCTGCGCTGATGTATCCACGTCCTTTTGTAATCGTCAGCTCCATATACAGCTTGGAGTCCGCCCCGCCGTTTAAGTGGGCGATCTCCAGCTCTGGATTTAAGATTGAGATATCGGTATCTACCTGGATATCCGCGGCTGTGACTACACCTTCGCCTTCAAATTCGATGTAAGCAACTTTAGACTCGTTTGTACTGCTGGTATTTTTCAATGCCAGATTCTTAATGTTCATAATGATCTCAGAAACATCTTCCTTTACACCCGGAATGGAACTGAATTCATGCAGAACACCATCAATTTTCACCTGACTCACGGCTACCCCCGGAAGGGAAGACAGCATAATTCTCCTGAGAGAATTACCGAGCGTTGTACCATAGCCCCTTTCCAAAGGTTCCACTACGAAACGGCCGTACTTTTTGTCTTCGGAAATTTCTGCAATTTCAATGTTGGGTCTTTCAAAATCGAACACTACCAAGTCCCTCCTTTTCGGATCAAGTGTGCATTACATCAATTATTTCGAATATAACTCGACAATAAGCATTTCCTTTACAGGCACATCGATCATTTCACGGGTAGGCAGTTCTTTGACGGTTCCCTGCAAGTTTTCCAAATTCACGTCAATCCATTCTGGGACCAGTCTGCCGGCTGTCACCGCTACGATATCCTTCATTCTTTGAATGCTCTTTTTACTTTCTTTAATTTCTACTACATCGCCTGCTTTTACGCGGTAAGACGGAATATTTACCTGCTTTCCGTTTACCAATACGAACTTATGGCCGACGATCTGTCTTGCTTCCCTGCGGGTTCTTGCATATCCCATACGGAAAACGACATTATCCAGTCTGGATTCAAGAATGGTCATCAGGTTTGTACCTGTCATCCCTTTCATCCGGTCTGCTTTTTCATAATAGTTATGGAACGGCTTTTCCAATACGCCGTAAATAAATTTTGCTTTCTGTTTTTCACGAAGCTGCAATGCATATTCGGACATTTTCCGATTTGTTCTTTGCAGTGTCCGTTTGGACTTTTTATCATATCCCAAATAACTTGGCTCTAAACCAAGAGATCTACATCTTTTCAGTACAGGTACTCTATTTACTGCCATCTTCGTCTATCCCTCCTAATTAAACTCTTCTACGTTTTGGCGGACGGCATCCATTATGAGGCACCGGAGTTACGTCTCTGATGGAAGTAACTTCAAGGCCACATGCAGAAAGTGCGCGGATTGCTGCTTCTCTTCCTGACCCTGGTCCTTTTACCATGACATCAACTGTTTTTAAACCGTGTATAAGAGCTGCTTTTGTAGCTGTCTCTGCTGCCATCTGTGCAGCATACGGAGTAGATTTCTTTGAACCTCTAAATCCAAGGCCGCCTGCGCTTGCCCAGGATAAGGCATTTCCTTCAGTATCTGTAATTGTAACAATAGTATTATTAAAAGATGACTGAATATGTGCCTGACCACGTTCAACGTTTTTCTTAATACGCTTTTTTGTTACTTTTTTTGCAACTTTCTTAGCCATTTCTAAACTAACCTACTTTCTGTAATTATTATTTCGCAACTTTATCGCTGATTATTGTTTGTTATTTCTTCTTATTTGCAACAGTTCTCTTCGGGCCTTTTCTTGTTCTTGCATTTGTCTTTGTCTTCTGTCCGCGAACCGGGAGTCCTTTTCTGTGACGGATTCCGCGATAGCATCCGATTTCCTGTAATCTCTTGATGTTCAGGGCGATCTCCCTGCGCAGGTCACCTTCTACAGTCTGTGTTTCGTCAATCACAGCGCTGATACGCTTTACTTCCTCGTCTGTCAGGTCTCTGCAACGGGTATCCGGGTTTACTTTTGCTTCTGCAAGAATGCGGTTTGAGCTTGTTCTGCCAATGCCGTAGATATAAGTCAAACCGATTTCCACACGTTTCTCTCTTGGTAAATCTACACCTGCGATACGTGCCATGTGTACTGCACCTCCATAATTCTTAAATTCGTATAATTTTGTGTTGTTTTTCCTTTGTCCAGACTATACAGCTCCGCATATACGGCCTGAAATGTGTGTATAGCCTGTAAAAACCGGCACCTTCCGCCGGCATCCCCTCGGTATAAAAGATGCCGCGCCCAGCCGTGCCCGCTGCTTATTATGAATCAGCAGAAACCTGCTGACAGCCGCACATAATAAAGATTATTTGATCGCTCGCAAACCTGCTTGTCTGCTGCAAACAGCCCATTCTTATCCCTGACGCTGTTTGTGTTTCGGATTTTCGCAGATAATCCTGATACTTCCTTTTCTCTTGATTACCTTGCATTTTTCGCAAATCGGCTTAACTGATGATCTTACCTTCACAGCAAATCCTCCTTTCCTTACACCCGCAGCCGCTGCTGCCATATCCTGCTTTCGCATTACTGGCATAGCGCTCCAGGGTTCATTCCAAAGCGTTCAGCCCACATTATAGCACGGTGTTCCAAAAATTGCAACAAAAAAATTAAATTATTCCTAATTCCTGTATTCTTGCGTAAACCCGCTCAAATACATACCGCAGCGCCCGATACCGGCTGCTCTCTGCCAGCTTTAAAAACGCCTGTTCATCAAACCGCAGATCAGTATATTCGATATATTGAAAGGCAAGCTCCCGAATGGTTTCCTTTGTATTAAACATCTGGCTGAGCGTATCACCCGCTTCGATTTTAAAATAGTCTGCCACAAGCGCGCAGTTTAAATCAAACATCGGCGCAACCGCCTCTAAGCTGCCAGTATCATTGTTCATCATAAATCCGTAATTCTGCGTATGCCTGTCTGTATTAATAATGATATAATCAAGTACCGGAATACACGCAAACTTGCTTCCCCAGCGTTCCAGGCACTGTTTCCTGAAATCAATCTTGCGCCTTTTGCAGTAATCCATTACTTCCCATGCTTCTATAAAAGAGTGCTCCTCCTGCACAAAATTCTGACAGATCGACACATACGCGGTACCGCGTGCTGTTTCCTTAATATCGCTTAAATATACGATACTGTCCAGGCGGTTGTGAAAGCATTCCAAAATCTCTGAAGCAAGCACTTCCATCCGCGTATTTACATATTCATTTGTCTTGTCCGATTTCAGCAGATACAGGGTGTCTCCCAGATATACCCAGCCTTTGCGGAACAGCCCTTTTGTCGTTAGCTCCGGGCAGATTGGATTCGTTGTGATCGTAGGGGAAAATCCGCTCAGCGACAGGTCTAAAATATCACTGAGCTGGTTCTGGCGGATATTGATCTTTGCCCAGTCCGCCGCTTCCTCATCCTCTTTTACCCAATAGCTGTCTACGATCGATACGCCTTTACATTTAATGCAGATATTGACCCGGTTGTCCGTCGAGTCCACCTGCGGGATCTGGAACGCCGCATAGATCTGCTTTGCATTGTCCCTGGATAACGACAGCACCCTGCTGCTTAAATATGCCTTTACCTCCTGTATATTATGTAAAATATCCTTCATCTTTGTCGAAAGCCGAATATTCGACCGCAGACAATACGGAAGCAGGTCATTACGAATCACTTCCACTACAAAATCTTCAAGATCAAAATATAACACTTCTGTATTTTTTAGCATCAAATACATGACATTTCATCACCTTCTACTTTTTCCGGCATATCGCGTCGTCAGCTTTCTATGCCTGCCTGATTAAACTCGCATCGTTTTCTGTTCTATTTCTATTTCTTCTTCTTTGACTCTTCCTTCCCCTTTTTGCCTTTCACTCCCTCTTCTTCTTTTTTTGCCTTTTTCGCTTTTTTATATCCGTTAATATCATACTTTTCTTCGTATTCTTCAAAATAAACGGCGTAATCCGAATTTTTGCGTTCTCTTACGGTCTTTACATAACCGTGGATGTCAAACTCCGAATATCCAAGCTCAATCATTGCAACCGCCACATTCGAGCAGTGCGCCCCGATACGCTCCAAATTCGCCAGCAGGTCGTTAAACGCAAATCCCTGCTTGAGCTCACATTTGCCATGCTGCAACCGCTTAATATGCCTTAGCTTTAGCTCATCACACAAGATACCGATCAACTCACGCAGCGGCTCCACACGGTACGCTGTCTGCTGGTCATCTTCCATAAACGCGTTCACTGTCAGGTCAACGATCTCCGAAACGGCGGATTCCAGTACGCCCAGCTCATACATGCCTTCTTTGGAAAAAGAAGTCTTTTTTTCATACAGCTCATTCGCCACTTTTGAAATATTGCTGGCGTGGTCGCCTAACCGCTCAAAGTCGCTCAGCGTGTGCAAAAACTTGGATACCTCGCTGTTTTGCGCAATCGTCATCTCACGCCCGGTAAGCTGCATCAGATAGGTTCCAAGCTTATCCTCATATTTGTCGATCAGGTTTTCTTTTTCTTGTATTTTATGGTACTGCTCTTCGGAATATTCAGTCAAAAGCCCCAGCGCCGCGCCGATATTTTTTTTCACCTTTTTTGCCATCCCGTTCATTGCCTGGTGGCTCTGTGCAATCGCAAGCGGCGGATAAGCCAGAAAACGCTCTTCCAGCAAATCAAAGTCTGCCTGGTCTTCCTTGTCCTCCTGCGTATCGCGCACCAGCACAAATACCAGTTTTTCAATCCCTTTAATAAACGGGCACAATACCAGAATCGTCGCCATACGGAACACCGTATTCAGCAGCGCGATCCGAACCGGGTTCATAACCAAATCCATAAACGCAAAGTGTACAACCGCATCGACCGTATAAAATACCGTAGACCACAGTAACATACCGAACAAATCATTGATCAGGTAAATAAGCGCCGTCCGTTTCCCGTTTTTGTTTGTGCCGATCGAAGACAGCAGCACCGGACATGCCGCGCCGACGCCAATGCCCATCGTAATCGGCAGCGCCGACGCAAACGTAATCCCGCCGGTCACCGACAGTGCCTGCATAATGCCGACGGAAGCGGAAGCGCTTTGCAGCACGGCGGTAAACAGGATCCCGACTAAAATGCCCATAAACGGATTGGAAAACATCGTCAGTGCGTTGACAAAATGCTCGTTGCTCTTAAGCGGCGACACAGCACCGCTCATCGTCTGCATACCGACCATCAAAATCGAAAATCCGAGCATAATATCCCCGACATTATGATAAGATGCTTTTTTCATAAACATCTTAAAAATAATACCGATCACCGCAACGACCGCAGAAATCGTCGCTGTCGACAATAGCTGCGCAATTCCGCCCGTCCCTTCGATATAAGACAGGCATAAAATCCATCCGGTAATGCTCGTCCCGATGTTCGCGCCCATAATAATGCCGATCGCCTGCGACACTTTCATCATTCCCGCGTTGACAAAGCCGACGACCATGACCGTAGTGGCAGAAGACGACTGAATAATCGCCGTCACAGCCGTGCCGAGCAAAATACCTTTCAGCGGCGTATTCGTCAGCCTGTACAAAATCAGTTCCAGCTTTTCCCCAGCCGCCTTCTTTAAGCCGTCTCCCATCAGGGACATCCCAAACAAAAACAGTGCTACCCCGCTTAACAAAGATAAGATCAGTGTAAATCCTTCCATATTGTTGTTTTCCTCTTCATCTGTAACAATTTCTTCATTAATAAATTACATATCCTTTACACATATTTTACATTCTAACACATCTTATCTTAAAATGGAAGAAAAAGACCAATCTTGAAATAAAAACAGGCTGTCAGAATATCACACTTCCTAACAGCCCGCTGTCCTATCAAAAGAAACGCTTTATTTATCTCTCCAAATAATCCGCCCCTTTGTCAGATCATATGGCGACATCTCGATCGTCACTTTGTCACCCGGCAAAATACGGATAAAGTTCATCCGCAGCTTCCCGCTGATATGCGCCAGAATCTGGTGCCCGTTTTCCAGCTCTACCTGAAACATTGCGTTCGGCAGCTTTTCCACTACCTTTCCTTCTACTTCAATTACATCTGCTTTCGACATTTTCATTCCTCCATCAAAACTGTTTTCATACTGTCTTTCCTATACCGCAAGGTACATATGATTCAGATATTCCTCTTCTTCCTCTGTTACCGACAATAGCTCCGGCGCGCTGCGCGTAATCAGTATCGTATTTTCATAATGCGCAGACAGCGAACCGTCCGCCGTCGTGACCGTCCAGCCATTTGGCGACCAGTTGACCTTCCATGTGCCGGCATTGATCATCGGCTCTACCGCAAGCGTCATTCCCGGACGCAGCCGCATCCCCCGGAACCGCTGTCTAAAGTTCGGGATTTCAGGCGGCTCATGCATATTTCTGCCAATGCCGTGGCCGACCAAGTCTCTGACTACGCCATAGCCAAACTGTTTGGCATAGTCGCCAATCGCCGCTGAGATATCAAAAAGCCGTCCCCCTGCCTTTGCATACTGCATACCTGCAAAAAAACAAAGCTTCGTCCTCTCGATCAGTTCAGCCGCCTGCTTTGATATGTTCCCGACGCCGATCGTTCTCGCGGCATCCGACTGATACCCTTTATAAATGACTCCCGTATCCAGGCTGATCATATCGCCCTCTTTGACAATCCGGTTTTTCGACGGTATGCCGTGTACGACCTCATCATTGACAGATACGCAGACAGAAGCAGGAAATCCCTCATAATTTAAAAAAGAAGGAATGCATCCATAGCTCCGTATTAATTCTTCGCAAATACGGTCAATGTCCAGGGTAGACATTCCGGGCACAATTTCCTGGGCAAGCTCCTTATGGACCCTGCCCAGGATTCTGCCCGCCGTCCGCATCAGTTCTATCTCTTTTGCAGATTTTATCGACACTGGCATCTCTTATGCTCCCAGAATCCCTATAATCGCATCAAAGACAGCTTCCATCGGCTGTGTGCCGTCTACGGATTTTAATATATTCTGCTTCTTATAATAATCGATCAACGGCTGTGTCTGGTCATGATATACTGTCAGACGCTTCTGTACCGTTTCCGGCTTGTCGTCGTCTCTTAATACGGTCTGTGCGCCGCAGGCATCACAGATCCCTTCTGCCTTTGTCGGATTGAACTCTACATGGTAAGTAGCGCCGCAGCTTAAACATGCCCGGCGTCCGCCCATACGGTTTACGATGTTCTCATCCGGCACATCCACGTCGATTGCATAGTCCATCTTCTGGCCGATTTTATTTAACGCTTCATCCAAAGCTTCCGCCTGCGGAATTGTACGCGGAAAACCGTCCAGCACAAACCCGTTCTTGCAGTCATCCTGCTGAATGCGATCCATTACAAGGTCACAGGTCAGCTCATCCGGCACCAATGCACCCTGATCCATATACTCTTTTGCCTTTTTGCCCAGCTCTGTGCCGTTTTTAATGTTGGCACGGAAAATATCGCCGGTAGAGATGTGCGGGATGGTGTACTTTTCAGCAATCCGCTTTGCCTGCGTACCTTTGCCTGCGCCTGGAGCGCCTAACATGATAATTTTCATAATTAAAAACCTCCTGATTTGATTTATTTACAGTATATTCATCTTTTTTGTGAATACCGCACTGTTTATAACAACCATATCATAAATTGGGACTTTTTTCTACTGTAAAGTTACTGATTTTTCGTATTAGACTTTTCTAAAAATTGCAGACACACCATCTACCATTTCTTTTTCCATTTTCCCTGATAATTAGTCCTTTTTGCTGTAATGAAACTGTAATTTTTTTCACAGTACGCTCAGATTTTCCTATCCTTACCGCCAGCTCCTTTTGCGTAATTTCCGGCGATTTCTTAATGATATTGAGTACGGCAAGCTCTTCCAAAGTGCAAAAATTGCACTTTGAATTTGTAAAATTTGCACTTTGGGCTCTTTTTATTGCCTCAACATGCAGCTCACGGTTTTTTAACCCATAGTTTGTTCCCAGCAGCAAATTACTAAAAAATCTTTCTAAATATTCGGTAGTTGCATGAATCCCCTCTTTCAGATTGTTATAATTTGCCCGCACCAGAGCATTCCTAAAGTACCAGGAATGATCCGAAAAAGCGTCATTCTCAATGTCAAATCCAAAGGTTTTTAAATATTTAATAATAAATACAGCCGTTGTTCGTGTATTTCCTTCGCAAAATGGATGAATCTGCCAGATATCTGAAGTGAATTTCGCAAGATGCTTTACAGCTTCTTGTAATGTAAGCCCCTGATACGAAAACTGTTTTTCCATATGAAAATCATATTCCAAAGTCGCCTGAATACTGTCTGCGGCTGCATACAAAACCGTTTCCCCCTGTAGCACCCACTCCTGTTTTGTAATATTATAAGGACGTATTCTTCCTGCATGATCGTAGATTCCCAGAAATAGCCTCTTGTGTATCATCAAATACTCCGCTGGTGAAAACTGAAAGGTCTTCTCACTAAGCTCTTTGGCAATTCTTGCCGCTACCTTATCCGCCTCCTCTGTTTCCAGTTCAGCCTCCCTGCGGTTTTCCCTGGACTGATAATAGTTTTCAATCCTGAGCTGTGCCGTATCTATATCAATGCTGCCTTCAATATGGTCTTTTGCCGTCTGCAATAAATATGCAGAAGTCTTAAGCCCATCTACGTCCTGTAGCCCGATCGCAGTTTTCCATGCATATGATTTTTCAGTTTTTCCAGGTTCCCCCTGCTTGATATACTGTTCCAGGTCAAACTGCCATGCCCTGCCCCCGTTTCCGATCTCCATTTCAGCTCCTTCTACGCAAAGAGAGATACAGCCGAAACTGTATCCCCCACAACCTCTATTCACTTAAGAATCCCTTATAATACCGCACAACCATCTTCGATTCGATCTGTTTAATTGTTTCAATAACAACACCTACGATAATGATAATGGATGTTCCGCCAAACGATACGTTTGCCTTAAACACACCGTTAAAGAAGATCGGAACGACCGCACAGATCGACAGCCCGACAGCGCCGATAAATACGATATAATTTAAGATCTTTGTCAGATATTCACTCGTTGGTTTGCCCGGACGGATGCCAGGAATAAAACCGCCTTGCTTTTTCATATTATCTGCAATCTCAAGCGGATTGAACGTAATCGACGTATAAAAATATGCAAATACGATCACGAGTACGAGATATACGGCAAGTCCAACTGTTAAAACTGGATTCGCCGGATCACACCAGTTACGCTGCTGCAAGCCGTTTAAGATCTTTCCGCCTATGCCTGTCCCGCCGTCTACACCGAGCAGCGTACAGATTACAACCGGAAATTCCATAATCGACTGCGCAAAGATAATCGGAATAACACCGCCTGTATTGACCTTTAACGGAATAAAAGAGCTTTGTCCGCCGACGGTCTTTCTGCCTTGGATCTTCTTGGAATACTGTACCGGAATCTTTCGTTCCGCATCCTGCAATAAGATTACAAATACGACTGTCAGCAGAATGATTGCAAGAATGATAACTGCCGCAAGTACGCCTCTTGCCACCTTTTGATTCTTTACAAACTGTTCATATAAGGTTGACATATCAGCCGGGATTCTGGATACAATGTTGATTACCAGCACGATAGAAATCCCGTTGCCGACACCTTTTTCCGTGATCTGCTCCCCGATCCACATCAGTACTGCGGATCCTGCGGTCAGAATACATACTACCTGAATCACAGAAAATACACTATAATCCATCAGATATCCCATTCTGCCGAATCCGATTGCCATTGCAATGGATTCGATCAATGCAAGCGCTATCGTTACATAACGGGTAATGCTTGCAATTTTCTTTCTGCCTTCTTCACCGTCACGCTGCATCTCCTCCAGCTTTGGAATCGCGATAGTAAGGAGCTGCATAATGATGGAAGACGTAATATACGGTGTGATACTCAATGCAAATACAGACATTTCATTGAACGATCCGCCGGTAATCGCATCAAAAAAGTTAAATGCCCCGTTCGTCTGTGAGCTGAACCATTCTGCAAATAAAGCAGAGTCAATACCCGGACAAGGAAGCTGTGAGCCTAACCGGATCACGATTAGCATAAAAAATGTATATACTAACCGTTCCCGGATTTCTTTAACCTTGAATGCACCACGAAGTGTCTGTAACATTAGATCACCTCTGCTTTTCCACCAAGAGCCTCAATCTTTTCTTTTGCGCCAGCGCTGAATGCATTGGCCTGAACAGTGAGCTTCTTGGTTAATTCTCCATTTCCAAGAATTTTGACGCCGTCTCTTGGATTTTTAACGATTCCTGTCTCGATTAACGTGTCTACGGTAATCGTAGAATCATTATCAAATCTTTCAAG
Source organism: Eubacteriaceae bacterium (assembly GCA_910574915.1). Classification (GTDB taxonomy): domain Bacteria; phylum Bacillota; class Clostridia; order Lachnospirales; family Lachnospiraceae; genus Eubacterium_J. The sequence goes on from CAJTCR010000012.1 coordinate 26,003, forward strand.
CTCCGATACATTGATCCCAACGATTATCTTAGAATTAAAATTCTTAAAGCCTCTCTTTGGTAATCTTCTGTATAATGGCATCTGGCCACCTTCAAAGCCTGGCCTTGGTGCTCCTGAACGAGCTTTTTGGCCTTTGTGTCCCTTACCGGCTGTCTTGCCGTTGCCTGAACCGTGTCCGCGTCCTTTTCTGAATCTATCTTTTCTCGAGCCCTCTGCGGCTTTTAAACTTGATAAGTCCATACTGACACCTCCTTATTGTGTATTATGCTTCTTCAACTTTTACATATGGTGCGATCTTTCTGAGTGCACCCTGTGTCGCAGCATTGTCTGGGAATGTTTTTGTCTGGTTGAGCTTGCGAAAGCCCAGAGATTCAATAATTTTACGATTCCTTGGCACTGCGCCGATTTTTGATCTGATCAGTGTTACCTTTAACATTTTCTCTGCCATTTCATGCCTCCTAACCTACAATCTCTTCTACAGATTTACCGCGGAGCTTAGCAACTTCTTCTGGAGATTTTAACTGAGCCAGAGCAGCGATTGTAGCAAGCACAACATTCTGCTTATTATTAGATCCTAAAGATTTTGTACGGATATTCTTAATTCCTGCCAGTTCGCAAACACTACGTGCAGGCCCGCCGGCGATGATACCAGTACCATCTGGAGATTTCTTAAGCAGTACCGTAGCACCTGTATGCTTGCCCAGAATATCATGTGTAATACTCTTGTTATCATCTAATTTGACAGTAATGAGTTTTTTCATAGCATCTTCTTTACCCTTGCGGATTGCCTCAGGAATTTCTGCTGCTTTACCCATTCCTGCGCCTACATGTCCGTTGCTGTCACCGACAACTACTAAAGCTGAAAAGCGCATGTTTCGTCCACCCTTTACAACCTTCGTGACACGTTTGATTGCTACAACGTTTTCTGTTAACTCTAACTGACTAGCATCAATTATTTCACGTTTCATGTAACTGTTTCCTCCTACTTAGAATGTTAAACCAGCTTCTCTGGCTGCGTCTGCCAGAGCCTGCACTTTGCCCTGATAAATATATCCGCCGCGGTCAAAGACAACCGTTGTAATACCCTTTTCCAAAGCTCTTTTTGCGATCACAGTACCGACCTGTGCCGCAGCAGCGACATTATTTGTCTTTTCCACTGCTTCTTTTATGTCTTTATCCAGCGTGGAAGCCGCTGCGATGGTATTGCCAACTGTATCGTCAATGATCTGAGCGTACATATGATTATTACTTCTAAAAACTGCCAGACGCGGTCTTGCCGTTGTCCCGGAAATACGGTTGCGCAGTCTTCTGTGTTTATTTTCACGAACCTTAGCTCTTGATTCCTTTCTAACCATCTCTCGTCACCCTTTCATTTATTTCTTACCAGTCTTACCAACTTTACGCCGAATAACTTCATCCATATATTTAATACCTTTGCCCTTGTAAGGTTCTGGTCTTCTCTTATCTCTGATCTCAGCAGCATACTGGCCGACTTTTTCCTTGTCGATTCCTTTGATTGTGATTTTGTTGCCTTCTACCACAGACTCCAGTCCTTCTGGATCTTCCATAACAACCGGATGGGAATAACCAAGGTTCAAGGTCAGCTTATTGCCGGATTTTGCAGCTCTGTAGCCGACACCGTTTACTTCAAGCTGCTTTGTGTAGCCATCAGTAACACCTACTACCATATTGTTGATCAGTGTTCTTGTAAGACCATGCAAAGATTTCATTTTCTTAAGATCATTTGGCCTTGTAACCAAAATCTGTCCGTCTTCCTGCTTAATTGTCATTTCAGACGGCAGCACTCGTTCCAGTTCGCCCTTTGGTCCCTTTACTGTTACTTTATTATTTTCTGCAATCTCTACAGTAACGCCTGCCGGGACCGCGATTGGCATTCTACCTATACGTGACATGCCCGTACCTCCTGTTTATTTTAAAAAATGAATCGATTACCATACAAATGCTAATACTTCTCCGCCAACCTGCATCTTTCTTGCTTGTTTATCTGTAATCACGCCTTTGTTTGTAGACAAAATCGCAATTCCCAAACCGCCGAGCACGGAAGGAATTTCATCCTTGCCAGCGTATACGCGAAGCCCTGGCTTAGAGATTCTCTTGATGCCTGTAATAATTTTTTCATTCTTATCAGCGCCATATTTTAATGTGACACGGATTGCTTTGAAATTACCGTCATCAACGATATCGTATTTCGCAATGTAGCCTTCATTTACAAGAATGTCAGCAATAGCGGTCTTCATCTTGGATGACGGAATATCTACTGTATCATGTTTAGCAGTATTTGCGTTACGTATTCTTGTAAGCATATCTGCGATTGGATCATTCATTGTCATGATTGAATTTCCTCCTTAAATATTATCTGGGTGTCACTGTTTTACCAGGAAGCCTTCTTTACTCCCGGGATCTGGCCCTTATATGCTAATTCACGGAAGCATACACGGCAGATTCCATATTTCCTTAACACAGAATGTGGACGACCACAGATCCTACAGCGTGTATACTCTCTGGTAGAGAATTTCTGTTTACGCTGCTGTTTTACTTTCATAGAAGTCTTTGCCATAATTTCCCTCCTGATTACTTCTGAAATGGCATGTTGAACTGAGCTAATAATTCACGCGCTTCTTCGTCTGTCTTTGCTGTCGTTACAAAAATTACGTCCATGCCGCGCACCTTGTCGATCTTGTCAAATTCTACTTCCGGGAAGATCAACTGCTCTTTGATGCCAAGTGCATAATTTCCCCTTCCGTCGAAAGAGTTTGGATTGACACCTCTAAAGTCACGCACACGAGGCAGTGCAAGGTTTACAAGACGATCTAAAAACTCATACATTTTTTCGCCTCTTAACGTTACCTTACAGCCAATCGGCATACCCTCTCTGATCTTGAAGTTCGCGATTGATTTTTTAGATATGGTCTTGATCGGCTTCTGGCCGGTGATCAATTCCATATCGCTCATAGCTGCTTCTAATATTTTCGCATTTTCTTTTGCTTCGCCGATACCCATGTTTACCACGATCTTATCCAGCTTCGGCACCTGCATACGATTGTTATATCCGAATTTTTTGATCATAGCATCTACGATCTCATTCATATACTGATCTCTTAATCTGCTCACGTTTGGACCTCCCTTCCTTCTCTTCGTACTTAGTCAATAATGTCGCCAGTAGATTTTGCAAAACGGACTTTTTTATCTCCGTCAAACTTAAATCCGATTCTTGTCGGCTGTCCCTTATGCAGATACATTACGTTAGAAATATGAATTGGCCCTTCCTGGTGTACAATCCCACCCTGCTGATTCTGCATAGATGGTTTTGTATGCTTGGTAATCATATTGATGCCTTCCACAAGCAGTGTATTGTTCTTGCGGTTTACAGCAATGACTTTACCTTCTTTGTCTTTATCTCTGCCGGCAATCACTTTTACAGTATCGCCTTTTTTTATTTTTAACATTGCCATCTTTGCTACCTCCTATAATACTTCAGGAGCCAGAGAAACGATCTTCATGAAATGCTTGTCACGAAGCTCTCTCGCTACTGGTCCGAAAATACGGGTTCCTCTCGGAGTCTGGTCATCTTTTATAATAACTGCGGCATTTTCATCAAAGCGGATGTAAGAGCCGTCTTTGCGTCTTGTCTCACGTACTGTACGCACAACGACTGCTTTTACAACATCACCTTTTTTAACAACGCCGCCTGGTGTTGCATCTTTAACGGTCGCAGTAATAATATCGCCAATGTGTGCATATCTTCTTGTAGAACCGCCCATAACACGAATGCAAAGCAATTCCTTTGCTCCGGTATTGTCAGCGACCTTGAGTCTGCTTTCCTGCTGAATCATGCTGGAATCCTCCTTGTACTATTATTTCGCTCTCTCAACGATTTCAACAAGTCTCCATCTCTTATCCTTAGATAACGGCCTTGTCTCCATGACTCTGACGGTATCACCGATCTTGCAGTCGTTGTTCTCATCATGAGCTTTTAATTTATAAGTTCTTTTAACGATCTTGTTGTATAACGGATGTCTTACATTGTCTTTTACAGCTACAACAATGGTCTTCTGCATCTTATCGCTTACAACAACACCAACACGTGTTTTTCTTAAATTTCTATCCACGATATCATTCTCCTTCCTGAGATCTAGGCATTCGCTTTTTCGGTAATCACGGTCTGAATTCTTGCAATATTTTTTCTTACTTCTTTAATTCTGCCTGTATTCTCCAACTGGTTTGTTGCATTCTGGAATCTCAAATTGAAAAGTTCTTTCTTAGCCTCTACTAACTGAGCGTTTAAGTCCGCCGGCGTCTGTGTCCGTAATTCTTCTAAATATTTACTTGCTTTCATTTGATTCACCGCCTTCTAAGTCTGCACGCGAAACTACTTTACATTTACAAGGTAATTTGTGTGTAGCGAGACGCAATGCTTCTCTCGCAGTTTCTTCCGCAACTCCATCAATTTCAAACAATACACGTCCCGGTTTTACAACGGCTACCCAGTATTCCAGGGAACCTTTTCCTGAACCCATTCGAGTTTCTGCCGGTTTTGCAGTTACAGGTTTGTCTGGGAATATTTTAATCCAAATCTTACCGCCACGCTTTACATAACGTGTCATCGCAATACGTGCCGCCTCAATCTGGTTTGATTTGATCCATGCCGGTTCCATTGCTACAATACCAAATGCACCGTTTGTAATCTTATTGCCTCTCGCAGCTTTTCCTCTCATAGAGCCGCGGAACTGTTTTCTATGCTTTACTCTTTTCGGCATTAACATAATTACTGAGCGCCTCCTTCCTTATTTCCCTTCGTCGGAAGAATCTCCCCTTTGTAGATCCATACTTTGACACCTACTTTGCCATAGGTCGTATCTGCCTCGGCAAATCCGTAGTCAATGTCTGCTCTCAATGTCTGAAGCGGGATATTTCCTTCGGAATAGAACTCCGTACGAGCCATATCTGCACCGCCTAAACGGCCGGATACTGCTGTCTTGATACCAAGTGCGCCAGATTTTAAGCTTCTGGACATGCAAGACTTCATCGCACGACGGAAAGAAATACGGTTTTCAAGCTGTAATGCAATATTTTCTGCTACAAGCTGCGCATCCTTATCCGGTTTCTTTACTTCTTTGATGTCTACAATCAGCTTCTGCTTTTTGCCGATCTGTAAATATTTCTGAAGCTCTGCTTTTACTTTTTCGATCTCAGTGCCGCCTTTACCGATGACAACACCTGGCTTTGCTGTATATATAATTACTTTTACACGCTCAGAAGCTCTTTCAATCTCAATCTTTGAAATGCCGGCTGCGTATAATTTCTTCTTCAGGAATTCTCTGATCTTATAATCTTCTATTAAACAGTCTGCGAAATTTCCCTCTGCATACCACTTAGAGTCCCAGTCAGCAATGACACCAACTCTTAAGCCATGAGGATTAACTTTCTGTCCCATGCTTTCCCTCCTTATCTCTCATTCAGCACAATGGTGATGTGGCTCATTCTCTTCTCGATCCTGTATGCACGTCCCTGTGCTCTTGGTCTGATTCTCTTCATCGTAGGTCCTTTATTTGCATAGCACTCTTCAATATACAGGTTATCTGCGTTCATCCCGTTATTGTTTTCTGCGTTTGCAATCGCAGACCGTAATAATTTTGCCGTGATCTCAGACGCGTAGCGCGGATTGTAGTCTAAGATAGCAAGCGCTGTCTTTACATCTTTTCCACGGATTGCATCTAATACAAAGCAAGCTTTCTGAACCGACACTCTTGCATAAGATAATTTTGCAGAAGGTCTGGTATCTTTATTTTCATTTCTCTCTCTCTTAATTTGAGATCTATGTCCTTTAGCCATGAAATAGAGCCTCCTTTCCTAATCAGCGAATTATTTCACTCTTGACCTTTTTTCTTCTTTTACATGACCACGGTAAGTTCTTGTAGCAACGAACTCACCCAGCTTATGCCCGACCATATCTTCTGTAACATATACCGGTACATGCTTTCTGCCATCATGCACTGCAAAGGTACGTCCCACGAATGACGGGAAAATTGTGGAACGGCGGGACCATGTCTTAATTACGGCATTATCACCTGCAGCGTTCAGAGCATCTACCTTTTTTAACAGGCTTTCATCTGCGAAAGGACCTTTTTTCAATGATCTTTTACTCATTACTATTCCTCCTATTTACTCTTCATTGCTCTGCCGTCACGTCTTCTTACGATCAGCTTATTCGAAGCTTTCTTTTTCTTACGTGTCTTAAGTCCAAGTGCCGGTTTGCCCCAAGGCGTACTTGGGCCTGGACGTCCGATCGGAGCCCTGCCTTCACCACCACCGTGTGGATGGTCATTCGGATTCATAACAGAACCGCGTACTGTCGGGCGGATACCCATATGACGCTTGCGTCCTGCCTTACCGATATTGATCAGGTTGTGATCACCATTGCCAACAACGCCGATTGTTGCGCGGCAGTTCAGAGGAATCATTCTCATTTCACCAGAAGGAAGTCTTAACGTCGCATATTTGCCTTCTTTTGCCATAAGCTGTGCGCTCAGGCCGGCAGAACGTGCGATCTGTCCTCCTTTTCCCGGATACATCTCGATATTGTGTACCTGTGTACCAACCGGGATATTCTCAAGCGGCAGACAGTTGCCGACTCTGACTTCTGCCTGAGGGCCATTCATAACTTTCATGCCGTCTGTCAGGCCAGCCGGAGCCAGGATATATGCTTTTTGTCCATCCTCATAGCAGATCAGTGCAATATTTGCGGAACGGTTTGGATCGTACTCGATACCAACAACCTTTCCTGGAATACCGTCTTTTCTTCTTTTAAAATCAATTATTCTGTATTTCTGTTTATTTCCGCCGCCGCGATGTCTGACGGTTATTTTACCCTGATTATTACGTCCTGAATGTTTCTTTTTCGGTGCCAGTAAAGATTTTTCAGGAGTCTTTTTTGTGATTTCAGAGAAATCAGATCCAGTCATATGTCTTCTGGAAGGTGTGTATGGGTTATAACTCTTAATTCCCATGATTGTTTCTCCTTTCAATGCTTTCTTATCGTGCAAGCTGCACATATTTTACGGATTCTGTCTATCGGCTATGCAGCTTTACAGTCCGCTGAAGATTTCAATATCCGCACTGTCCTCTGTAAGCTGGACAATCGCTTTTTTTCTGTCTGCGGTTCTGCCAACGGTAGCGCCGCGTCTTCTCTTTTTGCCAGGAATATTCATTGTATTGACTTTTTTTACTTTTGTCCCTTCGAACATTCTCTGAACAGCATCCTTAATCATTGCTTTATTTGCTTCTGGATGCACATAAAACGTATATTTCTTATCAGACATGAGATCCATGCTCTTTTCTGTAACCACCGGTTTGAGGATTACATCATAATATTGAACGTTTGCCATTATGCATACACCTCCTCGATTGCTGCTACAGCATCTTTCGATAATACCATTGTATTGTATTTCAAAATATCATACACGTTGATCGTATTCACATACGCCACCTTTACGGTTGGGATATTTCTTGCAGACAACGCAATATTTTCGTTGGTTCCTTCTAATACGACCAGAGCTTTTTCAGCGTTTAACGCTTTTAAGGCGCCGACCATTTTCTTTGTCTTAACCTCATCCAGCTTTAAGTCATCTACAACGATAAACTTGCTTTCATTTACTACAGAAGTGAGCGCTGACTTTAATGCTGCTCTTTTTTCCTTCTTATTTAATTTGAAAGAATAGTCTCTTGGTGTTGGAGCGAATACAATGCCGCCGCCTTTCCACTGCGGAGATCTTGTAGAACCCTGTCTTGCATGGCCGGTTCCTTTCTGTCTCCACGGCTTTCTTCCGCCGCCGCTAACCTCAGAGCGCGTCTTTGCTTTCTGTGTTCCCTGACGTTTGTTGGCAAGCTGCTGTAAGACTGCCATGTGTACCAAGTGTTCGTTCACTTCCACACCGAAGACCGCATCGTTTAATTCGATGCTTCCTACTTCCTTGCCTTCCATATTATAAACAGATACGTTAGCCATCTGTAACATCCTCCTTTCCTGTTATGCGCTATTTATAAGATTTTACTGCTTCTTTGATGGTGACTAATGACTTTTTCGGCCCTGGTACGGAACCTTTTACAAGCAGCAGATTCTTTCCCGCATCTACTCTTACGATCTCAAGATTCTGTACTGTCACCTGCTCATGGCCCATATGTCCCGGCATCCCTTTGCCCTTAAACACCTTGCTCGGTGAAGAACACGCACCGTTAGAACCCTGATGGCGATGGAATTTGGAACCATGTGTCATCGGCCCTCTGTGCTGGCCATGTCTTTTAATAGCGCCCTGGAAACCTTTCCCTTTCGAGATTGCAGTCGCGTCTACCTTGTCGCCTGCCGCAAAAATATCTGCCTTGATCTCGTCTGCCAGCTTATAGTCAGCAGCGTTATCAAACTTGAATTCTCTTACGAATCTCTTGCCAGAAACACCTGCTTTGTCAAAATGGCCTTTTTCTGCCTTTGTAACACCGTGTCTGTTTCTGATTTCTTTCTTGCCGTTGGCGTCTTTGTTGATAATCTTGTCTTTTTTGTCAACAAAACCAACCTGTACCGCACTGTAACCGTCGTTTTCAACTGTTTTGATCTGTGTTACGACGCAAGGCCCTGCCTCTAATACAGTCACCGGAGTGAGTTCTCCGTTTTCGTTGAAGATTTGAGTCATTCCGACTTTTGTAGCTAAAATCGCTTTCTTCATTCTTTTACCTCCTGTTATCCTACAGCGGAACGCAAGTACTGCGTTCATCCTAGAACAGTTAGTAACATAAGTGGAATACCGCCTTGCAGTATTGCTTCTATGATAAAAACCCTTCAGGATTGTTGCCCGATTTTAAAATAGTTACCTGTTTTCTATTTCATTTTGATATCGATATTCACACCAGCCGGTAACTCTAATCTGGTTAATGCATCCACCGTCTTTTGTGTCGGTGCAATAATATCGATCAGTCTCTTATGAGTTCTCTGCTCAAACTGTTCTCTCGAATCTTTGTATTTGTGTACCGCTCTTAAGATTGTAATAACCTCTTTCTTTGTTGGAAGTGGTACCGGCCCGCTCACCTGCGCTCCGTTTTTCTTTACTGTTTCGATAATTTTCTTTGCCGATGCATCGATAAGCTGATGATCGTAAGCTTTGAGTATGATCCTCATTGTTTGACTTGCCATAAAAAAAGTCGCCTCCTTATTCGCACTTAATGTACGACAAGCGGTGACTGTACACGAACCCGTGTGTATCTTTTCGATAACACACCATATTTCTGCTGCCCAGACAGCAGATATTCTAATCGTACAGTGACTTGTCGCCAGTTTCCTAACTTGACATTCGCTCCACGGAAAACCTGCCATCCAAAGGCAGCAACCTCACGCTTCGTCGCTATCATGTCACAGCACTTTGGATTATATATGATAAAATGTAGGAATGCAACATTTTTTTTAAAATTATTGTATTTTTTTTAGTACAATAAAACCATAGCCAGCCGCAATACCGTATGCATCACACGCAGCCCAGCTATTTGCAAGCTCCGATGAAGCAGCCGCCTGCTTTCTTACGATTTGCGTCACATGAAACGCATGCTCTACGATCATCCCCGGAACACCGCTAGTACTCGCTCCGCGAAGCACTCCATAATAATCTCCTCCAGAGCTGCTGCGCCGATAAAACACCGTCCCCTTCGCCTTTGCCGAATCATTCGTTACCGTTGTAAACGACGCTGCGTTATTTTTGCTCCTTGCCGTAAATCCAAGTGTCTGAATACCTGCTTCCATATTATAATCTGTCAGCTTCTGCCCAATCGTGTTTGCGATTTTCATATCTGTGTCACTTGCATGTGCCGTCTGATTGACAAAGACAGCTACTTTATTAATTTTCTTTGGCTGGCTCCATACCTTTGTCTGACTGCTCGTGGAATTGGTATGCAGGGAAATAAACAGGTCGCACCCCTGCGCCTTTGCCACAGTTCCCCTGACAGCAATATTTTTTTTGTCCAGATTTTCATTTACATAAGTCTTCCCGCTGTCGGTAAGTGAGATCGTCTCACTCTCTCTGGTCAGATAGCTGTCAATTCCGTACGCCTGCCGCAGCTCCTCTTGCAGCGCCTTCGCTATCTCCAGATTAAACACCGCTTCCGAATACGGAAATTTTCCGTCCTTGCCCGTCAGTTCAAAATTGTTGTTCAGCGTACCGTAATGCCCCGCATCAATACAGACCTTTATATTGGAGCCAAGCACTGCTGCTTCATTGGTCGCGTCTTCATAAGCCGCTTCCCGCGTATCGATTGTACCGTCCGCTGACAGCACACAGATCTTATATTCATATTGCTGCGGCTCAGAGGAAGCGAGCACATCCTTAAAATGATAAAACGCATCGTCCGCAACACCGTCTGACTGCTTGCTTGCGATTGTTTCCCATGCTCCGCTTCCAACACTGTTTTTTACACCGCGGCGCATCACATAATACTCAGATACCAGCTCGTCGCTGAAATCCTTCCAGCGAAGGCGGATTGCTTTGGAGGAATGTTTCGTTGTGATTAGTGTAATGTCGGTTAACTCCGTGAGGTTTTCCGTTGGTTCTTCCGCTGCTGCTTGCAGATTGTCCGCTTGTTCTGTGGCAAATGATGTCCTCGCAGCCGAAACCATTTCCGACGTGCCTGCTCCTGCTGTCAGTGTGGCTGCTAATAATATGCAGATCAGCTTTTTCTTCATAGTATTTGTAGACTCCTTCCTTTTTATGTATATTTTTGCATATTTTTCTTTTGTAGTATAGGATTTTTCAAATATATAGTACCTGATGGATTCTAAAATGTCAACAAAGCCGTTCGTTATGCCTGAAACGTCATGCTGCAAAAAATAAGCTTGCTGTACAACTGATTATTCTATATAATGTGTTCAGAAAGGGGTGTAAAAACGATGGACGCAAGACTATTAGAACATATATACACGATTGAAGATATCTATGAGCTGCCCGAAGGGACACATGCGGAGCTGATCGATGGCGAATTATTCATGATGGCTGCCCCAAGTACAAAGCATCAGCGGATTGTATCGGAACTGCACTATTTGTTAAAAGATTACATCAAAAAAAATCACGGCTCCTGCGAAGTATTTCCTTCCCCCTTTGCCGTATTTTTAAATGCAGACGACTCTATCTATCTGGAACCAGACCTGAGTGTGATCTGCGATAAAAAGAAGCTAACGGACAAAGGCTGCTATGGTGCACCTGACTGGATTATTGAGATTGTTTCTCCAACCAGCCGTCAGAGGGATTATAACAAAAAATTATTCAAATACCATAGCGCAGGCGTTCGTGAATACTGGATTGCAGACTATTCAAAAAACCGCATTATGGTTTACTATTTTGATAAAAACCAAATGGAGGAATATTCCTTCACAGACCAAATCAAAGCCGGAATCTTTGAAAACCTGGAAATCAATTTTTCCGAAATCAGCCTAGAATAACAAAAGGAGCCTCTCATATGTGGATTGCAGACCAATGGAAAGAATATGAAGTGATCGACTGTTCTAACGGAGAAAAGCTAGAACGCTGGTGCCGTTATATCCTGCTGCGCCCAGATCCGCAGGTTATCTGGAGCACGCCCAAGACAGACCGGCACTGGAAAAAACTAAACGCACATTATCACAGAAGTACCAAAGGCGGCGGAGAATGGGAATTTTTTGACCTGCCGCAGCAATGGGACATCCATTACGGAGCACTTACGTTCCACCTAAAGCCGTTCAGCTTTAAACATACCGGACTGTTCCCAGAACAGGCAGTCAACTGGGACTGGATCACCGCCAAAATCCGAAACGCTGGCCGCCCTGTAAAAGTACTCAATCTTTTCGCCTATACCGGCGGAGCCACACTCGCCGCCGCAAGTGCCGGCGCAGAAGTAACACATGTGGACGCTTCCAAAGGCATGGTCGCCTGGGCAAAAGAAAACGCCGCTGCCTCTGATCTTAGCAATGCGCCAATCCGCTGGCTTGTCGACGATTGTATGAAATTTGTAGAACGGGAAATACGGCGCGGAAAAACCTATGACGCTGTGATTATGGACCCTCCATCTTACGGCAGAGGCCCAAAAGGTGAGATCTGGAAGATCGAAGACGCGATCTATCCGCTGCTTCAGGCATGTACGCAGATCTTAAGCAAAAACCCGCTGTTTTTTCTTGTAAACTCTTACACAACCGGATTGCAGCCAGCCGTGCTCGCCTATATGATCCAAACCGTTATGAAGCCTTACGGCGGCATTACTGATGCACAGGAAATCGGTATCCCTGTTTCCACAAACGGTCTGATCCTTCCATGCGGCGCTTCTGGGCGATGGGAAACCCGTTAAATAGAATATGCCCGTCATTTTCTTTTCAGAACTTATGCTTGCAAAATACGAAAGCATCGTCTATAATCAGCTTAGAGACAATCATAGGATCTTCCCGTCCGATGATTGCCATCGGAAACTAATATGTATTGTAGTTTTTTACAGGCTGTCTCCTAGTGGTGTAGGAGATAGCCATTTTACTTTCTATGATTGTCTATATATGATAAAGCCGCAAATACTACAAGCAGCAGCGTTAATACTTCTAATGTATTCATATATACCCCCTTTCCGTTTCCAGAAAGGCAATCATCCGGCTAACCCTACATTGTCCTAACCTGACTATAGAATTATAACACACATTTTTCTTGGGCGCTATATTTTTATTACTAAATAGCGTTATGTTTTTGTACAAACGGACATACAAAAAAGAGAATGCCAATACATTCTCTTTTCCAAACTTCTACTCACAAAATGCGGAAGCCCCATTCACTACGCTTCGCTGTCAAACATCGGCGTAGACAAATATCTCTCTCCCGTATCCGGGAATATGACAACAATCGTTTTCCCTCTATTTTCCGTCCGCTTTGCCAGCTCTGTCGCCGCCCAGAGTGACGCGCCTGAGGAAATGCCGACCAGTATGCCTTCTGTTCTTGCAATTTCCCTGCCTTTTTCAAATGCCGCCTCATTGTCCACAGTAACAATTTCATCATAGACTTCTGTATTTAGCGTCTCTGGCACAAAACCTGCGCCGATCCCCTGAATCTTATGGGCGCCTGGTTTGCCTTGTGATAATACCGGGGAGGCTGCCGGCTCTACCGCGACTACACGGATGTCTTTGTTTTTGGATTTCAGGTATTCTCCGGCGCCTGTAATCGTACCTCCGGTGCCAATGCCTGCTACGAGAATATCTACCTTGCCGTCCGTATCCTGCCAGATTTCCGGCCCTGTCGTCTCCCGGTGCATCTGCGGGTTTAGCTGGTTGACAAACTGCCCCGGCAAAAAGCTGCCTTCGATCTCTGCGGCAAGCTCATCTGCCTTTGCAATGGCTCCTTTCATGCCTTTTGCACCGTCCGTTAATACCAGCTCGGCACCATATGCTTTCATTAAGTTGCGCCGCTCCACACTCATTGTTTCCGGCATCGTAATGATTACACGGATGCCAAGAGCTGCCGCAACCGCTGCGAGCCCAATGCCCGTATTTCCGCTTGTCGGCTCAATAATCACAGAATTTTCGTTGATTCTGCCGTTCTCCCACGCTTCCAGCAGGATTTTTTTCGCAATACGGTCTTTGACGCTTCCCGCCGGGTTAAAATACTCCAGCTTTGCCAGCAGTACCGCGTCCAGTTCATTTTTTTTGCAGTACCTGCCAAGCTCCATAATCGGCGTATTTCCTACCAGCTCTGTAATATTTTTGTAGATTCCCATAAAATACAATTCCTTTCCTGTTTCACCGTTTTCTTTTATTTCACTGCTTCAAAAGCTTCTTTTAAGTCTTCAATAAGATCGTCTATATGCTCTGTTCCGATCGACAGCCGTATCGTATTCGGTTTGATCCCTGCGCGCAGCAATTCGTCTTCTTCCATTTGAGAGTGCGTCGTACTTGCCGGATGGATCACAAGCGATTTGACATCGGCTACATTCGCAAGCAGCGAAAACAGTTCCAGATGATCGATAAAGTCCCTCGCTTTTTGTGCGTCTCCCTTGATTTCAAATGTAAAAATCGATCCGCCGCCATTTGGAAAATATTTTTTATACAGCTCCTGCTGCTTCGGGTCGGTGCTGACCGATGGGTGATGCACCGTTTCTACCTGCGGATGTGCTTGCAGATACTGCACGACATTCCGTGCATTTTCCACATGGCGCTCGACACGTAAAGACAATGTCTCCAGTCCCTGCAAAAAGAAAAACGCATGGAACGGTGCGATCGCAGCGCCTGTATCACGCAGCAAAATGGCGCGAACGCTCGTTACAAACGCGGCACGTCCGACTGCTTTTGTAAAACTGATGCCATGATAGCTCGGATTCGGTTCTGTAAGATGCGCAAACTTCCCGGATGCTTCCCAGTCAAAATTTCCCGAATCCACAATTACGCCGCCAAGCGCTGTCCCGTGTCCGCCGATAAACTTTGTCGCAGAATGCACGACAATGTCCGCGCCATACGCAATCGGACGAACAAGATACGGCGTTGCAAATGTATTGTCAACCACCAAAGGAATCTGGTTCGCATGTGCGATCTGCGCGATCTTTTCCAGATCTGTGACATCCGAATTGGGATTGCCAAGCGTCTCGACAAATACCGCTCTCGTATTTTCCAAAATGGCAGCATCTACCTTTTCAAAATCAGAAGGATCGACAAACGTGGCTGTGATTCCGTACTGTGTAAGCGTATGCGCCAGCAGGTTATACGTCCCGCCGTAAATATTGCGTGCCGCAACAATGTGGCACCCTGCCCCTGCAAGATTTTGTATCGTATAGGAGATCGCTGCCGCACCCGACGCCACGGCAAGCGCCGCCACACCGCCCTCGAGCTTTGCAATCCGCTGTTCAAACACGTCCTGGGTAGGATTTGTCAGCCTGCCGTAAATATTTCCCGCATCAGCAAGCCCAAACCGCGCCGCTGCATGGTCACAGTTATGGAATACGTAAGAAGCTGTCTGATAGATCGGTACAGCCCGTGCATCCGTCGCCGGGTCTGGCTGTTCCTGCCCTGCATGAAGCTGCAATGTTTCAAATTTGAACGCCCTGTCGTTGTATGTCTTTTTTGCCATCGTCTTTTCTCCTTCTGTTATACCTGCGTATGATATGGTTTCTAATAACTGCAAGTATATCCTACTTTTCCCATCGTGTCAATAGGAATTCGAAAAAAGCGGTCAAATGCTGTAATCTCCATCCTTTTGCAGCTTCCACCCCATCAGGTCTGCCAGCGTAATATGGTCGATCACTTCATTAACCGCTTCATTCATCTTCCGGTACACAAGCACCGTAACGCAGTCATCGCTTTTTTCACAGCTTCCGATCTCCGAATCCAGGCATTCCACCGGTGCCAGGCTGCCTTCCGTAAGGCGCAGGATCATCCCCACCGTATATTCCTCCGCCGGACGGGTAAGCAGGTATCCGCCCTGCGGCCCGCGCACACTGCGCACATACCCCGCCTTATTCAATACCGCTATAATCTGTTCTAAATATTTGTCTGAAATCTCCTGTCTGGCTGCGATCTCTTTGATTCTTACCGGCGTGCCTGTATTGTGCAGCGCCAAATCCAGCATCATCCGAAGCGCATATCTTCCTTTTGTCGAAATCCTCATAGTTCTCCTCCATATGTTACTGCCTAAATTACGTTATGTTCCATCCATTTGCCGCCAAGAAACCGGATGACGAAAAAAATGCTCCTGCAAATCCAGTCAATGCACATGCCAAGCCAAACCCCCATCAGCCCCATATCCATCTTTAATACAAAGAAATAAGACAGAACGACACGAAACATCCACATACTGAAAATGCTGACACTCATCGTATATTTTGCATCTCCTCCGCTGCGCAGCACCTGCGGCAGCGTAAAGCTGAGCGCCCAGAAAAAAATACTGAACACGCAAAACAGGCGAATCACGGCAATACACATCTGCTTTGCCTCAGGCGTCAGATGATACGCGCCTGCCACAACCGGAATGCCCACATACACCGCAATATTCATAACGGCAAGCCCGACTGCCGCAAGGGCAAGCAGCAGCCTTGCATACTGTTTCGCCTGCCCCTTTTCCCCTGCGCCCAGGCACCGCCCAATGACCGGGATCACCGCAAGTCCGATCGTATTGCCTGGAATATTTGCCACTGTCGCTACGGTATTTGCCACCGCATTCGCTGCAATGGCGGAAGTCCCCAAGGTCGCCGTAAGGCTGCTGACGCACAGCTTGCCGATCTGGAACATCCCGTTTTCCAGCCCGCTTGGAACGCCGATCAAAAGAATCGGGCGAATCTGGTTTCTGTCCGGCTTCATATCCGCGATCCTGCTGATGCGAAACGGATGCTGCGGCTTTTGTAGCTGCATCGTCACCCATACCGCCGAAAACATACGCCCGGCAAGTGTTGCAAGCGCGGCGCCAAGCACACCCATATGCAGCCCGTAGATCAGCATCGCATTTCCCGCAATATTCATGACATTCATCACAAGGCTTGCCTTCATGCTCACCTTGCTGTTGCCCTGTGCCCGAAACAATGCCGCACCTGCGTTATATGCTCCCATAAACGGATAGGATACCGCACTGATCAGAAAATAAATCTGCGCATATCCCATAACCTGCGCATCAATCGCCCCAAAAATAGCACGCAGGATCGCCCTGCTGCCAATCATTGCCGCCGCCATAACCACGCTTGTGCTGATTAAAAGCACACTGTATAGCTGCGCCGCACATTTTTTCATCTGTGCGGTATTTTTCTGCCCCATATACTGGCTGACGACAACCGCGCCGCCAGACGCCAGCGCAGACAGGATCTGAAATACCAGCACATTCAGCGTATCGACCAGGCTGACGCTGGACACCGCCGCCTCGCTGACGCTCGACACCATAAACGTATCCGCCAGCCCCATTGTAACCGCCAAAAACTGTTCCAGCAGCAGCGGCCAGATCAGCCGGACTAACTGCTGCCTTGTATACAACGGCATATTCCCCATCTCCCCTCAACTGCTTTCCTATACCGCCGGATAAGAAGCGATCCCCAGGTACAGACAGATCAGATACAAAATCAAAAGATGCGCCGGATAGACCACATAAAAGAAATACTTCAGCTTCCATCCTCTTTTGCCGTTATAAAACGCTATCGGCACAAATGCCAGCGGAGCTGTCAGCTCCCATGCAAATACAACGCATCCGGCAATAATCTGCCACATCTTTTTCTTCCGGCATAAATAAATCACAACGATACATAATACCCCGATTGCGGCATAGTCCGTATTGGCAAACTGCGCCGCAGCCATCCCCGCTGCAATGACTGCCCAGGTCAAAACTGCCGCAATTACCGGCTTACCAAAAAACCGTTCCCCCACCCAGCGAATGCCGATCATAACGGCAACTCCGAAAAACAGTGTAAAGAACACATTTTGATAGCTGAATTCAAGGATACTCCCTTTAAACAGCAAGTCAAACGGCAGCTCTGATACTGCCGCAAACAGCAGCAGCCTTGCCGCATATTTCATGCGGTTTCTTGTATGCTCAAATCCCTCTACAAGTAAAAAACAATAGATCGGAAATGCGATCCTGCCAATCATACGCATAATATTGTAGACGGTAAACAACTGCGCATTGCCCGCAATCCACTGCTGCACCTGCGCTGCATCGCTTGCATCCAGGCCGCCGAGCCCGCTGATGTACAAATACCTGCCCAAAATCCCCGCTCCGATATGGTCGATCACCATCGAAATTACAGCGATCAGCTTGAGCGTACTGCCGCTGATCCCCCGCTTTTTGCGCACGCCTGTGCCGCCAGGTACGTTTGCTTGCTGACTTATGTTTTCTTTCATTATAACGCCAATCCTTTCCGGGATACAACCAGATCCCGCTCTTTTTATAGTATCATATCTTTTAAAAGAATTATAACACAGATTTCCTGCCCCGTTACATAAATTAATACCTGAAAAATAAGCCGTCCATCCGGCTTTCTCTGTTATTATTGCCAAAAAAGCCGCCAGGCTTTCCCGCCCGGCGGCTTTTTGCGCGCTCCTTTTTTATGCCACATACAAATACATAAAGATAAAATGACAAATGCTGCCTGCCATTACAAATAAATGAAAGATCTCATGCGAACCAAAATATTTGTGATTCTGGTTAAACAGCTTCCATTTCAGCGCATAGATCACGCCGCCCACCGTGTAAATAATTCCTCCTGCAAGCAGCCACAAAAACGCCTGTGTCGGCAGCGTACGCAGCAGCGTCCCAAATACGGCAACGCAAACCCAGCCCATCGCTATATAGATCACCGATGAAAACCATTTCGGACACGTAATCCACACCGCTTTCACCGCCATTCCCACAACCGCAATGCCCCATACGACTGCCAACAGCGTATAGCCCTGCCTGCCGCCCAGCACAATCAGACAGACCGGCGTATAAGAACCCGCGATCAGCACAAAAATCATCATATGGTCTATTTTGCGGAACACTTTTAATATTTTATCCGACACATTGACCGAATGGTACATCGTGCTCGCCCCATACAGCAGGATCATGCTGCACATAAAGATGCCCATTGCCACTGTACAGCGCATTCCCGACGACATGCCTGCCTTTAGAAGCAGCGGCACAGAAGCAGCTACCGCCAGCAGCATCGCGATAAAATGTGTGATCGCACTCCCCGGTTCCCGAATTGAAAGCTCCATAAAGAAATCCTCCTTTTACATATCCTGCATTTATTGTTTTTTATTTCTTTATTATGTAATATTTAATATTTTATTATGTAGTATTCATTACTATGTATAATATTCCCATTGCTCCGCTTTGTCAAGGCTATTCACACAATTTTAATATTTTCCTCCACCACAAAAAATTTCATCTTGACAAGCAGACGCTGCTTCTATTTTAATAGAGACAAGGAATGTCAAATGAACCGATTTTAAAAAGGAGAAGCGTATGAAAAAAATCGTAAAAGGACTGCAACAAATCTGCCGTATCCTCGAGCTGGTCGTCGCCGTATTTGTATTGATCGGGATTCTTGCAGCTATTATCAGCCTGTTAAAAGATAACCTTTCGATATTTGGGGAACTGCTTGAGGATATGACCACGTTCCGTCACTATCTGGAAAAGATATTTGTACTTGTCATTGGGATAGAATTTTTAGAGATGCTTTGCCATCCAACTTCGGACAACGTAGTTCAGGTACTGATTTTCCTTGTAGCACGCCATATGATCGTAGGCGAAACCACACCATTTGAAGATTTTATATCTGTATTAAGCATTGCTGTGCTGTTCGTGCTGCGCAAATATATGCACACCGGAGACAAGGGAAAAAAAGCAAAACATAAGGCAGCGGCAGAGCTGCCAGGCGCCGCGCAGAAGCTGCATGAGAAGATTTAACAGATCCTAGAGCGTGTTTGAAAAAGAACCTGCCGCCTTCACAAACGAAAGCGGCAGCTTTTTTTGCTGATCTATTTTACGTAATTTTCTGTCAGCTCGCCATATTTTTCATAATTGGTGATTCTGGCAATCTGATTCTGCTCATCCACAAAAACGACTTTTGGCTTATGCTCTTTTGCCTCCTCCGGCGTCATCTGTGCATAGCTCATCAGTATAATATGATCTCCAACCGCCACCTGCCTGGCTGCCGCGCCGTTTAAGCAGATCATGCCGGAGCCTGGTTCTCCCGCGATCGTATAAGTCTCAAAACGATTGCCGTTTTCAATATCTACGATCTGTACCAGCTCATATTCCAAAATACCTGCCGCATCCAGCAAATCCGTATCTACCGTAATGCTTCCGACATAATTTAGTTCTGCCTGCCTGACAACCGCACGATGGATCTTTCCTTTTAACATTGTGAGATTCATAACTGCCTCCTTATCTTTCAATAATAAAGTTATCGATCAGCCTTGTCTTTCCGATATATACGGCTATTGCAACGAGGACGGAACCATTCGCCGCGTCCAGCTTCTCTATTGGCGTAACCGAATCAAAATCCACCACATCTACATAATCAATTTTTGCCATCGGCTCCTTTTCAATCTCCTGTGTAACCGCCTGCTTAACCGCCTGCGCGCTTGTCTCGCCAGCTTCCACCAGAGCCTTCCCCACATGCAGGCTGCGGTTTAATACAAGCGCCGCCTGCCGCTCCTGTTCATTTAAGTACGTATTTCTGGAACTTTTTGCAAGCCCGTCTGCTTCACGGATAATCGGACAGCCGACGATTTGCGTGCCTACATTTAAGTCGCGCACCATCCGCCGCACTACGGCAAGCTGCTGCGCATCCTTCTGTCCAAAATATGCACGGTCTGGCGTCACGATATGAAACAATTTCAGTACAACCGTCTGCACGCCGCGAAAGTGAATCGGACGGCTTTTTCCACATAATTCCGTCGTCAGCCCGTTCATATCCACATAAGAGCAAAAGCCCGGTGCATACATCTCCTCCGGCTGCGGATGAAAGATCAAGTCCACCCCCGCCTGCTCGCACAGTTTCGCATCTTTTTCAAGATCTCTCGGATAGCTTTCCAGATCTTCGTTCGGTGCAAACTGCATCGGATTTACAAAAATACTGACAACCACGCGGTCATTGTCCCTGCGTGCCGCATCGATCAGGCTCTTATGCCCTTCATGAAGATATCCCATTGTAGGAACAAGCCCGACGGAAAGCCCCGCCTTTTTCCACTCGCCGACCTGCTGGCGGATACCTTCTATTTTATCTGCTATTACCATGTTCAAACTCCTGTTTGCCTTCTATGGCATTTAATATAATTTATGAATAATCGTCTCGTCCATTTTAAACGTATGCTCCTGCGCCGGAAAAACGCCTTCGGCAATGTCCTTTTTATATGCCGCAAACGCTTCCTTCATCTGGCTGCCGATCTGCGCATACTGCTTTACGAACTTTGGCGCCATATCCGAATACATCGCCAGCATATCCTGATAGACAAGCACCTGTCCGTCGCATCCGGCGCCTGCCCCAATCCCGATCGTCGGTATGCTGATACTTTCTGTCACTTTTTTTGCAAGTGCCTGCGGCACACATTCCAATACAACCGCAAAAGCGCCTGCCTGTTCAATCGCACGCGCCTCGCCCAAAATCCGCTGTGCCGCTTCCTCTCCCTTGCCCTGCACTTTAAACCCGCCAAATGCATTTACCGACTGCGGGGTAAGCCCGATATGACCGCAGACCGGAATGGATGCCTTTACGATCGCTTTGATGTGTTCGCACACTTCCACGCCGCCCTCAAGCTTTACTGCCTGCGCGCGCCCTTCCTTCATCAGCCGCCCTGCGTTTACGACCGCGTCATATACCGACGTCTGATAGGACATAAAAGGCATATCCACAATTAAAAGCGCATTTTTCGCACCTCTTGCCACTGCCGCGCTATGATGAATCATATCCTCCATTGTGACGGATAAGGTATCTTCATAGCCGAGCATCACCATTCCCAGAGAATCGCCTACAAGGATCGCGTCAATGCCTGCCTCGTCGACCAGCTTCGCCGTCGAATAATCATACGCTGTCAGCATGGACAGCTTTTCGCCCTTCGCCTTTGCCTCCCTGAATGTAACAGATGTGTTTTTCATAATCCAATTTTCCCTTCTACTAAATAGATTGAACTTTGTCAGGAACCATCCGCACGGTTCCTTTGAACGGCAACATTGGATGACTTTTCCCCTGCACGCTTTTTGAGTCAAACCTTTTTGCAAAGTATCTGCTCCGTGCCGGCAAAATAACGATTCAAACATTATTTCCACAACTTATTCAGTTTTAATGATACAGTTTCTTCTGAATACCGTTCGTCTGACAATATACCACAAATGGGATGAAATTTCAATATTTCGCATAGATGTGTTAAAAAAAAGACAAGCATGAAAAACCCTCTGTCATGCCATTTTCCGAACGAGAGGGATCAGCACTGCTCCTGCCGAATTGCCAAGCGTAATAACCAAAATGCAGGCTGCCGCCCGGGGCGACCACGCGCCGCCTGCAAAAAAATAAAACATATCCGCAATACAGTGTTCAAAGCCGCATAAAATAAAAGCCGCCACACCCAGAAACAAAATCGCCGGATTGCCTGTAGCCTTATAGCCGTCTACTGCCGCAAACATTAAAAAGCCGCAGAAAACAGCCAGCAGAAACAAGCCCGGCAGTTGGTCGTTTACTTTCACCTCGCAGACTGCCGCTGCCAGGCCGCCAATGCCGCTGATCCTTGTCCTGCTTACCGCGGCAGCGGTAAGCCCTGTCCCTGCAAGATTGCCAAACCAGATCACCAAAAGGCATCCCACATACGACAGCGGCTCATTGACCAGATATCCGACTTTTCCCGTATACAGATTCAGCCCGTGCACACAGATCGTATACAATCCTACCGTAAACAGCAGCGCCCCCGCCGTCTTATTTTCCATTGATAAATATACCGTTCCGCCAATGCCGATTGCAATACCGGCGAGCACCGCCAGTGCAAACATGTGCACATACTTTTTTATCTGATTGCGTTCCATTTGCGTTCTTCCTCTAATATTCCTTTGCCACATCGCTTAACCCGTACATTTCCTTAAATTCCTGCAAATCCTTTTCATCGCGCACAAACATTACCTCGTGGAATTTCCCGGTACGCTGGTCTTTAAATCCGGCGACCTGTTCCCCGTTGCAAATGCTGCACTTTAAGACCGGCTTTTCATTTACCTTGTCGTATTCCCGTTTTTCGACTGTCTGCTTTTTACAGGTTTTCTTTTGAAACAACATGCTACCAATCCTCTCCTGCCATTGCTTCTATTATTATATGTGAAAACCTGTCATTACGCAAGAACTATTCCTGATATCGTATCCGCTCCACGAGCGACTCTTTTTTCAGGTTTCTGCTCAGCAGATAAGAAAGCACAGCCTGCAACTCATAAAACTACCGATCTTATAAAAACAGAAAAGGACTCCGAAGAGTCCCTTCCCATTCGCATTTTTCAACTACGCTTTAGCAAACACCTTGTGCCAGCATCGCCTGTGCCACTTTTTCAAATCCGGCAATATTCGCGCCAGCCACATAGTCGCCTTCCATACCATATTTCTTTGCAGCATTGTCAATATTGTGGTAAATGTTTACCATAATCTGTTTCAGCTTGGAATCTACTTCTTCAAACGTCCAGCTCAATCTTTCAGAGTTCTGTGTCATCTCCAGCGCAGATGTCGCAACACCGCCTGCATTTGCAGCTTTGCCGCCGATAAACCATACCCCATTCTCCTGCAAATATTTTGTTGCATCGATCGTTGTAGGCATATTTGCGCCTTCGCACACTGCCTTGCAGCCATTTGCAACCAACTGTTTCGCATCGTCAATCAGAAGCTCGTTCTGTGTTGCACAAGGAAGCGCAATATCACATTTAATCTGCCATACACCGCGTCCTTCATGATATTCTGCACTCTTTCTTGCAGCCGCATACTCTGTCAGGCGCGCACGTTTTACTTCCTTTACTTCTTTTAATAAAGCGACATCTATGCCTTCCGGGTCATAGATCCAGCCAGTGGAATCGGAACAGGTAACGACCTTTGCGCCCATCTGCTGTGCTTTCTGCGTTGCATAGATCGCAACATTGCCGGCGCCAGACACTACAACCGTCTTTCCTTCCATTGATTCGCCATGACATTTCATCAATTCTTCTGTAATATATAATAAACCATAGCCAGTCGCTTCCGTACGAGCCAGGGAACCGCCATAAGAAAGTCCCTTTCCTGTCAGGACACCTTCATAAGTGCTGCGGATCTTTTTATACTGTCCAAACATATAACCGATCTCTCGCGCACCTGTACCGATATCACCCGCAGGCACGTCCACGTCTGCACCGATATATTTGCACAGCTCTGTCATAAAGCTCTGGCAAAACGCCATTACCTCACGGTCTGATTTTCCTTTCGGATCAAAGTCAGATCCACCCTTGCCGCCGCCGATCGGCAGCCCTGTCAAAGAATTTTTAAAAATCTGCTCAAATCCCAAAAACTTAATAATTCCAAGGTTTACGGATGGATGCAGGCGCAAACCACCCTTGTAAGGCCCGATTGCATTGTTAAACTGCACTCTGTACCCAGTATTCACCTGTACCTGCCCTTTGTCATCAACCCAAGGCACGCGGAATTTAAACTGTCTGTCCGGCTCTGACAGGCGTTCAAGCAGCGCTTCTCTTTTGTAAAGCTCTTCGTTTGCTTCAATTACCGGTCTTAAAGACTCTAACACTTCCTGCGCAGCCTGCAAAAATTCAGGCTCAGAAGCATTCTTTTCTTTTATTCTTGCAAGCACCTCATCTACATAACTCATATCGCAATCTCCTTTTTTAATTATATTTTTCTCCCTAGTTCTTTATTTTATTATGAAATGTGCGAGACTGCAAGATATTTTTCATAATTTGGGAAATTTCCTAATTTTATTAAGCTAAAGTTCTTCTATTCTATCAATTCAAATCGATATTTCTGCTGCACTTTTGGGTACTTCTTATGATCCACCTCAGAAGCAAATAATTCATATGGCCTCACATATATGCCGTAATCTCCATACAACGCCTTATACACAACATATAGTTCTCCTGTTTCTGAATGCTTTGCCACAGCCATCACATAATAATCATTTCCTTTAAAATGTCGATATTTTCTTTCCACTTCAATTTTTCTCATAATTATACACCCAAAATTCGTCTAAGATTTTTCTTTTTTAGATTTCAAATCATCTAATAATGCCATTACGTCCTTAAAAAAACTATATAAATACGCCAATAAGCATATTAAACAAAGCCCTCCAGTAAGGACTAACGTAATCCATAAATTATCCGCCGTTATTGTCCCTTTATAATAACCGATAATTTCAGTCGCCTGATTCACTGCCAAACCAACGATAAAAGCTAATAAAAAACCACTAAACATTAGTTTTTTCAGTTCATCCAGTTTCTGCCGATTTACCCGTTCTTTTACCTCAAGATCCGCTTCCCGAATCAATTCTTCTTTGTATTCTTGTCGTATTTCCTGAATAATTATCTTTTTTCTCTGTTCTCTCAATGATGCAATAAGTTCGTTTCTCTCTTCCTCTGTAGCCTCTTCCCTAATAAGTTCTTCTTTCGCCTTCATTACCGCATCAAGTATTCTATCTAATTCTTTTTCACCCATATCAGTCCAATATTTTATCCCACAAAGATTCTAAATATCTGTCATCAAACTTAGCTCCTCGAAACTCCCCGCTTTCATTTTGATAATGTGCATTTTGTTTATTTTGATACAATTTATCGGAAGCAGGTATTCCGTCCAATTCTTCAAATACAATCTGTGCAATCGTAAAACCTGCATGAATTCTAATCGGATAATCAGTCGCATTAAACAACCCTATACTCAAATGTCCCATATACGTGGAATTACAATGCTGACTGCTTACAAGCAGCCCTAACCTCGTATAGCTTGTTTTTGGCCGAAGATGGGCGGTAAGATCATCCGGCAGTTTAAGAGTTTCTCCCAAAGAAACCAGGATATATTCTTTTGGTGATATCACGTATCCTTCTTTTGCTATCTCAATCTGCTGATAAATCCGATCAATCCCATCCTGTTTAGATATATCCAGACAATATACTTCTTTCTTCATAACTGTAATATAATTTCCAATCGTGACATCATAAGACTCACTTTGCAAATTTTTTTCGACAAAAGGCGTAATGAGTTCGCTCGTCTGTGCCAACTCCCTTATTCTTTTTTCTGTAAGAATCATAATACGATATACCCCCTGCTTATTCTTTCACTTTGCCAAGTTCACATTCTGTTACTTTGCTAACTGCCTTTTTATATTAATAAAATCAACAAACAGAAATAAATAAGTCTACCTTGCCAACTTGACCGGTTACAGGTAGACTTTTAGCTAATCTGGGAGGGCAGCCACTTTATACTACAAAGTATAACATGATCAGCCTATCCTTTAATTGTTTATAATATATCACATATAGGAACTATTTTCAAGACCGTTTTTGATATTACATAAAAGGCAGAAACCTCCTCCCAAAAAAAGTTCGGTTTCTGCCATTTTACTTATTGCCTAAGCAGCCTAAACCCCCTGCTTTTTCCCAACAATCACAAGCCCGCATCCAACAAATACAAGCCCGCAGATCAAAAACAGGAACGGATCAATCGTGCCGTCTGCCGTCTTTGGCGTTTCATCCAGTGTATGGCTGCCGGAAGTCGTTCCTGCATATGCCCCGTAAGAACTGCTGTTTGAATTCGAGGCGCCAGATGAGGCTGCCTTCGTTGTACCCGCTGTACTGCCATCGCCTGTGCTGTTGCTGGACGAACTGCCAGAAGAGCCGCCGGATGAAGCTGTGCCGGAGCTGCCGGAAGATGCATTGCTGCCTCCTGCGCTGCTTCCAGAACCTTTTCCTGACCCGCTGCCGGAACTGGAGCCGCCCGAACTGCTGCCGGAACCGCCGGAAGAGCCACCGAGGTCAATCGATGTGCTGCCTGCGCCGCTTTCGTCTACTTCATCGTTCGAGCTGGAGCTGGAGCCGCCGCTGCCGATATTGGATGTATTTTCACTGACATCCACACTCACACTGCCGCCCGAAGAATCATCCGAGCTGTCATCGTTATCGTCACTGCTGTCAGAAGAGCTGCCGCCGTCCAGGCTGGAAAACGGATAACCAGCCGAAGCCGCAAACGTCTCTGCCGCAGAATTGCTGTATCCTGTAATAGAGTCCGGTGCCCATCCTGACTGTGAACCGATCGAGGTGACAGAACGCGGAATGGTAATGGAACTGATTCCGCTGCCGGAAAATGCACCGCTTTCGATCGTCGTCAGGCTGCCTGGCAGAGATAACGACGACACTCTGCTGCAACCAGCCAGCGCGCCGCTGCCGATAATCCTCGTATTGGAGTTTAACGACACGCTCGACTTGCCGACTGGAACCATAATTAATCTTGTTAAAGAAGCATTGTACAGGCACCCGCCGTCAGACGCATATGCCGAATTGCCGGAAGCTACATTGATCGTAGACAGGCTGGAACAGCCGGATAATGCACTGCCGCCAATGCTTGAGGTACTTGCCGGGATTGAAATTGCCGACAAGTTGGTACAATTTGCAAACGCACTGTCGCCGATGCTCGTCACTCCAGACGGGATCGACATTGAGCTAAGCCCTGAACAGCCTGAAAACGCACCGCTGCCAATGCTGCTGACGCCTGCCGATATTGCAATGCTTGACAAAGCGCGGCATCCGCTGAACGTAGACGCGGGAATCGAAGAAATCGAAGCCTGCAAGCTGACAGAACTCAATCCGCTGCACCCTGCAAACACTCCGCTGCCCATGTTGGTCACACTGCCCGGAATGGTCACATTTGATAATGACGTACAGTTTGCAAACGCGCTGTCGCCGATGCTCGTGACACTGCCTGGAATGCTGACACTGCTGATTGCTTTGCCGGAAAATGCCCCGGCGCCAATGGATGTTACTTCCGAAGGTATCGTGACTGCCCCGCCTCCGCCGTGATACGCTGTCAGCACACCGCCGGAGATGGTCATATCTGCATTCGATGCGAATACACTTTCACACGGTATCAGGAATAATACCATTGCCAATGCCATAAATATGGCTGACCACTGTTTGATTTTTGAATTATTCATTTGCGTCACTCCTTCTTCGCTATGAGGAACAGCCTGCCGTCCTGCACATAGCTGTTGCACGTCGATAACGTCAGCAATTCATCCCCATACGAAATGTCAATCTTTTGGTCAAACACCGTTAATTGCTGGATATTTGCCAAAAATGCCTGAAACTCTTCTTTATTTGAAGCATTCAGGAAATTATAATACCGAAACGTGTGGTCATCCTGATAGTTCACCTTGGACAAACACACCGCCACAATCCGGTATTCTGCCTTTTCATAGATCGTGTCAAACACCAGCTTCTGATGGTTTTTAAAATACTCCTGATCCATAAAGCTCTTTAGACCGCCAAACATCGTGCCGTCCCGCATATTGTGCCCATAGATAATCAGGTTTGTATCCCGGTTGACATAATCATTTCTTGCATCTACAAACAATGTACCATGATCGCTTTCCTTTTTTTCAAAATCATGGTGCAAATAAAAATCTGCGTTTTTTTTGCCTGTCTGCATAACCGGATAATTGATCACCGTTCCCTCAATCGACAGCCAGCCCGCCAGATCCTTATTTTGCTTATACAGCTCTTTGTATTTTTTTAAAACGGTCAGATCAGCCGGATCGATCTTCTTTTTTACATTCTTCTTATTTTTCGAAGCCTTTGTATTTTTTGCAGATCCCTTGCTCTTTTCCTCTGTTTCACCGGAATCCCCCTGTTCATCATCCACAGACGACTCGCGAATCAGATGCCCGGTCAGATTCTGCATACTTTGGAGCCGTTCAAACTCCTGGCTCTCCAAATGCTCCTGCCACAGCGTCACGCCATAATATCCCAGACAGACCACCGCGGCGAGGATACACATCACGCCCGCTACGCCGAGCTTTTTTCCCTTTTGCTTTTGTTCCTCTTTCTCACGTTTTTCTTCCAGTAATTTCTGGGAATTTTGCGCAAGCACATCCATCACATACCAGGAAAAGGAAATCCCCAGCTTTGTGCGGAAAATGATTTCCTTGTTCCTGATTAGAGTGTAGAGCCTCACGGCGACATCGGGTTCCGTAATGTCAAGCTCCTTCGTAATGAAGTCGATCTTCTTGGCATCCTCCTGCGCCGCAAGATACTCTTCATAGGTATTAAATTCATAATCGCCTATTTTGTATTTTCCACTCATGCCCTGCTTATTTCACCGTAATTACCTTTAATGGATTCAGTGAACTGTAAACCTTCTTGCTGCCGTTCTTGCGGAAAGCACGGATACGGAAATATGCCCGGTCACCGCTCTTCATGCCGCGTACTGTACATACCCGGATGTTCGGATTGTTTACAGTCTTTAACTTCTTATATTTCTCTTTCGAAGATTTCTTATAGTAGATCTCATAGCCAGAAGCACCTGTTACCTTCGACCAGCTAATCCGTGCCTGCCCCTTCGCCTTGGAAACAACCTTTACGGTAGGCGTTTTCAGCTTCGTCGTCGTGCTCAGTACCGATGAGAATGCCCCATAAGATTTTGTACCATCTGTATTGTTGACATAAGACCTTACTTTGTACTTATAAGTCTTGCCTGCGGAAAGCCCGGTAATCGTTGCGCTGTTCGCTTTTACTGTCTTAACAACCTTCGAGTTGGAATTGCAGATCTGGTAACCATCCGCATATCCCTGTTTCGTCCATTTCAGCTTGAGGCTGTTGTACTTCACTGAGGAAGCCTTTAACCCCTTCACTGCAACTGCCGAAATCTTAAAGCTGATAACCTTCGTTCCTGTGTAGTTGCTGTTTGTTCCCTGAATAACGATCGACGCCATACCAGGATCCGTGTTGTTTTTATAAGTTACCGTATAATCTACGCCTTTTGTCAGTACCTTGCCGCCGTCACTTACCGTAATATCCGGTGTATATGCATCACCCGTATATGTCCGGTCTGCAACATCCGATGTATCCAGACTCTGCATACTCTTTGGCTCAATGACAAACGTCGCTGTCTGTGTACCGGAATATCTGCCGATACCAGTTACCGTAATCATAGCCACACCTGCATTTACATTATTTGAATAAGATACTGTATACTCTGTACCCAATACTAACGTCCTGCTGCCAGTCTCAACTACGACTCCAGGTGTAATTGCATTGCCCGTATAAGCATAGCTTGGAGCATACCCACTGATAATAAATCCGCCCACATCATTTGCGATGCTGAACTTAACAGTCGTCGTACCTGTATAATTTGCATTATTCAGCGCACGCAGCGTTACGGTCGCCGTACCAATATTGACATTGTTCGAATACGTCGCTGTATAATCCGTACCTTCCATCAAAATATTGTTGCCGCATTTTACCGTCAGCGCCGGCTTCACTTCTGAACCGGTATACTGCTGTGCCGGAATCGGTGAAATCGTACACTTCGACAACTGTGCAATAATACGGAAGTTCTTCGTAATCGTACCATTATTATTGCCAATACCAGTAACCGTTGCAACTGCCGTACCTACTTCCACATTGTTGCTGAACGTCACCGTATAGTCCACATTTTCCGTCATACCCGGAACCGATACCTTTGGATACACCGCTTTGCCTGTATAGTACATCGCATCTACCGTATCCATCGACAGATTTACATCACTCGGTGCCACTGACGTCGCTCCCGAAATCTCGCCTGTACCCTGATCCAGGAAGCTGTTCGATCCCCATGACCCACCGCTGCTGATTGTAGAGCTGGTAATCATAAAGTTCGCAGTTGCCTTGCCGCTGAAATTGTTCTTGCCCTCTACATTAATATAAGCCGTTCCAGCGTTTAAGTTGTTTGTATACGTTAACGTATAGTCTACGTCTTCGGTCAGTCTGTATTTAATATTGTCAATGTAGTCTGTCACAGAAATACCTACCGGACAGATGTCAAAGCCTGTGTAAGAATACTCTCGTTTGAAACCGTCGATAATGAGGTTGTTGGAGAATGCTCTTGGGGTGATGGTATACGTCAATGTCATTGGTTCAGTTGCATAAGTTCCATTTGTTGGATCTCCTTCAATGCGGATATAATAAGTACCTGCATTAACAAAATCTTTTTCCTGAATCAAATTCTTAAGCGCTACTTCATCTTTGTATCTTCCAATCAGATACTCGCCTTCTTTCACACCTGTAACTGTCAGTGTAGGATATTGCTTTTGGGAGTTGTAAATTGCAGTTGTTGGTTTCATCGTAAAGTTTGCATCTTTACTAATATCTTTACCAATAAAATACCAAAAACTTGCACTATCTGTATAATTTCCAACACCAGTAATTGTAACTTTTACTTTACCTGCATAGCTTAAAGGCGGTTCTGGATTGCGATATTCTTCCCGCACTTCCACATCATTTGTATCTGGTTCTACATATTGGTAACTAATCTCATAATCGGTAATATTATTTAAAAATGCTCCATTATTTGCTTTATTAGGATCATCATAATAAATACCAACCTGCGTTTCTTTTAGCTCTGCTGCATCTTCTGCCCCTGCATAGTTCGGCATAACAGAATTGCCTTTGTTAAATGGATAATTTAGCTTGTAATTTTTCAAGTCTACATTCCCATTCTGTCCTGCCGGATGATACATAAACTTTGTATGGTTTGCAAGAGAAGCAGGCATAATGGTAAATGTTACCTCTTTAAATCCCTTATAATTATCCTTTACATCCTCTGGTATTTCAACTCTTACTGTCGCCAGGTCTGTCAAAGTCGCATTACGGTTATTGCTAAATTTTACAACTGCACTCTTAATATAATTAGACACCCATGTAGAGCCTGTGTATTCTAAAATAACATCTCCTGCATAACTCAATCGAAAGGCTGGTGTTAAATCAGTACCATCGTAAACAGGTGCTTCTTGAGAAATAAACGTCAATTCTGCTTCTCCAATATCTAAAGGCACTACATTATACGTAACTACCCGTTCACCTGTAAAATTACCAATACCCCGTACACGAATTTCTTTTGTACCTACACTCTTCAGATCTGCCTTTGTAGAATACTCATATGAAAAATGTCTTGTATAGTCCGCCCAGTTGATATAATCATCTGCATTACCGCTATAAAGAACTCCTGCTAAATCCCTCCCTGCGTATTTCAATTCTGGAACTGGCGTTATATCTTTTCCATTCTGATATGGGATATCTTCAATCTGTATCTCAGTAACATCAGCATCACTGATATCTTTTCTTGTAATGGAATACTCCAGTGTAATCTCTCCTTCATAATTCCCTACACCACTAATAACAAATTTCGGTTTCTCACTCCCACTCGTCCAGTTGATATGATCGCCGTTTCCAACTCCTTCTACAAGTTCATAATCTCCTCGTGTTGTATCATCTCCTGGTGATAAAGTTACCAAACTATTCGATGGCGCTACTGCCGTTATAGAAGTAATCTCAGGAAATACGGTGTTACCTGTATAAGTTACAGAGCTATTGTATTTCACAGAAATTTCCTTTTTGCTATAGCCATCTGCAAGGTTATATGGTTTGATTCTAAATTGAACCGTACGTCTGCCGCTATACTTCCCTTTTCCTTCGATCGTGATATTATGCACGCCGACGGTCACTTTATCATCGATACTAATTGTATAGTCAACATCTTTCGTAAGTCTCGTCCCGTCTATTACAACAACAACATTTTCTTCTTTAATAACCTCTTCACCATGTGCATAAGTATAAGAACCACTGTTTATATCAATAACGTTTTCTAAAATGATATCATCTACTCCTGCTTTTACTTCATAAGTAATAAGCTTCGAGCCTTCCAGATATACGATATCATCCGAAAATGGAATAATTCTTACCTCATTCTCGCCTAATGTCATCGTTGGCGTTCTATCAAACTTATAATCCACACCATAAACCAATGTTTTGCCGCCGCAAGTAACTGTAATCTTATCTTGTAATTTTATATCACTTGCTGATGAAGAATAAGATATAACGCCTGGTCCCTTACATTCTGTATAATCGGCTCCAAGATCACCTACAATCGTGATGTTGCACTTGCCTGAACCCTGGAAATAGTCAACCTTGGATGCAACCGTTGCCTCTTGCACACCAATAATATTTGGGACTGTTACACTATATTCCAAATCTTCTGTAAGTGTATAAACCCGCACCTTGCTCTTATCTGTACTGCTGTAATCTGGCTGTTCTTTACTCTTCTCATAATATACAACATTACATCCGCCTTTTGTAGATGTTGGAGAATATTTTATTGATCCTCCGCTTATCACCATTTTTGAATGTGCTGCCGCTTCAGGAGTATTGGGATTAAACTCTCCAAAAATAGTATATGGCAATTCATAGGTTCCAATTAGATTTCCTGTTATCTTACTCTCATCGTTACTGTCTGTAACTTCTGTGACGATTGCCCGCGTCGCCAAATTACCTGCTGTCTCCTGTCCGACACTAACAAACTTATCACCCTCATACTTCACCTTATAATCGATGCCTTCCCGATCTTTTTCTAGTGTATAATCAGGTTGACCATCTCTTTTCAATGTCACTGTTACTTGTGGTCTTATAAAGTCACCCGAAAAAGCATTTTTAATAGGACTTAGGGATACTATACACTTCGATTTATCTGTCAATGTAACTGGCTTAATTACGAAGTAAGCATCAAAATATCCTATAAAATTCGAGTTCGCTGATGCCGTAAACCGCATCGTCGGACGCTTATTCTTCGGCACATTTCTTTCACATGCATTCAGATTATTTAACGGCGTAACTTTATAATCACTATTATCGCCTTCTTTTAACGGCGATGTTTCATCTCCAAAATATAATTCTAGCTGCGGGAACACACCTTTCTCTTCCTGACCATTAATGTTTGTATATGGCGTATACGTATATTCCTCTCTCGCTCGCCAACCATCAATCCTAAAATAGTCATCATTTATCGCATGATAAGTATCCTTACTTCCATCATCTGTGTACTCAGCTTCCACATATATCTGCCGCCTGTATATGTTAAAGTATCCATAAATGGTACCTTCATATCCATATACACCTGTAACAATTGCCACCGCCTTTGAGCTATCTCCATCTCGCGGCTCATCATTCGAATTCGTATTTGCTTTTATATTTTCATCCCAGTCAACTACATAATCGTCACCTTCTGTCAATACAATCGCACCTGTAGGGTCTGTAACCTTCAACTCTGGTCTTATTGGTTTCCCAGTATAAGTATATCGTTCCGTTTTTGGTGTATCTGGATACACAAGCTCTACTTTATACTTATTATTTGATGCAGCAATATTAATTTTCTTGACTACAAACGAAATTGTTATAACTCCGTAATACCCATTCTTACCAGTAATTGTAATTTTCCCATACTGGCTATCTGCGCCAGAACCACTTGATGCACCTGGTCCATCAATGTGTACAGAAAACTCCTTATCTTCTGACAGTACAATTGCTTTATTGCTGTTATTTTTATAATAAAGCAACATAATTTTATTATTATCCATTGCTCCATTTTTAACAAACTCAATATTCCATTGACCGCCACTCTGAGCATAATTTTTCCCAACCAGTTCCGATGTGCCCACTCCTACATCTATACGATTGATATCTTTCTCATTCTCACTCTTTTCCTTGAGTTTGGAAAGAGTAATATCTTGACCAACATAAAGAATAATTGTTCTGTATCCTGTATAACACCCTCTACCATGAATTGTAAATTCAACAGTACTATTTTCTGATATATTGCTAATATCAATATCTGTTCTTTCAATGGTATAATCAACATTATACGTTAAGGTATCACCCGGAGTCCCAAAACCATCATCCCTAACAACAAGATTATCCTTAATATACTCTAAATATACATCTTCGTCATCACTTGAATTATAAGGTGTTTTTGCAGCAATCTGCGTGATTACTTCTGTGTTTTCTTCCCCTATACTTCTAGCTGAAATTTCAAATTCCTCTGTTTTTACAGAAGACACATTTGGATCTTGCGCATTAACAAAATTTGGATTGCTTGGTAATGCAGAAACCATAAAATAATATTTTTGGTTTAGTTTTAGATCACTTGGATCATTTACCGGAAGATTTGTCGTAGCATCATATAGCGTAATACTATCTGCGTCGAAATCCGTTCCTGCCTTCAAAACAAACTCTTTGTTGTTTTCCGCTTTAAACTCCAATTGTGTAAGTTGAGGGTATTTTGTTTTGCCAGTATAACCATGTTTCCCATTCTTAAAACCATCGGCTTCTGTTAGTTTCAAAGTACCCTTATTTAATTTTTGAGAAATTATATTAAATGTCTTTGTCTTAGCAACTCCTTCCGCCAAAGTTACTGTAACCGAAGCTACACCGACATTTTCATTATTAGAATATGTTATCTTCCCCCTATACTCATCTTCTGATAATGGTCTTGATTGATACGTCACATTTATGACATTCGGACGATGTTCCTTTCCACTATACAAGTGACCAAGATCTCCAACTCCATCCTCCTTACAAGCTCCGAGTTCAAAATCTATGTCATTTGGGTCATACTTTTGAATATCAAACTGTACTTTGATGTCTCCTTTATAATTGCCATTGAAGCTAAATACAGCCCAATATTTCTTTCCAGCCGAAGCTTTGCTCCAATCAGTAACCAGCGTCGTTCCATCGGACTCATAAAACAGGACTTTTACTCCACTTTTAAGAGCCGTTAATCTTTGTATTATAGTTCCATCTTTATCCCAAAGTATTCCATCCTCAAGTACATTTGGCTCCCTAAATGGCAAATAACTATCCTTAATGGTTATTTTATAGCCTGCTTTGACCACGTCTTTCTTTTCAATTTTATAATACAAACCTTGTTTAGGTATTCCTGATTCATCCATACCCTTTAGTGTACCATAATAACCGCCTGCTGTACGACTTTTTATAGAATCTTTACTGTTTCCTAAGCCACCTACTATGGTTATAAAAACAGTGCCTGCATCTGTAATATTATCAGGAATATATGTGTCAATGTTACCATCCATACCAGTCATATCCCATTTGCTTAAAGCATAGCTCATACTGTAATTGGTATATCCATCACCCTTTTTTACACATAGATCCTTCTTCTTACTCTCTTCATAATCTGGTGCTCCGTTAAAATAAACCAACATATTAACGGGATGCGTCTTGTTGTCCTGATATTCATAATCATCGTTTTCATAAAACTCTATCTCATAATTAGCTTTTGAAATATCCCTACGCACTTCATAATATAAATATCCTTTTTGCCCAACATATCCAGTTTTAGATAAAACAACCTCTAATCTTACTGTTCCTGCTGTTGCCCCTGGAACAACTCTATCACTTCCACGAGCCGCAACAATCATTTCAGATCCCGGAACAATTTCAAACTCATTACTTTCAAATGTTTTTGTCGTATCTGTTAATAGCCTTATTTTATTTGGTTTAAATACATATGTGTGATTACTTTCATCATAATCTCTAGCTTCGTCAAACGCTCTATCATCTGGAATAAGCTCCAATGTATTCTTAGTAACTGGATACAGTTCGCGCCAACGTCCTCCATATAACTGACCACCTGGGTAAATAATAATTTCTCTATAATTTTCATCTGCTGTTAAGTCTAGCGATTGTGATGCAATATTAATACTTGTTGTTCCATCCTGTATTGAAAGCTTCTTAGGCTTTTCATATGCACTTGCAGTATAGCTTCCCGCTGGCTCCCCGTCTATGGTTACACTGGCATTCGCTATATCTTTCTTTATATTCAAACTCGGTGCTCCCCATGACTCTTTACCTTCAACATCCTCACCCTGATAATAATTTGTATATTTGATATACAGATCCTGCAAAGAACTTAAATTAGCAACATAATCATTCCCGTTAACATCCACAACTTTATATTCTGTTTTTTTCAATTCTTTACCATCAACAGAAATGTTGATCCGATCTGGTCCGATTGTCTCGCTATCATTAGAAATCAAAATAGTATCGGTAATTGTTTTATAATATTCTCCATCTTTAGCCGATGTGTTGACTGCTGTTATCTGTGCAGACGACGGCATTAGTGCTCTAGTAATTTTATACTCTATAATACAAGTACTATTCGGCTTTAATAAACGACTTTGCGCAGTTGCTATTATTTGTACTTGCTGTTTTTTCGCTGTTATACCATCATATCCTTTTTCTAAACTAACAGTATAATCTGTGCCTTCCTGTATAGGATATATATTACCAGCCGTATCCTTAATCGTTAATGCTGTAATCTTTCTCTCAACGCCTGAATATTCACTTGTATCAAGCTTTTGTATCGCTGCTCCACTAACATTGGTAGGTTGTTTTAACACACCACCATCTCCATCAGGGGTTCCTACTGTACTCAAATCAATTTTCTCCCCATCAAGCTGTGTTATCGTATCCGCCCGCAGCCTAGGCGCAGCAATCGCCACACCCCCCAGCAAAAGCACAGAACAAAATACAATTAATATTTTCGTCCCAAACCTTTTCCATACATCCTTGTACATACATTCCCTTCCTCTCCGTCATCCTTTATTATATGGAAGACATTATTCTATCCTGGATTACATAAACCACTCAGAACATACAACCCGCATTTCCATCCCTATCCACCGCAATTCGCAAGACATCTGTTCCTAAAGCCCAGCCATCGACCGCCCGCCGGATTCCGAACAGGCGTCGTGCCAAGTGCGGTACACAGTATAAAAACACAGATCCACCATGTCCTGACACTGCATTTTGACAATCTCTTATACAGACACCCACCTATCCTGCCGTTTTCCTAGATCCCCTTTAAAGCCTGCCCTGCTGTATTGATCTAATCAAAACACCAAAATATGCCAGATTCCGCCACGTCTGACCGCCAGTTACAGCGCTCGTGTACTTTCGGATGGCATGTGCATCCTACACACCTCATCTATATTAAGAGAAAAGTATGTATGCCGCAACCACTCCGCACAAGACTTTTCCTTCTTGCAAAGCGGACAAACACGCAGACTTATCCCATTAAGATAGTTTATAATTATATCGGCTCTTTTTTTAGAATATTAACCTTAAGGTGGAATTTTTTTGAATTATCCTATAATATCAATTTTATTGTACAACAATTAAAGAAGCGTTAAGACTAAGCTTGCAGATCCGTCTCTAATGCTCTATCCAGTTGGAAATCAAACTTTTAGATTGTCTGATTCATACCAATGCTACAGCGAACAAAACAAACCATATCGAGCTTGTTTTCGTAACATTTTACAAAGAGCAGCCGGGAGAGCGGATGTGCCTCCCCTGGCGGCGGCTTTGGAAGAATGCTTAGAAGCCCTTAGTATTCTGCAAAACAACCAGGGGCGCAGCCAAGCGGCACCTTTAGCTGTCGGCAGGCAGCGAACTAGAGCGTGTTTGAAAAATGCTTTCTGCCTAGATGTATTTCACAATTTGTGGGAGATTTGCGCCAAATGAAGGGCGCATAGCGGGCTATGTAACCTGAATTTGGCGTAAATGTCACGCAAAGTGGGGAATGCAGATGGCAGGAATGATTTTTCAAACACGCTCTAGGTGCCGCGACCGTCCACAGCCGCAGCGTACCAGCAGGATACTTAGGGATTCTTGGCATTCTGGAACGGACGCCGCCAGGGGAGGCACATCTGCTCTCCCGGCGTCCCTTCTTGTAAAAATTTACCAAAGCGATTCCATTCCATCCCGTTTTCGATTTCAAAACATCATTTTATATTTTT
Organism: Eubacteriaceae bacterium; assembly: GCA_910574915.1. Taxonomy (GTDB): domain Bacteria; phylum Bacillota; class Clostridia; order Lachnospirales; family Lachnospiraceae; genus Eubacterium_J. The sequence continues at coordinate 64,344 of CAJTCR010000012.1, forward strand.
TAAAGCGCAGCATCTGCATATTTAACAATTAATGATACGCTTTTTCACATTCCCTGCGCATTTTCTCAACTTCCTGGTATGAAAATTCAGGGATCACATATAGAATACCCTCTGTAGAATCACCCCTCTCGATCATACGAATAACACATTGTTTTTTCTCTGCCTCTCTTTTTAGCCTTTCCTTTTCTCTTTCTGCCTCTCTTTTTAGCCTTTCCTTTTCTCTTTCTGCCTCTCTTTTGGCTCTTTCTTCTTTCCTGACTTCTTCCCTGACTTCTTCCTTCACTTCTGTTCTGAGCTCGTTTCTAATCATCCGCTCTACTTTCGTCATCTTAATCACCTCTCTTATTTTATTTGCCGTTTCTTCATCAATCACTTTGTCTGTAAACGCCAGCATCCCAGACAATACAAATACCTGCTGCTTTTTATCCGCCATTTCTTCCGCCAATTCCGCCAGCTCCCGGATCTTCTGCTGCTTTGCCTCCCTCTCTTTATACGACAGCGGCAGAATCATATACTCCATTAACTCTTCATCCGTAAATGGCTGCTTCCCTTTCACCTTCTCTTCCAGCCTCCGTAAAATGCTGTCTCCATCCAGTTCAGACAAAAACGCTGTCTCTATCCGCATTTTCACAGCTCCGAGATCATAGCTGTCTGACACCTGCCGTCTCTCCACATCTCCGGTATAAATCACAACCATACGCAGCAGCGGACAATCTTTCTTTTCCTTCCGGTAACGGTTCGCAATCCCCGCCAGATAATTTAGATATTTTACTTTGTCCGCCTTTTTGTATTCACTCTCATAGTCTACAATCGCGACTGTCTGGTCGGCGAGACGAAACAAATTATCCAGGCGCAGCTCATTTACCGTTACCGCCGGAATATTCGTTGGACTTGCTTCCTCTATTTCTGGAAGGTTCAGCCCATATACCCGAAAGGTCTTCCCTTTAAAGTTTTCAGCAAGCACTTTGCTTGTAATATCCTTGTTTTGGTATGCGATACTCCCGCTGTGCTTTGTCCTTTTCTTTCTGCCCATATTTTTTCCTCCTGTTTTTTTGCAGGAGCCCCTTTGAAAACCCCTGCTTTTTATTTGGTTTTAAAGTTAAGCAGGGATTTTCTGTGAGTATGGCTTTTGGCGGCTGTTTGCCGACAAGCCAAATAGAATTGATTTTGATGGGATTGCTCCCTTTGGCATACGGAGTCTGGATACCCCGTATGGAGAAAATATGCTTTGTTTGGATTATAACACATGATCGTATAGATTTCAATCTGGTTACAGCAGCTTGTACATTTGTATTGCTTTTTAATTAATTCCGCTTGTTAGAAATCCAATGTAAACATCATATCAAAGCGGAAACTACAACTATATTTATCTCTTCTCTTATGAATCCTTGTCCTCAAATTTCTTAATTTTATTCTGATAATAAAACATTTTGTTCACATTCCTTGCGCATTTCCTCAACCTCATAGAATGTAAAGCCTGGGATAACGTATAAAATACTTTCTGTAGAATCACCCCTCTGAATCATCCGAATAACAGACTGCTTTTTCTCTGCCTCTCTTTTTCGTTTTTCTTCTCTTACTTTTTCTCGAACTTCTTTCTGCACCTTTTCTCTGACTTCTCTCTGCACTTTTTCTCCGATTTCTGCTCTGACTTCTTCCTTCACTTCTTGTCTAAGTTCATTTCTAATCATCCGCTCTACTTTCGTCATCTTAATCACCTCTCTTATTTTATTTGCCGTTTCTTCATCAATCACTTTATCCGTAAACGCCAGCATCCCGGACAATACAAATACCTGCTGCTTTTTGTCCGCCATTTCTTCCGCCAATTCCGCAAGTTCCCGGATCTTCTGCTGCTTTATCTCCCTCTCTTTATAAGACAGCGGCAGAATCATATACTCCATTAACTCTTCATCCGTAAACGGCTGCTTCCCCTTCACCTTCTCTTCCAGCCTCCGTGAAATGCTGTCTCCATCCAGTTCAGACAGAAACGCCGTCTCTATCCGCATTTTCACAGCTCCGAGATCATAGCTGTCTGCCACCTGCCGCCTTTCTACATCTCCGGTATAAATCACAACCATACGCAGCAGCGGGCATTCTTTCTTTTCCTTCCGGTAACGGTTCGCAATCCCCGCCAGATAGTTTAGATATTTTACTTTGTCCGCCTTTTTGTATTCACTCTCATAGTCTACAATCGCGACTGTCTGGTCGGCAAGGCGAAACAGGTTATCCAGGCGCAGCTCATTTGCCGTTACCGCCGGGATATTCGTCGGGCTTGCTTCCTCTATTTCTGGAAGGTTCAGCCCATATACCCGAAAGGTCTTCCCCTTAAAATTCTCAGCAAGCACTTTGCTTGTAATGTCTTTGTTTTGGTATGCGATACTCCCGCTGTGCTTTGTCCTTTTCTTTCTGCCCATATTTTTTCCTCCTGTTTTTTTGCAGGAGCCTTTTTGAAAACCCCTGCCTTTTATTTGGTTTTAAAGTTAAGCATGGATTTTCTGTGAGTATGGCTTTTGGCGGCTGTCTGCCGGCAAGCCCCATAGAATTGATTTTGATGGGATTGCTCCCTTTGGCATATGGAGTCTGGATACTCCGTATGGAGAAAATATGCTTTGTTTGGATTATAACACATTATGGTATGGATTTCAATTAGATTATAGTGATTTATACATTTGTATTGTATTTTGAATGATGAATTTGAAAAACAATTCAGACTTATTAGATGAATATGAGAAACAGAATATCGTATGGAAAATAAAAAGAAAAACCACACCCAAAACAATTATCTTCTGTAATTCTCTGCCTTTTTCTGTCGTTTCGGATGTGATTTTTAACGAGTATATCACACAATGACTCAAACTTCAAGATTAATTTTACTATTTTTGTATTTTATTTACAAAAAAGGAAGCATCATCCTGCTGATATTTATTATCCTAGCCACAAAAATAATAAATATGCAGAGGAAAATACTTCCTAACTAAAAGTATACACCATTTACAACTGATAATCAACTATTTTTTTCGACTTTTTTCAATGATTATTTTCTTTTTCCGCTGCCAGATCCTTCAGTGCGTCCAGATAGCCCGAAAGCCTCTCCCGATAAGCATTTGGCAGTGCATGATATTCCGCCAGCAAGGCATAATCCTCACTGCCCTTATCCACAATTATATAATCCATCGGGTGAATTTCTGCCTCGTGTGAATCTGCCAGCAGCTCATACAGTGTAACCCGCAGCACATCGCAGATTACTTTGAGCTTATCCGCAGACGGATTCGTCTTTTTCCGTTTCCAGTCACTGATCGTACTCTGAGAGATCCCTGTTTGATCTGACAATTCCTTTTGGGAAATTCCCCGTTCCCGCATCAGTGCGAAAATACGCTCGCTAATCATCATTTTCCAGCCCGCCTCCAGCTTTCCGTATAATATCCGCATATACGTTTTCCAGCATACCACATTTGTGCAAAAAATGAAAGCTCCCGCAGCAGAAAACCTGATACCTTTACAGTTATCGCACGCACAGAGCACTTACGCGGCTCTTGCACTTCCTTTTTGGTTATGTTATAGTCTTACTGACCGGGAATGTGTATTTGCCCGGCAAGGATACGATACTAAGATAAAGTGAGGAATCTGATATGTTTCAATTTTTTACAGCACCGACACAGGATGCCGGGGGACTTGATGCAGTCACGCTGACACATGCGGGATTTTATGCGGTTATGACGCTGATCGCTGTTCTGGTAGTAGCTGCGCTGGCACTGCGGCCGAAAACGGAGCGTGCAAAGGGCATCACAACAAAGCAGCTCGTATTTTCTGCGGCTGCGATGGCATTAGGTACCGTTACCTCTATGATTAAGTTTGCAGACCTGCCAATGGGCGGCTCGATTACATTGTTCAGTATGCTGTTTATCGTACTGATCGGGCACTGGTACGGCGCAAAGATCGGCATCACAACAGCGGTTGCCTATGGGCTTTTGCAGTTTATTTTGCAGCCGGTTTTTTATACGCTGCCGCAGGTCATTGTCGATTATCCGCTGGCGTTTGGTGCACTTGGCATCTCCGGCTTTTTCCGCGGCAGGAAAAACGGGCTGGTGCTCGGATATGCCGCGGCGGTGCTTGGACGGTATTTTTTTGCATTTTTATCCGGTATGATCTTCTTTGGTGCATTCGCGGCGGATTACAATATGAGCATCCCTGTGTATTCGCTTTCGTATAATGCGATGTACCTGTTCCCGGAAGCCGCGCTGACAGTCGCTGTGCTCTGCGTAGCACCGGTGAAAAACGCGCTTACGCGCATCCGGCGCATCGCTGTGGAGCCACAGCGCAGGCAGACAGCGGTATAATACTTAATAGGTCAGATCATGCACATAGCTGATCATGCTGCTTGTATCCCCGTTGATCTTGATTCCGATATTCTGGCGGTTGTAAAACCATTCGCCGCTGTGTGTCTCAGAACCAAAGACCATCAAAAAATCGCCCTGGACAGTGACCGACGTTTCGTCATCAAGTGAAATATAGTCTGTATTTCCCCCGTTGTTGCGGAACCACAAGTATCCCGTCTTTTTCCCGGCATGGATCTCGTAAAATACGCTTGCTGCCGGAGCATAGCTGATCATGCTGCACTCGTACGCCTTTGCCTCCTCCCCTGAAAATGCGATTTCTATCGCAGGCGTCAGGTCTGGAAGGTTATAGGCGGTCGGGTCTGCGGAAAACCGTACAATCTGGTTGTCTTTTATCAGTCCTCGTTTCATAAAGCTGTCAAAATAACTCTGTTTATCATCAATGCCCATGTTGTAGCTGTAGATCACTTCGCCAAACATAGACTCCATATCTTCGTTGGCATATGCCTGTGCATCTTCTTTGGAATTGCCAAGCAGGGAATACTGGTAGCAAAGCGATGTATACATGCGGTGCTGGTAATCCATCATGCTGTTGATTGCCGCTTCTACTGCTGTCTCCCCTTCTACGCCGTTGCCCGTATTGCCGGACAGCCCGGCTGCCAGCAGCTTATCCTTTAAAACCGTAATCTCGGACGGCTCTACAAAGCTGTTGTTTTGGATGTCTCCTCCTTCTACAAGCCTGCCGTAGATGTCTGAGATCTCAGAATCGGTCAGCCTGCTTATCGTACGGTCGGAAAGATCCATTACATAATGGCTCAGTCCTTCCTCTGCATCTTTTTGTGCCTCTTCCTCTGTCTGTCCTACTACATTATAATAATAGGTATACAACTGCATTTTTAACTCTGCCTGGCTGTTCGCATACGCGGCTACCATATTTCGGCGGATATCCCCGTTGCTGTCGCCGGTGTTGTTTAACGAAAACAGGCGCGGAGCAAATACGCTGAATACTATCACACATGCTACGATAACGACGCCGATTGCAAAATTGCGCGGGGTAAAAATCTGAAACTTTTCCTTGTCGGAGCTGCCTGCGCGTTTTTCCTTTTTTTCTTTTTTCTCCTTTTTTTGTTCTTTGTCTTGCTGCTGTGCAAACAGCGGGCGGCTGGCGGAAGATGGTGCGGACGCTGCTCCTGCTGCTTGTTCAAGCTTTACAACAAATTTCTGCCCATAAGGTGATCGAAACGTTTCTGGATGCGCTTTCACGGATTGCAGGATTTTTTTCGCCTGTTCAGGATCTTCTACATTGTATCTCTCCATCAGACCCTTAATCCGCTTGAGGTCCATTGCTGCCTCCCGATATTCCTGCTCTGTGTCAAATGTAAGATCACCTAACTTATACTTCTTTTCCTGTGCCATAATTTTCTTTCATTCCCTTCATAGACATTCCACTGTTTTTTTCCTCTTGGCGCTGTGAACGCCACAAATGCGATAGCTTCTGTGATTCCAATACATTGCATACCCTGCGGATCACGACTTCCGGGATAAACGGCTTTACGATATAGTCATTGACTCCCATCGACAGCGCGTGCACCTGCTGCTGCCTGGAATCGTCCGCCGTAATCATCACAACCGGAATGTCCGCAAGCGCGGCATCCTGTTTTTTCTGCTGTAAAAATTCACTGCCGTCCATCACAGGCATACGCACGTCCAGCAGGATCAGATCCACATGCGTGTCTTTTTGCCGCAAAATGTCCAATGCTTCCCTGCCGTTTGCCGCTTCCACAATATGATACTCGCTCTCAAACATATTTTTCAAAATCTCGCGGTTGATGCTCATATCGTCCACAACCAATATGGTCTCCGCCTTGCTTTCCGCAGATAACATGGCATTGCGGTACCTGCGAAGCTCGTACTCTACCTCTTTTTGATCGGTAATATCTGTCAGCGTCGCAAAAATCACGCTCCGCTTTCCGACATCACGGATATATTTCAGGCTCATCTCAATCCACTTTTCCGCGCCCTTAGCGCTCGTACAGCGAAACTCGCACCGCGCCGCGTCTTTTGAGCGGGAAACATGTTCAAACGCAGTGATGACCGTATGCCTGCCTGGTTTATCGACTGCATTTTGTATTCCATTGCCGACCTGGTTTAAGTCACTATATCCAAACAGGTCATAATAGGCATTGTTTACACGTATCGTATCAATCAGCTTTTCTTCCGGCGTATATTCGTAGATCGCGACTGCCTGAAGCATATTGCCGAACAGCAGCTCCATCTGCGAGGACGCATCCCAGAGCTGGTCTGCGTTTGCATTTCCTGTGCCATGTGCTTTTTTAGATCCCCTGGCTTCTTGCAGTGTCATCGGGTAAAAAGCAAGCTGCTCATATTCATCTATCGGCATCGGCTTGGCAAAATAATACCCCTGTACAAATTCGCAGCCAATACTTCGCAAAAAAGCAACCTGTGATTCCTTTTCCACACCTTCTGCAATCACAGGCATATTCAGCCATTTTGCCATACGTACGACAGAAGCAAGAATGTTCTCTCCGCGTCCTGGCACATCTGACTCTGCTAAAAATTTCATATCTATCTTTAAAATATCTACCGTAATATCTTTTAACGTATTCAATGAAGAATACCCGCTGCCAAAATCATCCATCAGCACGCAAAAGCCATAGCTTTGCAGTTTTGCCATTGTTTTGCGGATCACATCCGGGTTGCTCGCATAGACGCTCTCGGTCAGCTCTAGCTGCAGCAGCTTCGGATCGATTTGATAACGTTTCACCATCTCGTGGATCACTTCGGCGAGATTTGGATTATAAAGGCTGACCCTGGAAATATTGACAGACAGCGGAAACGGTTTTCTGCCCTCATCCAGCCATTTTCGGATCAGGCGGCAGACATGTTCCCAGATATAGCAGTCCAGCTTCATAATAAATCCGTTGCGTTCAAATACAGGTATAAACTCTCCCGGCGGCACAATGCCCTTTCCCGGCACCGTCCAGCGCACAAGCACCTCTCCGCCGTCAATCGTATTCGTGTGCAGGTCATATTTGGGCTGGATATACAATACAAACTGCTCCTTTGCCAGCGCTGTTTTCATCGTATTGACAATCGTCTGTTCCCTTATAATCTGCTCACTCAGTGAAATATCGTAAAAATAATAGTTTTGTATATAATTGCCCTTGCACTGCTTTGCCGCCAGGTTCGCCTGGTCACTGACCGTAAAAATATGCTCGGTCGTATGGTCTGCAATACAGATCCCAAAGACCGGAACGAGCACATAGTTAATCGGATACTCGTTCAGCTCCCTGCGTATTCTCTCAATCGTCTGTATCACGGTTTCTTTGTCCTTGTACGGCATACAAAAGCCAAACACATCCGCCTGATACCTGCCATATGTAAAATGTTCAAAGTCCTGTGCCAGATGGATCAAAATGCCCGCAAAATACCGCAGCAGGCGGTCTGCCTCCTCCATTCCGTAAAACTGGTTGACCAGATAAAACTGATGAATATCAAAATGAACAAACGCAAACGTCTCCTGTGGGCAGCTACGCAGCATTTCTTTTGTCTTTTTTAAAAATGTCCGTTTGTTGTAGATGCCTGTCAGATCATCGTATTCCTGTTTGTACTTTTTTCGTTTTAAGATCCGCAGCGCGCAGTGCTCTATGACATGTTCGACCCGCAGGCGCACGACTGTATCCATATACGGCCTGCGCAGATGATCCCATGCCCCCAGCTCCATGCTGTCGGCTTCTTTTTGCATATTTTCCTGCTCTGCCGTGGAGACGACCGGTATCTCACAGAGCGTTTCATCCTGATGCCACTGCTTTAATACGGCATACCCATCCAGACTGTGCCCTCCAGCCAGGTCTATAATCACTGCGGCAAGCCTTTCCTTGTATTGGTGCAAAAGCTCCAGCACCTCTTGTGTGCGGCACGCTTCAAGCAGCTCATACCTGCCGTACAGGATCTTTTTTAATGCCTCTCTGTTCTCTTCCCGCTGATCCGCAATTAATATTATATTTTTCGCCATATGAACCCTCGATTCATCTACTGACTGAAATTACTTTCTGTAATTGGCATTCTAACACATTTCTCAGCACAATTCAACGTGTGAAGAGTTAATTTGAAACAAGCACCGCAAAGATTGTGAGCGCATGTCCCGACGACTTTTTGCTGCGCACAATCCGTATCGTATGCGTCTTTTTCGTATTGGAAGAATAACACGGTACAGAACCGGGCTTGCTGTGCCTGCCTCCGGTATTGTCCGCATCGATCGTCGCTGTTTTTTTGCCGTCCACATAGACGTCAAACTGCCCGCCCCTGCCGTTGATCTGCTGGGCAAACACCAGCCCGATGTTTTTTCCGGTCACAGTAAATGTCAGGTCGCCGTTTCCGCTTGCAGATGTCAGGTTGTTTTTAAAAATATTACTCTTGCTGCTTTCCTCAAATGTTCCCATTTTCTGAATCTTAATATCCTTGCACGTCAGTACTTTTGCACTGCCATACTTTTTCGACGTTACATACGAAGTCGGCGGCTTTTTATATGCCACCTGCCCCAGCGATTTCTCCTGAATCGAATCCAGATAGCGCACAAGAATCTCTCCGACAACCGCATAGCCAAGCGCCGACGGGTGGATCGCATCACCGGACAGCTCTTCCATCGTATAGATTCCCTGGTTCATCATATCCATCATCACATTGCCATAGCTGAGCATCGGCAGGTTGTAATGCTTCCCAATCTGCGACTGCTGCAACTGGCAGCTCCAGCCGTTGAGCTTTGCCATAAACAGCAGCATCACCGCCGGCTTTGACGGCGAATCCAGAATCTTTCTGATCAGATTTTCATAAGACTGCTTATGATACGCCGTCTTTTTGTCATTTACCGCAAATTCTACGACTACAAGATCCGGCTTTTTGTCCAGCACATCCTTCTGCACCCGGTGGACGCCCAGATAAGAATCCGTCGCGCTGATTCCCGCATTGACAAAGCGCAGGTCTGCCCTTGGAAACTTTTTATACCACCAGTTTGTAAAATAATCGACATATGTAAGCTTTTTATTCATGCTGGCATCCCTCGTTCCCTGGGACATCGTGCCTTTGGTAATCGACCCTCCAATAAATGCGATCGTCACCTTCTGCCCGCTCTGCGCCTTGCGCATCACATTGTAAAGCGGGGACTCATTTGTTCCTGTCCAAGGATTTGCAAGCTTCATCTGACGTTCGGTCACATAGCCTGCGGGCAGAATATTGCCCTTAATGCCCCCGGTACCAGCGGCATATGCCACAAACGGCTCTGCTGACAAAAGCGGCAGCACGGCAGTCACTAACACAGCGACAGCACAAAGCCACGCCAGCAGACGATTTGCTTTCCATTTTTTTTTCGGATTCATGATACGCACCTTCTTAATTATTTTTTAGTTTTATTCTTATTCTAACATAATCTGTCCTAAAAAATCTATCCTATCCAAAATTTTCCGTGAAAAACTATAAAAAAGCCATGTGCCTATCGGCACATGACTCTTTTGTATTTGTTTTTGCAGTTTTAATACTGTCCTGTATTATACTGGAATGCATTCGGCACATTTTTATCCGGGCTGTAGCTTTCCAAAATCTTTCCGTAACGTTCTCTGTAATCATTGTCCACTTTCATCTGCGGGATCACTTTTGTCCCTTCTTCAAAGAAATGCTTGGAGCCTCTGCCCATCTCCTGTCCTCTTTTTGTATGCTTATCAAGCGCGACGTCCATGATTTCCGGCTTCTTGCCCATTGCAGCTTCTTTAATAATGATATTTTTCAAATAATCGCTCGAACGATCCTTTTCGCTCTCGCACAAGATACGGATTGCATGGATAAAATACATCGGCTGGTCACCGTCGTCATACGGAAAATTTTTCCGCATCTCATTCATCGTATTAACCTGCACTGCTGCGTTCAGGTTGCCAAACCCTACATCTTCTACCGAAATCGTGAGCAGCCTTCTCCACATTTTTTCCAGAAATACAGGGCCTGACACATACAGCTCGTATGCGTACTGGCAGGCTTCTTCCACCATCGCCCTGCGGATCGATTTTTGCAGGCAGGAAATGATCTCATCTGCCGCAAACCCATTTAACGTCTCTGATGCTGCCCATATATTATAACTTCCCATTCTTTTGTCTCCTTTTAACACTTTTATTTCTATTCTATTTCTGTTTGTAAAGCTCTATCAGCTCTGTAATTACTGTCCTTAACATCTCCGCGCCCATAAGCTGGTCTTCTGCATGTGTCATAAGCAGGCTGATCTGCGGTTCTTCCGTGCTCATCTCTTCCTGGAGCACATCCATATGTCCATGATGCGCTTCTACAAAATGGCTGCTGCCTTCCTCCATCTTCTCGTCTGATTCGTGCATCTTTCCCTGTTTTGCCAGCGTCAGGGCTTCCATGTAGCAGGATTTTGCCATACCTGAATAAGTAATAACCTGCATCGCAGTCTCTGATATTTTCTCAATATTAACCATCTGATTTTATCCTTCCATCAAGCCCATAGCAAAATCAAGTGCCTTGTCTCCATCCGCCATCGCGTATATTCTTGGCTCTACGCTTGCTACCGGAATATTTAGCTGGGACTTAATGTTTGCTACCGCATACACGAGCTGCGGACCAACGAGGCATACATCCCACTTGCCGACTTCATCACGGATCGCAGCGCTTGGCACTGCTGTAATATTGACATCCATCCCGCGCTTTTGCGCTGCTTCTTTAATCTTTTTCACCAAAATAGAACTAGACATTCCTGCGTTGCAACATAATAAGATATTCATAAGAGGCTCCTTTCTTTTTTACATAAGATTCGTTTTTTATTTTAATTCCGGCCAGTAACCTTGGTTCGCTTCGATCAGGTCATCCAGAATCAACTTCGCAATCCTGGCGTTTGGCACTGTCTTTGACAGCGTCAGTGCCTGCCAGAGTTTTTGATAGCTTCCTTCCATCCATGCATCTACCGTCAGCTTCTCGACCGCTACCTGCTGTTCCATTAGTCCTTTTTGGAACGTCGGTATTTTGCCGATGCTAAGCGGTTCATAGCCGTCTTTTCCGACAATGCAAGGGATCTCAACCATCGCATCCGACGGGAAGTTTTCGATCGCCCCTTTATTTTCTACGATCAAAAGCATCCTCTCCTTCGTATTAAATGCAAGCGCCGTGGCAAGATCTACGATAAACAGCGCATGAATGCCGATTTCCAGCTTGGTATCCTTTGCGGTCCCCGCTTCCTCGATTTTTGCGCACTCACCGAATACCCGTTTTTCCCTGCCATCAATTACCTGGTTTGCCCTCGTATAATTCGGGTCTGAATGTGCCACCATATCGTCCGGGTACAGGTAATACTGCAAATAAGAGCTTGGCGACATCGTCGGGTCTACTGCCACGAGGTCTTTTACCTTCTTTGCCGTATCATGCCAGCTTTCGTCGGTATAATCCTTGTCTGTCGCGTCCTTCGGGCAGTTGCCGTATGTAAGCTGGTGCTTGATCAGATCCCCGATATATTCCCTGCCGTCCGCATCCTTGATCGAAGTCCACCATCCAAAATGGTTCAGCCCGAAATAGCGGACATCCATTTCTTTTCTGTCCTGAAAACCAAGTATTTTGGCAAAACTCTGCTCCATGCCGATTGGCATATCACAAATATTAATCACACGCGAATGCGGGCGAAGCCTTCTGCACGCTTCCGCCACAATCGCCGCAGGGTTGGAATAGTTGAGCATCCAGCAGTCCGGTGAATATTGTTCCATATAGTCAATATTTTCCAGCACGCCTGCAATCGAACGCATTCCATACGCGATACCGCCCGGCCCGCATGTCTCCTGGCCCACAACGCCATATTTTAACGGTATTTTCTCATCCAGCTCGCGCATAGCCAGCTTTCCGACACGAATATGCGCCAGGCAGAAATCCACATCCGTATACGCCTCCTTAGGGTCTGTCGTAGCAAGATATGCAATCGACGGGTCTTTTTCTTTAATTAATATCTCACATGCTTTCGCCACTTTACTTTGGCGTTCCCCGTCATTATCATACAGCTTGACCGACCGCAGCGGCAGCCTGTCCAAATTGTCCAGCAGCATTAAAATAATTTCCGGTGTATATGTGCTGCCGCCTCCTGCAATTACGATTGAAAACTTTTTCATAATAAATCGTTTCCTTCCTATTTTATATATTCTTCTGTGCTCAGTTCTCCATTCAGCTCTCCAGCGAATTTGAGATCCGTATCAGTACTTCCACAAACTCCTCCTCCGTCTCCACCGCCGCCAGCCTGCCGATTGCAGAACGGTTCTGCGCCATATGACGGAAAAATTCAAAAAGTACGCCGATCTGTTCGTTCTGTTTATGCTCCATCGCCAGCAAAAAGACTACCTGTATCTCCTTACTGTGTATCCGTGCCGGTTTTTTTAAGATACCGACACCAATCGCCGTCTTTTTTGCAAACGTCATAAGCGGATGCGGGATCATAAACCAGTCCCCGATATACGTCGGGTAATTGACTTCCCGCTGGAGCACATCGTTTACAAACTCCTTTACGTCATAAATACAGTCCTCTGCTTTCAGAGCCTGTGAAAGCTCCTCGATTAACTGTACAAATTCTACCTTTTCCCGGTAGATCCGAATCGTTGTTTTATTGAAATGTTCTTTTATAATCTCACGAAACCGATAATTCACGCGTATTTTATATACCAGTGCATTCATAGCCGCCAGCGTATACTGGTTCGGGATCCCGTCCACCCGAAACGTAGCGATCGTAGGATGGACAAACGTATCCATAATCGAAATCACAAGGTCGACCGAATGCGTTTCCAGATACTGCTCCAAGCTGTGTTTTGGCATAATATCCACTATTTCGATCTGGTTTTGAAAGTTCAGGCCAATCCATTTGCTGACAATGCTGTTTACGCTGAACCTTGCCGAGCTGATCAGTACTGCCTCCAGCTTCTTGTTGACATTTTCCAAGAAATGCTCAACAAAAATAGCAATAAAGGAAATCTCGTCATCCTGGATATAGCAGTTTTTATACCGAAATACAATCGGCACCATCAGCATAGAGATCTCATAAGCGTACGGATACTGCTTCTTAATCTCATTTAAAATCGGATTTTTTGCCTCATACCCAGTTTCCATCCTGCGCATCATATATTCGATATGGTTCAGGATATTCTCATAAAAGCTCTGCGACTGCCATAAGTCAAAATGATACTTTTCCATCACGTCATGGCAAAAATCCTCTAAAATAAGAATACTCAGGCTGTCAATCTCACTTTCTGCCGCTATCTTAGCCGTCAGTCTGAACCCGTGCAGCAGCCCTTCGAGCACCTGCCTGTCTCCCTCGTCAAAATCAAAGCCCTGTTCCTTTAAAAAAGCGAAAAACTGCTGCACCTCCTCTTTGGCTGGCTCTGCTTCTTCTGATGCAGCTACCTTGTGATTTTGAAAGCCGCGAATCATCGTAATGTACACCGCACTGACAATCATGTACAAATTGTCGTCCGATACCTGAATACATTTGCTGTCAAAATATTCCTTAACCAGCTTTACCATCCAGTCATATTCCTTTTGGTCAAAATCCTCTTGCAGAAACGTTTTTAAAAACCATGCATAATGCCTTGTCCGCTCCTGCGTTTCATTTTTAATAATCCGAAACAGCGTCTGGCGGATTTTTGCCTCATCATTTTCAATCCAGATCCATTCTCCGCTCATCCGCAGCAGCTCACACTGGTACTCTGACAGCAGCTTTTTCTGAAAACGGCTGACCTCCTTATGCACCGCCGGCTGCGACAGAGCAAGCTCGTTTTCCACATCAAAAATATCTGCACGTCCTGCCTTTAGCACCATGCCCAAAATCATCCAGCCACGGTCTTTTACCTCTTCCTCCCTCTTTTCCTGTCCCTCCGAAAGGAAATAGCTCCTTACCGCGCTTAAATCTGTTTCTTCTATATAATAGCCTTGCTTTCTGGACGATTTGATAATGCTTCCGTCCTTCCAGGCACGGTTGATCTCTCCGATCTCACTGCGAATCGTACGAGAAGACACTTCCAGATATTCCGCTAACTTCGTACCTGTAATCCCCTGTACATTATTCAGCAATATTTCCAAAAGCTTAGACTGTCTCCTCGTAAACATCCTTCTCTCCTATCAACCCTTAAGCTGCTTCGCCCTGCTCTTTCTTCAACTCATCAGCTTCCATCATCTTAAAGAATGGATAGTAAAATATTGTCATAATAATCAAATTTACAAATACAAGTCCCACGCACTTCCAATCCAGTGTCATAATAAACGCTCCGACTCCCGGCGGCAGGAATCCAGGCGGACTTGCGATCGGCTTTCCTACAATTCCGCCCGTCATCGCCAGATATGTAATTACGGTAATCACTAGCGGTCCAAACACGAACGGGATAAACAAAAACGGATTCAGGATAATCGGCGCCCCAAATATAATCGGCTCGTTAATACCAAACAACGTCGGTACAAAGCCGACCGTTCCGATGGACTTCAAGGACTGTGCCTTTGACCGCATCATCATAAGCACAAGGCCAATCGTCAAGCCGGAACCAGTCACCTGCAAAACCGCATAAAACAAACCAAACGTAAAAATATGCTCTACCGGCTGTCCAGCCGCATAATTTGCCATGTTTTCCGCTTCATAAGCAATCGCAAACGATGCCCACACCGCAGAAGTAATAGACGGCCCGTGCAGCCCGAAAAACCATAAAAACTGTGTCAGGAATATTACAATCAGCAATGCCGGAAGCGTATCCATCGTACTGATCGCCGGAGCCAGTATCCCCATAATAAATGCCGGAAATACCTTCCCTGCAAACGACAGCGACAGATTCGCAATAATCACTGCCAGCAGCGCGTTTACAATCAACGGAATCAATGAAGCAAAGCTCTCCCCTACCATCGACGGCACACTGTCAGGCAGCCTGATAATAATCTTTTTCTTTGTCAGTATCCTGGTCACTTCTACGCTGAGTATCGCAGACACAATACACGTAAATAATCCAGAAGCCCCAAGATAAGAAATGTCCATACCGCCTTCGATCGACAGACCGCTTAAAATCAAATGCACCATAATCGCTGTCGCACCTGTCAGGTTATTACAAACATCATACCGCTTTGCAAGCGCTATTGCAATAAACATCGCCGCATAAATGGACAGCATATCTGTCGTAAACATCCCCGCATAGGTAAAGACAGACATATGCGCATTCAGGAAATCATATACCGGCCCGCTTCCGAGCAAGTTCGCAATGGCTAACGGCAGCAAACTGATCGAACCGACAATAATAATCGGAACAACCGAGATCATTCCGTCTTTAATCGCCTGCAAATGCTTTTGCTGTTCCACTTTATTCGCGATCGGCATCATGTACTTCATTAATGTGTCTTGAAATTTGGAATTCATAGCTTTTCCTCCTGTGTAATAATTACGATGTAGCCTTATCCCTTGCCGGCAAGGGTGTTTCTGAAAACCTTCTGACCCAATTATAAAAAAAATATAAAATAAAAACAAATACACTTTTGCCACTACATTAGGAACTGAAGCTATCAATTTTCACAAAAAATCCAATAAATTTAAAACTTTTTCCAACACATTGTAGTTATAGTGCCCGATTCTACTCTTTTTATGCAGTTTATTTAAACAATTTTTATGCATCCAGACGCATATTTCCGACCATTTTGCTGCCTGCCCGGCTGTTATAGGTTATTGCAGGCCAAGCGCATCGAATAACACTGTTATCAAAAAGTTCGCTGTAGTATTTAGTAGAAAAGGAGCTGCACAACACCCGTGTGGATGTTGTGCAGCTCCTTTTTTATCAATTCTATTTACATTTTACAAAGCTCCAAGCAGCGCCCATCTGGGTGCTAGAGCGTGTTTGAAAAATGCTTTCTGCCAGATGTATTTCACATTTTGTGGGAGATTTGCACCAAATGAAGGGCGCATAGCGGGCTATGTTGACTAAATTTGGGATAAATTCTCCGCAAAGTGGGGAGTGCAGATCACGGGAATGATTTTTCAAACACGCTCTAGGCATCATGTCCAGACATTTACTGTTCACACCTTTCCTGTCATACATTTTTCAACGAGTGCCATCACCCGTCCGGCACAGCTTCGTATGGATTCCTCTGTCAGCACGCCTCTTGCGTACGCCTGGCGTATATCCTGCGCGTCCGCTTCATTCCCCGGCATAATTATATCATTTCCTGCCGCCGCGCATTTCCATGCCACACTTGCGTCCTGCGGTACCGTCGTATTCCAGTCGGACATGATAACACCTCCGAACCCCCACTCCTTACGCGCAATAACCGTACAAAGCCAACTGCTGTTCGCGGCATGGATGCCGTTGATCAGGTTGTAAGATGTCATAACTGCTGCGGGTGCGCTTTTTTTAATCGCAAGCTCAAATCCGCGCAGGTAAATCTCGCGAAACGCACGCTCGGAAATACACACATCTACACCCATGCGGTTATCCTCCTGGTTGTTGCACGCAAAATGCTTTACCGTAACGCCGCTGCGTCCGGTTGCCTGCACGCCCCTGGTAACTGCGGCAGCCATCATACCAGAAAGGAACGGGTCTTCGGAATAATATTCAAAATTACGCCCGCACAGTGGATTTCTGTGAATATTCATCCCGGGAGCCAGCCACAAATCTACATGAAACTCCTCCATCTCGACTGCCACTGCTCTGCCGAAGGTTTCCATGAGCTCTGTATCCCATGTCTGCGCCAGCGCTGTCCCAACCGGAAATGCCGTGCAATATTGATAGTACGTATCCGCGTCATTATGGTGCTCCATTGGCTCCAGAAAACCGTTCTCCAGCGAGCTTAGGACGCCCGCACCGTATACCGTATCTGATTTTGTATCCACCTCATAGCTCTGACGCAGGCGCAGGCCGGCCGGCCCGTCCGCCATAATGAGCGACCGGACGCCATATGCTTCCTCCAAAGCTTCCGTTGTCTCTCCGGCGGAGCCAGGCACTCGCACTCCAGAAGAGCCAAGTGTACTTGCACCCTGCGTAATGTTTCCATACAGCAATGGTATAAGCTGTTCCACCGGCAGCTCCTGCGCAAGCTGTGCCAGTGGGCAGGCTTTTGCCTCTGTACGCGCCGGAACGTGTTCTTCCTTTGGCACAAAAAAAAGTATTGGCACATTCTCCGCCGCCTGTTCCAAACGCCCCGCAGACCTCTTTTTGTCTGCTGCATCTGTCCGCAACTGCTCAAAATCCACTTCTTCCTGCCAAAGCACTTGCGTCCGTTCCAAAACTGTTGTTTCGGAAATATGCAGTACGGCCGCAAGCTTTAGGCAACCACTGTGTCTGCCTGTCCAAATGCCGTATGTCCCTGCCTCTATGATCCATGCGTGGTCTTTTTGTGAAAAAACGGCCATCTGCCTTTGTTCAACGGTTATGGACAGCCGCTGCGTTTCCTGCGGCGCCAGATGCCGTGTCTTTGCAAAACCGGCCAGCCTTTGATACTCTTTTATCTCGCCTGTCTGCGGCAAAGACACGTATACCTGCACAACCTCTCTGCCGGAATACACTGTTCCGGTATTTTTTACAAGTACAGCCAAATTTATCCCGTTTTCCACCGTCTGTACCTCTTCACATACAATGGAAAATTCTGTATAAGAAAGGCCATATCCGAACGGAAACAGCGGCTGTATACCAAAACTGTCAAAATAACGATAGCCAACAAAAATGCCTTCCTTATATTGTTCTTTTTCCAAATCTCCGTTTAGATAACCAAACGCTTCAGCCGATGGATAATCTTCATACCGCTTTGCCCAGGTTGAAGTTAATCTGCCTCCTGGTAAAGACTTGCCAAACAGCACATCCGCAGCGGCACATCCACCCTCCTGCCCGGGCAGGGACAAATACAAAACCGCACGGATAAACGGTGCATTCTCTAATATATCCGTTAACTCTACCGGCGCGCCTGTATTTAAAACCAAAACGGTCGGCATTTGCCGCTCATTTAAATAAAGAAGGTCGCGTTCTTCCTCTTTGCTTAAAAAATAATCTCCCTGTACCCTTCGGCGGTCCTTTCCTTCACCCGCAATACGGCTAAGCACATAAATCGCCGCCGAAGCTCCTTGCAGGTCATCCTCCGCAATCTTTCTTCCATGCGGCATGGAAAACGGATTCGTTGCATAAGCATCAAACGGATTTTCCACCTTCCCCGCATCTTCAAGCACTTTCTCTTTCCACTCAGATCTTGCGTTTTCATAACACTGCTTGTAATCCTTTAGCCAGCCTTCGTTTACAATCGTTATCTGTGCTTCTTTCAAACCACTGTAAACAGATCTGTTTACCCGGCTGTTAACATCTCCAGAGCCGATACCGCCCTTGACCGTATACGCCGCACCGCTTCCAAACAACGCCACCGCAGCGGAAGCTTCCAGCGGCAGCAGCCCGTCATTTTTCAGCAGTACAAATCCCTCCGCCGCCATTTCCCTTGCCAGCCTGCCATGTGCGAGTTCTCTGGCAGAAGGCTGCGGATCCTTTGTACCGCTGTGAAGTTTTCTTTCATTCCCCATTATAATCTCCTTTATAATCTCCTTTTTGTACAATGATTCTATATATTTCCTGACCTGTGCACAATAATGAACTGCCAGCATATAGCCGGCAGTCCGAACAAATCCTATTCTTTTACTCCGCCTAGCGTTACACCGGCAATAATATATTTCGACAATACAAGATATACAAGGATAATCGGCACAATCGCCACCGTAATCATCATATAAATTTTCGCCATGTCAAAATTCATATAATCTGCGCCGCGCAATGTCGCGATCAAAATCGGTACTGTCATTTTATCTTTCGACTGAATAACCAACGCTGGAACAAAATAGTTATTCCAGGAGCCTACAAACGAAAAGATGGCCTGTACCGCAATTGCCGGCTTCATAATCGGCAGCACAATCCTGTTAAATGTTTTAAACTCGCCCGAACCGTCGATTCTGGCTGCTTCTACCAAAGACAGCGGAAGAGAGGACTGCAGGTAGCTGTGCATAAAGTAAAAGACGGCCGGCGATGCAATAGACGGAATAATCAGCGGCAGCAGGGAATCATACATCCCCATATTGGTAACCAGGCGTAAAAACCCCATAGCGGTTACTTGTGTCGGCATTACAAGAATTGCCATAATAAATGTAAACGCCGCCTTTTTTCCTTTAAAATCATACGCATACAGCCCATATGCTGTTAATGCGGAAAAATATGTGCAGATAGCTGCCGAACTTCCTGAAACAATCAGGCTGTTCAAAATACCCCGAAACATTGGGAACGTGCCGTCATTGGCAACATTTTTCAGGTTTTCCAGTAAATGCGTGCCAGGCAGGGCGGAAAACCCTTTTTGCAGTTCTGCATGGGAACGTGTCGCGTTCACAAACAAAATGTAGAAAAAGAACAGGCACATAAACGACAAAATAACCAGTACAATATGCGCAAAAACAGTACGTAAGCGATTGGATTCATTTGATTTCATAAGCTATCTCCTTTCTACCGTCTTGCCTTTTTTCTTGCTTTTTTCGCTGCTGCTTTTGAACCGTCTGGATCATCATTATTAGTCATCCGATACACAATAAAGCACAGGATACCGCTGACAATAAACAAATATACGGAGAGCGCGCCCGCCATACCATAATTTTTGCTCTTTAAATGGCTGTTTAAGAACATGATCAGCGTCATGGAAGTACGGTCTGGCGACCCCTGCCCGTTTGTCAAAATCTGCGGCACATCAAACATCTGCAGTCCGCCAATAATAGAAGTGATCAGCGTATATGCAAGGATTGGGCGAATCAGCGGCAGCGTAATACGGAAAAACCTCTGCACGCTGTTGCAGCCGTCCAGCTCGGATGCCTCAAAAATATCTGGGCTGATCCCCATGATCGCCGCCATCAGCATAATGGTCGTATTTCCAAACCACATAAGAAAGTTCATCAATCCGACCAGCGAGCGGGTGCCATATACCGTACCAAGAAAATCTATCGGCTGGTGGATCAGTCCTATGGACATCAAAATGGAATTGATCGGGCCATTCGTAGAGAACATGGTAAAGAACAGCATGGCAAACGCGGAAGCCATGATCAGGTTCGGCAGATAGATAACCACCTTGAAAAACTGCGTGCCGCGGATTTTCAAGCGGGCGTCTACAAACCAGGAAGCCAGCAGAAGTGCGATTACGATCTGAGGAATAAATCCGACGATCCACAAGATCATTGTATTCGCCGCATATTTTAGCATATCCGACTTTAACAGGCTGATATAATTTTCCATACCAACAAAATTCGGCCCGATCTCCTTAATTCCTGACCGGTAATATTCAAAAAAGCTATACCGTACCGTATCTACCAGCGGAATTAAAGAAAAAATGAAAAAGCTGACAAAAAACGGCAAAATAAATAAGTATCCCCATTTTGCATAGCTGATGCTTTTTTGTTTCTGTTTCATAAGCTGACACTCCTCTCTCTGTTTTTAAAAGCGGCAGGGCATACGGCGGGAACCTTTATGATATCCCGCCTGTAACCAGCCCTGCCCGCCGCTTATTTACGGCCACTGAATTTCTGTAATTTCCGGATAACGTTCTCTAATTGCTGTCTCAAAGTTAGATTTTGCTTTATCAAAGTCAACCTGTCCCTGGAAATAATCACTGAACGAATTTTGTATCAGCTCCACACAACCCTGGTCGTACGCAGATAACGGAGCCATTTCAATATGTTCGGCCACTGGGGCAAAATATTTGTACGCATTCTGCCCGCCCAGGAATTCGGATGGATACAGCTCATCGTTTTGTGCCGCTTCCTGCATACTGCTGCGTGCATTCGTAAACTCACCATAATCCTGGGTAATTTTAGCCAAATTATCCGCGTCAGCCGTCATTGCCAATATAATATCCTTTACATATTTCGGATTATCCGTACCAGTGCAGGCATGAATGTACGAGCCGCCCCAGTTGTATTCCTGCGGAGGATTGGTAACCGCCCATGCACCTTCTTCACCGTCCCAGTTTGGCTTTAATGTAAAATCAATGCCCCATGCCGGGAACAGGAATGCAAATACCTTGGATTCGGATGACATCGCTTTATTCCAGTCATCGTTCCACTGGCCTTTTACCGTCTTATTCAGATAGCCTGCATCCAGCCATTCCTTAGAATCGCTCACCCAGTCCATAATCTTTTGATCTACCTTAAGCACTGTTTCGCCCGCGCCCATCCAAGGCTGCGAAATACTGTTCCCGTACAGGCGGAACGTATCTGCATAGGAAGAAAATGTATAATAGCCTTTTTCCTTCAGCTCCGCCGCCGTTGCTTTCATCGTATCCCAATCTTTTACTTTCGCGCCGATCTCTTCAGGGTCATCGGTTCCGAACACATCCTTTGCAATGTCGCGCCGGTATACAAGCAGGCCCGGACAGCACTGCCAGGTAGACCCTCTTTGTACACCGTTTACATCCGAAGCCGTTACTTTCGTAAACTCATACTGGTCTGCCAGGTCTTTCTGCGGGTCAATGCCAAGGTCGGTCAAAGGCATTGCAACATCTGCATCCACATCCGTATATTTAAATACATAGTCGGTTTCTGACAAAAAGATATCTACTTTATCGTCTGCCGCCGCATCCGCCTGATTCAGCAACGCCTCGTCCAGTTTCTGCTGGTAAACGCCGTCCTGGTTCGGATTGATAACCCAGTGAATTTCCGTTCCGTCTTTCAAATATGTAACCGTACCGTCGGCAGATGTTTCCTTTACTTCTGGATAAACTGCCTGCAGACGCTGGCTAAACTCATTATTCCAACTGTAGATATTGATCACTTTTCCTTCGTCACCATCCAAAGAAACATCTGAGCCGGCATCTGTTATATTTCCATCATCGCCTGTTTGTTCGTCCGTTTGCCCGCCTGCATTCCCATCTGTTTTGGAACCCGACTGGTTGCCACAAGCCGCCGTGCCTGCTAATACGGCTGCCGCCAATAAGATACTAACCACTTTCTTCTTCATTTCTGATTCCTCCTTTATCTTTTATATAAGCATCTCTGCCTTGTAACTGTATCATAACAGAATGCGTTCCCTGAAATATACTAAAAGAAATATAAAAATGTCAAAATCATGACCTATTCCGAACCGGCTTGTAAAACCAATCCAGACTTTTATTTAAGAAAGATCTAAAATAATCTCCGTATGCTCCTTCATCAACGTTTCCGGTACATAATTGCCTTCCAGCGCAGCCCCGTTAACCGTCAGCTTTTTGCATCCAGACTGCTGGTGTGCACGATTGCGGACGACAATATGCAGATGCTTTCCCCTGAAGTCTTTTTCGATTTCAAAGCTTTCCCAATCCGAAGGAATCGCAGGTTCTATTTTCAGCCCGTTAAAATCCGGGCGCATCCCCAAAATGCCCTCTACACATCCTGTCATAACGGTAGACGCTGTGCCTGTCAGCCAGTGCACATGAGAGCGCCCAAAATGCGGACTGTCCGCCCCTTCTGTAAACTGCCCGTAACAATACGGCTCCAGCTTTCTGATTTCGGCCTTGTCATTTTGTGCCGACGGCGCATTTTCCATAAAATACTGAAACGCGCGATCACCATGTCCGCAATATGCTTCCGCAAGAATCAGCCAGCCCTGGGACTGTGAAAATATACCGGCATTTTCTTTTGTCCCCGCATTATAAATAACCGCCAGCGCCCCGTCAAAAGCGTGCATATGATAAGGCGGTGTCATCAGCATTGCCCCGTACTGTGTATTCAGCTTTTCATATACCGCGTCCAGTGCCAGCTCTGACTGCTTACTGTCCGCCAGACCGCTGATTACGCCCCAGCTCTGCGGATTCAGCCACAGATTTGCTTCTGGATCTGTCCTTTTTCCGATAACCTCTCCCTGTTCGGTAAATCCACGCACAAACCGGTCCTGATCCCAGCATTGGCTCTGAATGGCAGCGCCAAGCTTTTCCTGTACACCGTCCAGATACGCAATGTAATCCGTATCGTTACGCTGCCGCGCAAATTTTCTTAAAATCGTCATAGCATAATACAGTTGGAACGCAACAAAGGTAGATTCACCGTCTTTTCCAAGCCGCAGGCAGTCGTTCCAGTCGGCATACAGTCCTGCCGGCATCCCGTGTCTGCCCAAATGGTTCATAGAAAAATCCACAGCCTGCTTTAAATGCCCATAAACCGTATCTTCGTCTTTATCTGCATACGGAATGACTTCATCCATAAAATCCAGCCGCCCGGTTTCCGTTATATATTTGTAAATTGTCGGAAACAGCCACAGCGCGTCATCCGCGCGGTACGCCGGATGCCCGGTTTCTTTTACATAAGAAGCGTCTTCCGGCGTATCCTCGTATCCCGGCCGATGCGTAAATTTTACGAGCGGCAGCCCTCCACCATGATGTACCTGCGCAGAAAGCATAAACCGTATCTTTTCCACAGCCATCTCCGGTGCCAGATGGATAATCCCCTGGATATCCTGCACCGTATCCCGATACCCGTATCCGTTTCGCAGCCCACAGTAAAAAAAGGATGCCGCACGCGACCAGATAAAGGTCATAAAACAATTATACGCATTCCATGTATTTATCATTGTATCAAATTCCGGGCTTGGTGTTTTTACCTGAAAACGGGAAAGCTTTTCATGCCAGTAGGACGCCAGTTCCAGCCGCTCCTTTTCACAGATCTGCGACGGCTGCGCATAACGTGCCATAATCTCCTGCGCCTGTGCGTCACTCTTCATGCCAACGATAAACGCAAGCTCTTTTGACTCTCCCGGTGCAAGCTGCAAATGCGCCGCAAGTGCCCCGCAGCTATTTTCATTATAGCCTGTCTCCCCGCATAAAACACCGTCTGCAACGCCTTGCGGATTACCGTACCCATGGTAGCGTCCGAGAAATTTTTCCTTATCCCCGCAGTAGGAAGATACCTTTTCACCTGCCAGACCGAAAAACCGCTCCGTCATAATTTTGTCATCCACATCTTTGCCTTTTTCCACCCCGTCCAAATTGCCATGCACTTTCTGGCAGATGCGGTTTTCACGGAACTGCGACCTTGTAATAAACTGTGAGTACTGCAGATTCACCTGATCCTGCTCATAATTGCTGTTATTTGTAAATTCCGCATATCCTGTTACATTCAGATCCTTTGCGGCTGCGGAGCAGTTCGTAATTTTAACCGCCCATACCTCATACTCCTGATGCAGCGGAACATAATACGATACCTCGGAACGCACACCGCCGTATTCGGCAGTCATTTTCGTATAGCCGGTACCATGACGGCATTCACTTTTATACTCTTTTAAGTCCTTGCCTACCGGCTGCCAGGAGGCCGACCAGTAATCCTTTGTATCGTTATCCCGGATGTAAATATATCGCCCAGGCTGATCAAACTGGT
Source organism: Eubacteriaceae bacterium (assembly GCA_910574915.1). GTDB lineage: Bacteria > Bacillota > Clostridia > Lachnospirales > Lachnospiraceae > Eubacterium_J. The sequence continues at coordinate 89,094 of CAJTCR010000012.1, forward strand.
TAAAAATATATCTGAGTATCCGACCGTTTGCTCCTGATTTTGCAAAGCTGTACCCGCCGGCCTGATTTGAGATCAACGCGCCGTATTCCGGCGATCCAAGATAGTTCGCCCACGGCGCTGGCGTATCCGGCCGGTCTATCACATACTCACGTCTCTCATTATCAAAATATCCAAATCTCATGTCCATTCTCCCTAATTGTTTTTTTATGATACAGGCTTTTCTGTCTTTTCCAGTAAAATCTCATCCAGGCAGATCCGGTGCTTTTGATCAATCTGTTCTCCGTCAACCGCACCCATTGAAATGCTCAGTACAGACTTTACGTCCGTTTCATGTTCCATCTGAAATACGATATCATAAGTCTGATATTCGCTTGTAAGCATAACCGTCTTTTCTCCAGAATACGGCGTCCAATTATCATCACTGCTGCCGTCTCGCTGAATCGCAAACATCAGCTTCCTGTCCCTGTCAGATTTTGCCTTTAAGGAAAGCCGGTACCACTGGCCCTTTTCCAGTTCGATATTATTTTGCTTTAGCTGTATCTTCCACGCCGCATCGCCCGTATTCGAAATGCTGAAATCCGCCGCAGAATCTTCATTTAAACTGTCCACTATATAAGAAACATCTGACGCGGTATATGCATAAACTTCATACCCTGAAAATCCTGCACGGAAACTTCCGTTTTTGATCAGGCTGTCTTCTTCGATACGTACATCATCCAGATAATATGTACCAGGCTGCGTAATTTCAAAGACAATCCCCTTTTCCTGTGTTTGCAGCCCGCCTGCCGAAACCGCAAACTTATACTGACATGCCTGTTCCCCTCCTGTCAGCGCCGCATCAAATTCCTGTCCAGCGACTTTTACTTTCAGTGATGTACCGTTTTCGCCCTCGGCAAGAAAACGCATTGCATAATCTCCTTCTGTCAGCGGCAGGCCGTTTTGAACAATTGTAACCGGATTTTCCTTAGATGTACCGGCAGCAGCCGTCACTTTCAGCCTGCGTATATTGTCCTCATTCGTAACCGCCGCTGTTGTTCCCTCATTGCTGTTAATTTCCCAATACCCCAGACGGTCTTTTCCTTCCTGAAAACCTGCGTTGTACACATAATTTCCATCCGCGCGTACGGTTTTTTCCGCCTTATCCAAATCTGTCTGCCCAGTTTTTACAATCGATACGTTCGAAATATGGATATCCGCTGCCGAACCTGCAGCCCCCATATTAAACTCCAGCCGCCCGTTGGCATCGTCTGCGTCTGTCATCGTAAATTCATAAGTATATGTCTTCTTTTGTGTTGTCAGCTCTACAGGCGTATCTTCCAAATACCGTTTGTAGCCACGATCCGGCGCGGAAACACCTGTTTTCATCGTTCTGTTTTCAGCCGCATAAGCGTCAAAGCTGAGACGGTAAGTACCGCCTTTTTTCATCGGAAGGCCAGCCTGCACCAACTGTACGCTGTAATCCACCGTACCCTCTTTTGCCGTTTGAATCAAAATCTCGTGATCTTTGACCGAAGCGGATGCCTCGCCTTCCATTGCGTTTAAAAAGCTCCAGTCCTGTTCGTCTGACAGACTTTCCGATACCGAAAAATCCCCGTTATTTACATAATTGCCGTCTGCTCCAGGTTCACGCAGCACAACGGTTTTTACTGGCTTTTCCACATTTTCATCATAACTGTCTTTTTGATATACCTTTACTTCGTCAATTAAAAACCGTGCGTCTTCCACATTGGTAGATGCATCTGGATTTCCCGGCCAGTTGCCGCCTACAGCAAGGTTCAAAATAATATAAAACGGCTGGTCAAACGGTGCCGGATATGTAACCTCTCCCTGTCCCTCGGTTGCCGAATACCAGTCATTTTCCGTATGAATCAAATTCCCGTCTACATACCAGCGAATTCTGCCTGGCTCCCATTCCATGCCAAACGTATGATATTCATCCGCAAAGCTGCCAGAATCCAGTGTATATTTCCCCTGGCTTTCGCTGTGCGGATTGCCAAAATGAAGCGTTCCATAAGAAGTATCCGTCTGGCTTCCAAGTACTTCCATAATATCAATCTCTCCGCATCTTGGCCATTGCCCATAAAGATTTTCATTTGCAGGCATCATCCAGAATGCCGGCAGAAATCCCTGCCCTTTCGGAACCTTAAGCTTTGCTTCAAACAGCCCGTATTTAAAATTATGCTTATTCTGCGTATTGACCCTGCCGGACGTATAAGACACTGTTCCGTCCGCTCCTTTTGTTTCAATCGGTTTGATTACAAGCTTGCCATCTTTGACATAAATATTTTCAGACGAATCCGTATACTCCTGCAGCTCGTTGTTCACCCATCCCGGCTCATGCGTTTCAATATTCCAGTCTTCCATTTGCAGGGAATCCCCGTCAAACGTTTCCTGCCAGACCAGATGGTATCCGTCATAGATATTGCTTCCTCCATTGCTTTTAACCGTCACATTTACCTCCTTCGTCCATGTTTTTGCCACGCCTTTGATCTTTACCTTAATTTTTGCTGTTCCAGCCGATACCGCGGTCACTTTACCGCCCTTTACTGTAACAATGTCCGAATCCGAAGAGCTCCATACCACAGAAAGCTTTTTGTTTCCGTTTTTTTCCACAGAAAGCTCTTTGGTCTGCCCTTCCTTTAATACCAGTTCTGTTTTACTTATTTTCGGTGCTTTTACTACCTGGATGGCACATGAATATTTCGCAGCGCCTTTTGTCCATGTGACCGTCGTCTTTCCTGTTTTTTTCGCCGTCACCATGCCGTTATTTTTCACAGAAGCTATCTGCTCGTTGCTTACAGTATAACTACCTGACCGCTCATTTTCCCCGCCGATATCCAAATCCACCTGATCCCCTTTGGACAAAATACATTTTGTCTGTGAAATACCGGATTTTGCGGCATTTGCCGTTACTGTCATAAACGAGGCTGCTATGGCAGCCGTTAAGACAGGTGTGATAACTTGCAAAAATTGTCTTTTCATTTTAAAATCCTCCTATTTTTTAATCTAGCTTACCGTTTTTTTACAAATTTATATACAATACTATGTACAAAAATATCAAATTCATGATATAATGTCATAATCATATACTAGAGCGTGTTTGAAAAATGCTTTCTGCCAGATGTATTTCACAATTTGTGGGAGATTTGCGCCAAATGAAGGGCGCATAGCAGGCTATGTAACCTGAATTTGGCGCAAATATCACGCAAAGTGGGGAATGCAGATGGCAGGAATGATTTTTCAAACACGCTCTAATGTTCAGAAAGGAATGAATATGGATCTGCAAAAAGAATGGCAGCAGCAGGAGCTTCTGGCCGCCGAAGACTGCCTTGCGCACCGCCCATTAGAAGAAGAATATGCGTTTTACCATGCCGTCAGCTCCGGCGATATTAATTTTGTGCAGGAAAACTGCCTCCAGAATACGTTTGCAAGCCCGAATGGCATGGGTGTACTTTCTCCTGACCCGCTTACTAACATGAGATATCATTTTGTCGTAACGGTCGCGATGATTGTCCGCCACTGCGTGGAGGCTGGTATGGAATTGGAACAGGCGTACCGCCTGAGTGATTTCTATATATTAAAAATGGATGCCTGTACATCCATCCCGGCCATCTGCAAGCTGCATGACAGCATGGTTTTGGATTATACAGGCAAAATGCTGCTCTTGAAAAAAGAAAGTGTGATTTCAAAACCCGTTATCCGCTGTATGGACTATATTTACAGCCACCTGAACAGCCGCCTTACCATCGAAGAGCTTGCAGATTATACAGGCCTGTCCACCAGTTATTTATCACGGCTGTTTAAACAAGAGCTTGGTGTGGCAATCAGCACCTATATCAGCGAAAAAAAGATCGAAAAAGCCCAGCATCTTTTGAAATATTCCGATTACAGTCTGATCGAAATTGCAAATTATCTGGCTTTTTCCTCACAAAGCCATTTTATCCAGACTTTTAAAAAATCGGTCGGTTTGACTCCCAAAAAATACCGTGACAAATTTTACCGTACTTCCTGGTGAAACATATTATTGTGTGCCGCCGCTTGACTGGCGCCTTCCCAACGTAACCCGGATCTTATGTACGCCGTCCTGGAGTTGTTGGATCCGGCTTCTTTCCATAACCGCAGACGCACCGTTTACAGCCAGGCCTGTGCCATCGCAGACAGCGTCGTGTACCTCATATTCCCCATAGGACAGCCTGTGCGGATTATCAAACGTTATCTCAAAGCATTGGCCTGCAAATGTCAGCGCAATACCTGCACAGCCTTGTTCATCAAACTGCCCGCTTAACAGCTTCGGCTGTATGAGAAGATCGCCAATCTCTCCACGCACCCCAAACACTTCCGTTACCATTGTAAGCATATACCAGCTCGCTGCGCCTGTCAGGTAATGGTACATCCCTCTTCCGTCCCGGTTAAAATATTCCGGAATGCCCGGATAGATTTTACTTACCGCAAAGTCCATCGCCGTATCCGCCAGCGTCTGCAGCGCACGAAATCCTTCTTTTACAAATCCTCTTTGATACAACGCATTTGCGTACATTACAGTCATATGAGAAAAGACTGCCCCGTTTTCTTTTTCCCCATAGGCAAACCCAAACATCCTTCCCATATCATATTTTTCTTCGTTGAAATTCGTATTGAGACGGTATCCCCCTGCTTTTGCATCATATAAATACCGATCCGCGCTTTTACAGATTTGCCTTGTCTGCTGGTCATCCGCGGTTTTGCTCATTACCGCAAACACCTGGCCAGTCAGCATCATCCGCACACCCTGGCCGCAATACCCCTCAACGGCATTTCCATGATTATCGTAGTAGCTGTTAAACCAACCTTCCTGATCCCCTTGTATCCACTCCGTTTTGCGAATATGCTCCTGCATCCATTCTGCTTTATGCCTTAGGTTTTCCGCCAGCTCATTTACATCCACAGACATACGCCTGCCGCTGACCTGGTGGCTGACTGTCTGCACATACTGCCGTAAAAGCTCTTGTTTTACCGAAATACTGTCATAGACCTCTGCTTCATCCTGTAGCAGCACACCCATCTCTTCCATAAACTCTACCTGCTTCCAGCCAAACCGTTCAGCCAACTGCATCAGCATCTGCGCCAGCTGCATCAGGTTTCCTGCATATGCACACGTAAACGCCACGCTTTCACCACGGTCCGGCGCCATATCCAAAGCATCATTCCAGTCCGCGCCACGCAGGCGAATATGGTTGTGCTCTCCGACCTCATAAAAAGCACACAACATCTGCAGCAGCAAATGCTCCAACACGCTTCCTTCATAAATTTCCCCGTTCTGGTTTTTCTGCCGTACGCCATACGTGCTGTCCCAATGCGTATCCAACCCACAGCCCCGCTTTATCTGCTCGTCTTTAAAATATACAGCCTTTTCCCTTAAAATCTCCACATCCCCAGTCTGGTCTATATAGAGCCGGATCGTCATAAACGGCCATACCCCATGGTCCATCCAGACACGCGCAATGCCATTGCGGTCTGCAATAAATTCCCCTTGCCCGGATCCAATAATTGTAGCATTTGTACCGTCAACGCGTACACCGCCGCAGTTATCCACGATCATCTGACGCACGCCGCCCGGATCCATCATCAGCAGCGACAGGCAGTCCTGCCACAAATCCCGCCAGCCCCGGCCGCCCCGGCCATAATCGTGATACGGAAGGAACGAGCAGCCATAAATTCTCCTTAACAGTGGCTGGAAGCTTACCCATCTTAAAAACCGGTCAAACGTGCAGCTTCCTGTATGGTAGCGGACATTTACTTTTTCCTGCCAGTACTGCTTCATCTGGCAAAACGCGGCATCTACCTGCTTTGCTGTCCGAAACGCATCCATAATTTCCCCGATTTGTTCCTCCCTGTCCGTAATGCCCATAACGACCGTATATTCAGCTCGTTCTCCTGGTGCAAGGCAGATTTCATCAAAACGGATACCACCTACGGCCTCTTTCCCCTCTGTCCGGTATCCGGCAGCTTCGCCAGCAGCATTTTCCCGTATCTTCTGCGGATTTGTATAACTGCCGCCTTCACCGATAAAATCTTCCGTCACCGGATAAAACCCACACGGTTTCTGCCCGTCCGCGCCGGCTGCACATACAAAATAAATCAGCTCATTTTTCCGATGACCACGTTCGTCAAACGACAGTGCCGGGCGGACGTAGACGCCGTCATCCGTCGTCCAAATTCGATGCAGCAGCGATGTCACGTGCCTGTGGTCACGAATATTGTCCGCGCTTCTGCCAAAAATCGGCACTGCCGCCACAGGCGTCAGTGTCAGTGCTTCACTTCCCGTATTGCGCAGCGTAACCCGCATAACCTCCGCCGGATGTTCCAGCGGCACAAAAGACGTCACTTCTGCTTCCAGCGTATGCCGCACAGATTTTCTTGTCACCGTATGCCACATCAGTCCTGCGCGCAGCACACTTGCATCCTGTTTATCTGTAAATTTTCTGCTCTCCTGCTCTGCGGATGCTCCAACGGCAGACCAGCAGCAGCCATCTGCCATCCTGCACCAGAAATTTCTTCCGGAACGGTTATTATGCAGATTTTCCACACTGACTGGCTCCATTAGAAATGCGTTCTGGTTGATCTTTATGTCTCCTCCCAGATTCGGTGTTACCGAGCTTTTTAAACCACCCTCCCCGGCAATCGGAAAATACAGATAACTGTAATTTTCCGGCTGCTCGATAGAAAATGTCCCATCCTGATCTATATAATGTATGCTCTGCATCTAATTCCTCCTTTTTTCTATAACATTTTGTTATTGTATCATTGTTGCAGCAACCCCGGCCGGATCAACGTTTCTGTGAACGATATTGCTATTTTACTCATTTTGCGGCGCTACTTCTATCAGATTCCATAGAAAAATATCAGATTGCTGACGCAAACGCCCAAAGCAGTCACATACTCTAATTTCTGCAATGCTGTACTAGTTATACGTTATCTATTCACTATCAATAGAGCAGATCAAAAAAACATATGCCGACATCTGGCAGCTTAATCATTACTCTTGAATTAAGAACAGAGCCTGGAATTATAACAATTATATATTCCAAGCCCTGTGTGCCTGATCACATCCTGATACGTAACTGCTCTATTTCCTCATACATTAGTCCTGTATCTTCTGCAATTTCACTAACTGGTCTGTTACGCTTAATAAGCTTCCTTGCAATTTCAAATTTCTCTTCACGTCTTGCTTCCCGTTTTGCTTCTCGTCTTGCATTATACAATGCCTGTGCCTCATCGTATCTTGCTTTTTCCCGGAGCCGTTCTTTCTCACGGAACTCTGACGAAGCCGTAATCGTATAATAAGCATTGATCGCCTGGCTCATAACTGGCACCTCCATTCCCTTAATCCTTTCCAGTTCTTCTTCCGTATCCGCCTTGAACAGCGAAAGCCACAGCAGCAGCATATCCTCCTGGTTTGCATCATCCGGCAGCTTTGGAAGCTCAAAGAAATGGAACCCCATTTTATCCGACAGCAGTGTATGGCGCGTGGCTTCTAGCGGCTGGAAGAAAGAATGGTATTCTTCACATTCAAACAGTGGAAAATCTATAATACTGATAACGATTGTGCGCGGCAGTGCTGAATAGCCCTGCCCGGTAAGCAGCGCTGATGAAAACTCCCTCGCCCAGTAGTACATAACCCTCTCCGGGTAATCGCCCTCATTGCTGACCTGCACCTCCAGGTCGACCTGCTGGCCGTTCACTGTCATATTGATATCCAGCCTGCAGAACTTGTCGCCAAGGTTTTCCGGCGGCATTTCCGGATTCTTTATGGTAAACGTTTCAATGCTTTCCAGCGGAATCCCGAGAAGTTCTGCAACCAGTTCTTTCAAAAGTTCCGGATACTTTACAAACAGCATCTTGAACAGCGTGTCAATTTAAAAGTGTACCGTAGTTTTTTCATGATCTTCCTCCTGTATCTGGCTGTATCTTCTTTGGAACAGGACGACCGCACAGGGTTAGCCATGCACGGCCGCTGCTGTATGACGCTTTTTATATTTTCCATCATACATGCCCGCTCCTGTTACCAGTCATTGTACCATACTTTCCAAAAGGCAGCCACACAAATTTACAAAATTCATGCCCCGGCTTCCGGCCAGCATTTTTTGCCAGCACCCCCGAAAGTTTCCTCAAACCATCTGTCTTTCATAAGGTCTGTCCCATTTGACGCCTCCAGCGCAAGCGTAATCGGGTTTGCCTCAAGCGTACTGAGGATAGGGTATTTCTCCTGGTGAAGTAACTGCGCCGCCACTTTCATGCCTCTGTCTCTATACTCATTCAGGGTATCCGCCATGTCTTCCCAGAGGTCCCGGTTCGCCCTTTCCGTAATTGTGCCGTCTTTTTTGACCATCCACTCATGCATCTCCCATATGAAAAGACGCCCGTCAGCACCCCCCTGGTACAGATAATTGTCCCTTGTCTTCAGCACTACCCGCTGTATGCCGGAAGACTTCCAGTCCCCGGTTTTTATTTCCTTAAGGACAGCGTCCAGGGCAAAGCAGCCCGCCAGAAGGTTCTGCCTGCCGGCAGTGTACATTCAATCCCGCGGCTCCCATAGAAAGATTTCCAGCCAGCAGTTTTGTATAATTTTTGTAGAACACGGGCGTGCTAAAACTGCCAATTTGATATTACTATAAAAACAAATATGCAATAAAGTTTGTAACATCACAAAAAATATGCTATAATCGATATACGATAAAGGAGTTTTCATATGAGTAATACAAAAATACAGTGGCATCCGGCATTTATTGCCGCCATGAATTTGGAAATGGCTGACTGCCGGGACAGCCTGAGATTCGACAGGGAATATAACCTGAACATGAAGCCGTTGGCCATAGACCTTCTGATCACAAAAAATCAGGCAGACCTGTCCATCAACAATGAAATCGGCTGCATTTTCAGGGGCCATAACATTATAGAATACAAAGACCCTGTTGACAGCCTGAACATAGATGTCTTTTTCAAAGTGGAAGGTTATGCCTGCCTCTATAAATCCTACGGCAAAACGGTTGACGCCATTGCCGAAAACGATATAACCATGACATTTGTCCGTGATAATAAACCGTCCGGTCTGTTTGCGTATTTTCAGGAACACGGTTATCAGGTATCAAGCCCCTTTAAAGGCATCTATTACATCACGGGCAATATACTATTTCCAGCCCAGATTGTCGTTACAAAAGAACTAAAGCCAGAACTGCACGTCTGGCTCAGGGCACTGTCAGGAAAGCTGGAAAAGCAGGATTTACAAAATCTAATGGAGCAAATGCGGCAGCTTACTGGAAAACTGGACAGGGAATATGCAGAAGCTGTTCTTGAAGTAGCATTCAGGGCAAATATTCAGATCTTAAAAGAATGGATGGGAGATGTTAGTATGAGTGAAGAATTACTGGAGATTGTGAAACCAATCATTGAACCTCAGATACTGTTAAGGGAACAAAATGCTTTAGAAAAAGGCATGAAAAGCGGTATGGAAAAAGGCATGGAAAAAGGCATGGAAAAAGGTATGGAAAAAGGTATGGAAAAAGGTATGAAAAAAGGTATGGAAAAAGGCATGGAAAAAGGCATTCGGGGCGCTGTAGGTATACTACGGGGCTTTGGGCGCAAAGAAGATGAGATAAAAACAATTATCATGCAAACATACAGCCTTACGGATAAAGATGCCAGTGATTATTTATAAATTTCCATTTTTACGGCTTTCAGACACCTGATAATCACAAACTATCCTGTAGCCCTATCATACGGACACAACAGATCAAAAGACCATACTGCACTATTTACGCTACCAGACATTTTGTTTATTCAACCAATATCATTTTGAACAATATACCGCAAGGGCAATGCCACATCAAAGCCTTTGCGGTTGTTTAAATGTTTATCATCTATCGCATATTTCTCCCCTTAACAATCAAACACATATCTTTCTATTTGCTCATACCCTTGTATAAATGATTCAAATATCCAGCTTTGAAAATTCTGTGTTCTTTCTCCTGTATATATCATCTTTTATCCAAATTATTTAATCATCCTATATTTTTTGCAATATACAGGCACCCTTATAATATTTATTGTCCACATAAACCAAACACTTAACACGATAAATTGAAATTTAATTTTCCTTAAATTTTTAGTATAAATCATTTTGTCCTCTAATTTTCTGCCCCCGTATATACTGCTCCAGGCTTTTCGGCACAATCCTGATCTGGTTCCCAAAACGGTATGCTTCTATCTCACCTCTTTGAATCAGCCTCCGAACCGTCCCTGTGCTGACCGTAAGCTGGCAAGCTGCCTGCTTTACTGACAGATAGGCTTCATATCCAGGTATCTGTCTCATATTTGAGTCCTCCTTTCCTTTGGTTAATCTTATGTTACTGATAAAATTTATAATTATGGCACACATGAACGTAATAGAAAGTTTGGCATAAAATCTGACTTATATATATACAAAACACTAAAAAAAGGATGCCAGGTCTGGATACCATAACCGGTATTATCACATGTGCATGAAAAGATGCTTAAACAGTGCATATGCAAACTATTTTACTTGTTTTGACAACGAAGATTTGTTCCGGCTTGGAATATCCAACCTTTGCCTTATAGAAAAAAAATATATTACTCCCGATTATCAAGCAGTCACTGGCAGGATGTACATTGCCTTTCAGGTAAATCCGAGAATCCTGCTTGGGCACACAGAAAACAAATACATCTGCATCGTGCCATGCAGCGAAATTGGACAGGTCCTTCCTGCTTTATATACTGCCTTAAAGGCTTTTGGATTTGAAGATGCTGTGTTAATGGCAGCGGAGAAAAAAAAGCTGGACTTATTCGCCGAAGTCGCTCGTCCATCGGTAAAACCGCCTGTTGGAATTAAAGTCCGCCCTGTCCTCCATGCGGATTTGCTCAATGACCGCTTCATCAACGCCGCACTCCCGCAGCACCTTTTCCTCGGCTTCTTTCCAGATACGCCATTTCCTGTCCTCACGTCCGTGGTTGTATGCCATGTTCCTTTCCCTCCAATCTGAATTTTTGAAAATGTAAAATCCAGATTGGAAAGGCGGCGAACGACAGCCAACAGCAGAAACAGCCCCGCGGCACATTCCGATAAAAAACGACAAAAGAAAAACCGCAAAGGTTCTGTGACCTTTACGGTTATAGGAGATACATATTCTGTTAAATGGAGATTTTACTTCTTGTTTCATGGTGAGAAGTAGCGTTGCATAAGCAGGAATTATTTAACTGGCTTCCTGCCATTCCCCGATATGCTATGTATAACCCGGATTCTCGAAAACGTGACGATGAATTTTCGCTACGCTTAGCCGAACCCCCTGGATTTTATTGACAAAATCACCATTTTGTACTGGATTAATCCATCATCATGTTTTATAATGGAGGTATAAACATGACGAGGTGATTGTATGTCGATAGTTACTCAAACTGATAAACGCACAGGCATTACATATGCTTATGACACAACTTATTCTTGGGACAAGGAAAAGCAACAGTCCCGCTCAAAACGCGTATGTGTGGGAAAGGTTGGCCCTGAGACTGGTGACATTGTCCCAACAAGAGGCAGAGCGAAAAAAGGGTCTAAATCAACAAGTGGAAAGCCTGCAAAAACAGGGCCAAAGCCTTTTGTTGAAACCAGACATCTGTATTATGGAGCAACATATCTTCTGAATGAGTTTGCTAATGAGCTTGGACTCACAGCAGATCTCAGACAGTGTTTTCCCGAAACATACAAACAGCTTTTATCTGTGGCCTTTTATCTGATACTTGAGGACAATAATCCTTTGTACCGTTTTGAAAAATGGCATCTGACCCATAAGCATCCTTATGGTGAATGTATAACTTCGCCCAGAAGCAGTGAATTATTTGCTTCCATAACAGATAATCAGGCAAATAAGTTCTTCCGGCTTCAGGGCAGACGCCGTGTTGAGGATGAATACTGGGCTTATGACAGTACCAGCATTTCCAGTTACTCTGAAACGCTTGCCCAGGTCAAGTATGGTAAAAACAAGTAAGCTTGCGGGAAATATACCAGATTCAAAAACGGTAAAACATTTACTGGAAGATCTGGACATCCTTGGGTTTGGCAAAACCAAGTTTGTTATGGACAGAGGTTTCTATTCTGAAGATAACATTAATGGTTTATACAGAGACCACATCAAGTTTCATGTAGGAACAAAGCTGTCATTAAAGTTCATCAGGAAGCATCTTGATGAGGTATATGACGATATCCGAATGTTTGTAAATTTTGATGAAAGCATCAACACCTATGGATATACGGCCAGCGCCCAGTGGGAGTATACCCAGGAGCGTCCGTATAAAGGTGATGTCATCAAAGATAAACGCCGGATGTACATCCATTATTATTTCAGCATTGAAAATGGTGCTGACGATGAGCAGGCATTCGACAAACGAATTGCCGGCCTTTGCAAAGAACTGTTAGAAGGCAAATATGTTGAAAGTCATAAAAAGGCATATGATCAGTTCTTTGAAGTGAAGACAACCCCCAAGAGGGGACGCCAGGTTTACTATAAAGAAGATGCCATCAAAGAAGCGCGTCGTTACTTTGGCTACTTTGCTTTGATTACCAATGAAAAAATGGATGCCTTTACAGCCTTACATTTATACAGGATGAAAGATGTTGTAGAGAAAGCCTTTGGTAATCTGAAAGAACGACTTAATATGCGGAGGCTTCTGGTGTCATCTGAAAAAGGTCTTGATGGTAAAATCTTTACAGAGTTTGTTGCATTAATTCTGATATCTCATCTTGGCCATAAGATGAAAAAATCAGATTTATATAAAAACTACACTCTGCATCAGTTGCTTGATAAGCTTGATGTGATTGAGTGCTTTGAAGATGCAAACCATTCCTTAAGGATTGGAGAACTTCTCGATAAGCAGGCAAAAATATATGAGGATCTCGGAGTGAAGGTACCAACCTCGTCATGTTAACTGCGAGAATCCAGGCTATAAGTCAATTCTGCGTTGCATGAGCAGATGGACAACTGCCCGAAAAAAGGACATAAAAAATCCCTCCAAACTTAAAACAGGTCTGGAGAGTGTCTGTTAAGTCTTTTCGGGCATAGCAATACCGCCCACCATAACACCGTTTTTTTATATGGTGGGCGTTTGCCTTAAAACCTTATGAAACAAAACAGAGCCGATAAACTGTAAGTGCTCAATTGTTCATTGGCTCTGCGTCTTATGCGTCTGGCTCTGTAATGATATATCGTTCTACCCGACAAATAGGGTTTGCATATCAATAGGATAAAATCATTCGTTCTTATCTTGGTTTTATCTCATAGTTTTTAAAAAACCACTTGACCAAAAGAATAGCGGCAATAGCTATTGATGGCAAACCCAACAGATTGTTAAAGTTTATTTCTGGAAAGAAATAATTCAAAACCATATTAAGCACAAAAAATGAACTGAAAGTTACAATCAAAATTTTCAATATAGAATTATATTCTCCTTGTGCTTTTTCTTTTTTCGCCTGTAATTCCATAAGGTTTTCTTCTGCTCTTTTCTGATAATCCTCCATAATAATCCTTTCCCCACTAAGCAGTTCATTTACAGTTATGCCCAGTATGCTGCACAAATCAAGCATTAGAGAAACATCTGGCATACTTTTTCCTGTTTCCCATTTAGAGACTGCTCTATTGGTAATATTTAATTTTTCAGCCAACTGCATTTGCGTAAGCCCTTTTTCTTTTCGTAAACGGTAGATAGTGCGTACCTATACAAAACTGGAGCAAACCTGTAAGATAGAAACAGATTTGCTCCAGTCTTATTTCAATTCATTCTTACCAGTCTTCCGGCAGTTCTCCGGCAGGCTTGGTGACCAGGGG
>CAJTCR010000013.1 GCA_910574915.1 Eubacteriaceae bacterium
GCCTAATCCTTTCTTCAGATTCCACCTCACGATGGACACCCTTGGCTTCGGCTGTATCCTTCCCACTGCCGGGCGGATTGGGGACTTTCACCCGTTAGAACGTGTGCCCACCGGGCACACCAAAAAAATAAAATCCCAGTTTTTTTAACCAGGATTTTGTCTGTTCTTTTCATTTTGTACTGCTGTTTGCCATTCTTTAACATACAGCATATAAAACAGTTTCATATATAGTATTGCTGTGCTGCCTGATATAAAAACGATAATCCGGCACCATCTCGTGAATCATTTCTATTAAGCGCAGCATATCTTGATCTGAATGATAAATACAGATTGCCAATTTGGGTTTATTTTTACAAATGACCGTTTTCGCACCTTTGATTGCGTAATATTCTGATCCCTCAATATCCATTTTAATAAAAGTTGCATCGCGGCATTCATATGTATGGTCAATGCTGCGTACAGGAACCTGTATTCCAGCAAGTTCTCCTGCCTGTCCGGTCTGAACCTTATTTGCCTCTTCAAAGACTGAAGTTACACATCCCTGCGGATGAAATGCCAGATACCCGTTTTCCTTCCAGACACCAGCCTGAATGCCCGTAATATCAGGGTGACGCTCGAAACAGCAGCATATACCAGCCCATACTTGTTTTCCTCCTCATTTGAATGACACATAAAAGCAGTGTGTTTATTCTCTCTAAATAAAACTCACTGCTTTTATAGCTTAGTTGCTAATATAGTAAGTACGCAAATACTTCTCTGCTTCCGCAAAAGATAATCGATGGTTTTTAACCAAAACATCTTTAATCTGAATATCACTGGCTCCCAGGTCACGAAAACTTTTTACTGCGCATAGAATTTCATCTTCTTTTGCTGCTGCTACTGCATCTTCTTTTATTTTGTTAATCTCTGGTTCCATAATTTCCAATAATGCCTGGCACATACTCCCATCTCCTCTCAATTCGTCTACAACATGCGGTTTGCCCTGATGCTTACTTCCAAAACGGAATCCGCAAGCTCCCTGTCAAATGTCAGCTTTATTGCTTCGATCTTTTCAAGCAATTCCTTCATATCCTGCTTTTTCATTTTCCCAGACAGGGCTTTCAGCCATGTATGGCTCTTCCTATCCATTTCCCTGGACACTATGATCTGTGTTGGAAACAACACTGCATCCAGTACATAGTATATTCCGCGGTATGGATTCGTTGTACGGATATTATGTCTTTGGAAATATTCAAAAAGTCCGTCCGGCCTGGATTCCCTAATCAAAGACACCGTTATATCGTCAGCTTTTCGTTCGTCTGACACTCCGCCATATGCTTTATATAAACCTGCATATGCCCCTGCTTTATAAAATGCATCTATGTCAAGGCTGTCATCCGGCGACTTGTATTCCAGTATATTATACCCTCTGAAAATCCATCCAATTTCGTTGGCAGTGCGGACATCCTTATCTTTTTTGATAACCAGCAGATCAATTTCCAAAGGTTTTGTATTCAGATTGTATTCTTTCTCATATACCAGGTCTGCCCTGTTAGCAGCAAGTTCCAGATCCATTGCCGCTACAAACCCCGGATGCCACTGTATTTTTATGTCACTCATTAATCAGCCCTTTCTTTCATCATTTGCTTTATAGTATAGCATAATCTTTCTGTTTTTCAAAGAATAAGAATTGTTTTTATGACACGCTCTAATACTACAGCGAACAAACCATATCGAGCTTGTTTAATAGCACTTATGATGAGCAGCAGCCAGGGGATGCCCATCTTTTTTCCCTGCCATTTTTTCCAATACCCCGATCATCTTCTCCCCTACCACATCTACTGCAAAATTTTTCAGCCGCTCATTTTCTCTTTTTATAATTTCGCTGCGTTTCTCCTCATCCTGCAACACCGCTCCAAGCGCCTTCGCCACATACTCCGGCGCCTTATGTTCCAGCAGTACCCCGCATCCGTCCAGCGTTTCGGGCACTGCCGTACCTGCATAGGCAACAACTGGCACGCCAAAATACATCGCTTCTACTAGCGGCACACAAAATCCTTCATGCTCGCTCATGCATAAAAAGGCGTCCGCGACGCTGTAGCAGCCAAGGATTTCTTCAAACGTGATATGCCCTGTAAAGATAATATTTTCTGCCTTTATCCTGCGTATCAGGCTTTGCAGATAACTATAATACCTGCTTTTTTCCTGATGAGAGCCAACGATAATCAGACGGGTGTTGGCATCTGCCTTTTTATGATAATAGTCATAAGCCGTAATTACATCTTCGATCTTTTTATTGGGGGCAATTCTGCCTACGAATATAATATTTTTTACGCCGTCGCTGTATTTTTTAATTATCTTTGGTGACGGCTTTTTTGCGTAATCGGAAAACTGAATTAAGATCGGCACTACAAAGATCGGGCAGCGGTATCCCATCCCCCGCAAGTCTTTTTTGTTATATTCCGATACCGTCATTACATAGTCAAACGACTGGTTCATTTCCCGCATCTGCTTTAGCCCAAGCCGTGTGCTGTGGGCTGCCGTACGGTCATATTTTTGAAAAAATTCCGGCGGTGTTACATTGTGATAGCGCAGTACCTTGATGCACGTTAGCTTTTGGACGGTTTCTGCCAGAGGGTCAGCCGACGCAAAATGGTAGATCACGATGTCATCTTCTCTAAGTTCTGGCAGACGGTAACTGTATTTGGCTGTACCGGCAGGTATTTTTTTGTGAATCGTCGTGGCATAGATCTCTGTGACGATTCCTTTTGCTTTTAATGCATTTTTAATGGCGATCACATCATTTCCTACCGCATCTCCATAGTTCAGCCCAGCGACGATCTGTATGATCCGGGGCGCGTCCGATTCTGGCAGGATGTCCCTTGACGTCTTTTCTCTGACAAGCATTTGATGCTGAATGCGCAAAAGATCTCCGACGGCACGTACTGCTGCCCCGTTAAATGCCGCCTGCTGCTGAAAATAAGGGCGCAGCATCCATCGCAGAATCTTTCGGGCTGCTTTTTTGCACAATACAAACGGATATTTCACCCCTGCCTGGCGAACGCTTACCTTTGGTTCTGTAAGATCCCAAAGCGCCTGCATTTCCAGCAAATTGTCCTGTAACAGTTCCATATCTTCCTGTAGATGGTTCATTGTTTTTGCCTGTCCCTTCCGCTTCGTATTTTATTTTCCGTGCTCCTGCCTGATCCTGCTTCGGCGCTCCTGTTCCATCGCAGACAAATACTTTTCATGCACCTGCCTTGGCAGTCCGTCCTCCTTGATCCTGCCCTGACTGATCCAAAGCGTCCGGTCGCAGATTTCTTCAATCTGTCCCAAAGAATGCGAGACAACTACAATCGTTGTGTTCTGCTCTTTCAGGCTCTTTAGCTTATCAAAGCACTTTTGCTGAAAATTAACGTCGCCTACCGCAAGAATCTCATCGATCAACAGCACTTCCGCATCGACATGAATCGCCACTGAAAAGGCAAGCCGCATATACATCCCTGACGAATACGTCCGAACCGGATGGTCGATAAACGCTTCCAGCTCTGAAAAGCGAATGATATCCGGTATGCGCCTGTCAATTTCTTTTCTTGCCAGCCCAAAAATCGCAGCGTTAATATAAATATTTTCTCTGCCCGTCATATCCGGGTGAAATCCCGCGCCAAGCTCTAACAGGCTGGATACTCTCCCATTGATCTGGATGTTTCCACTGTCTGGATAGATAATTCTTGTAAGCAGCTTTAACGTGGTGCTTTTGCCGCACCCGTTATTGCCGATCAGCCCGACTGCTTCGCCTTTTTTTACCTGGAAGCTGATCCCGTTAATGACCGTGCGTGTTTCGTATTTATTTTTCCGAAGCAGCAGACGGTCTTTCACAGAATACGTCCTGTCCTGATAGACTTTAAAGCTTTTTACCAAATCCTGCACTTTGATTGCATATGGCTCTATTTCCTTTTGTTCGTTCATATTCCGCTATAACTCCTCTGCAAATCCTCTCTGTAGGCGCCGAAAGATCAGATATCCTGCTGCCACGCATAAGATACCAAGCGCAAGCGCCTGCCAGAGCGTTGAAAGCTGAGGCACCTTTTGATCGTACAAAATCGACCGGTATGCGCTGATAATCGGCGTCATCGGGTTCAGGTTCCAGATTGGCAGCAGGTCTTTTGGAATCATTTCTTCCGCATACATGACCGGCGTTAAATACTGCCACGCCATCGTAACAATATTCAGCACATAAACAAGATCCCGCACGTAGACCGAAAATGCGGAGGACAGCAGCGCAAAACCTGCCGCAAGAATGTACTCAATCACCATTACGACAGGCAGGCAGACAAGCGCGCGCAGGCTGAGTCCAAATCCTGATACAATCAGTACCGCAAATACAACCAGAAAGGTAAGCGCCATATTTACAAATGCGCTTGTTACATACGCAATCGGCAGTACCTCCCGCGGAAAATATATTTTTTTCACCATGTCGGCTGCATCCAGGATACTAGAGCTGCCTCCGACAACTGAGGACTGAAAAAACATCCACGGAACAAGCGCCACAAACAGGAAAATATAATAATTCTCGATACTTGCGCGCATGATAACGGAAAAAACAAGCGTATACACAAAAAGCTGTAGCAGCGGATTGATAAATGTCCATGCAAATCCAAGGACAGAGCCTTTATATTTTCCTCTTAATTCTTTACGTACCAGGCTGTAGATCATCTGCCGGTACAAATACAAGTCTTTTAAAGCTTTCATTTTTCCCTTTCTGCAAACTGCCGCAGGTTTTCCCCTAGTTCCTGCCAGATATTTTCCAGCCTGTCTGACATCTGTTTTTTTGCCCGCTCCATACTCAGCACCTTATTCACATGTACCTTTGCCCGTTTTGACAGTTCCATGCAAAACTGCCTGTCTGTATATAATTTCTGCATATATTGCGCTGCCTGCCGGATATCCGGTTCCGCCCAGCGTCCTCCTGCCGGAAACGGCGGAATATCTTTTTCTATTTTCACAAGCCGGCAGTCTACCATACATGCGGTATTTTCATCCATAAACTCTGTATTTGCCGACCAGTTCGTCGCGATGACCGGCGTGCCAAGAAGCATCGCTTCTGCGAGCACCAGCCCGAAGCCTTCCGCCCGGTGCAGGGATACTACCGCGTCCACGCACTGAATCAGGCTGTACACCTCATCACTATCAAGCAGATCTTTGATCAGATACAGATTGGAATAACCTTCCAGAATATCCGCAATCCAAGCCTCATCCTGTTGGGTCGGGTGACCGATCTTAATGACCAGCCCAACCTTCTGGTTCTCTTTTGCAAATGCTTCCCGAAATGCCCGAAACGCCGCCTGTGGATTTTTTCGTTCCGCGCAGCTATAGCTGTCATACATCACTAAAAACAAAAACTGGTTTTTAGGAATGCCAAAATACTCCCTGTGATATTGCCTGTGTATTTGTGCGTGCACATAGTACGGCATATGCTTCACCGGAAGCGCTGTTTTTTTGCGGATTGCCTCACAGACAAATTCCGAGGGCGCCCAGATCTCGTCCATGCATTGAAAATACGGCAGCCATGCATCAGGCACTTCCTCCAGCTCCCACAGCCAGAACGCGATCTGATAGCGAAAGTCCCAGACGGACGGATCGATTGCCGAAAATGCATCCGCCAGCTCCGTCGGATTTATATGAATCAAATTTATTTGATAGTGCAGCCCGCCCAAGATCCTGTGATCCCATGTGGTGTCCCCGATATTATCCGCGCCTGCCTGCGCATACTGGTAAATATCCAGTGCAACCCCTGCCTGCTCTAAAATCGATGCCACAAGCCGGCAGCTTTTTCCAAGCCCTGCTTCTAATTTAATATTTCCAATCAGATTGACCCCTCTGGCATCATGCCCCGCCTGAAAAGGAATCCGCTTTTTGCTGATTCTGCAAAAATTGGCTTTTAACAGGTGCTTTTTGCACATGCGCAGCAGCTTGACCGGAATAATTTTAACAAGAACCGGCTTTGCTGCCTCTGCTGCATTCAGCAGCTCTGCAAGCATTCCGCTCTCTTTGTTTTCCTTATGCTTCATACAGCTTTTTATAAACCTCCGCCAGCTTTTGCGCTGATTTTTGCCATGTAAAGCTGCCTGCCCGTTGCAGTCCAAGCACACGCAACTGTTCTTTGTATGCTTCGTCTTGCAGTATTTTTTTCATGGCAAGGCAAAGCCCTTCCTCACTTTCAGGATCTGCCAGGATGCCTGCATCTTTGACAACTTCCGGCAAGGCTGTTGTGGCGGAAACAATCACAGGCGTTCCACATGCCATCGCTTCTAACGGCGGCATCCCAAACCCTTCATAAGCAGAAGGAAACACAAATGCCTCCGCCCCGCACATCAGCAAAGGGCTGTGCTCCTGTGCGATATATCCTGTAAATAAAATGCGGTTTCCAAGCTGCACCTGTTCCGCCTTGCGGTAGATGCTGTGGCACATCCAGCCTCTGCCCCCTGCGATTACAAGCTGCGGCACATCTTCCATTTGCCTGCACAGCCTTGCATAGGCGCCAATCAGCGTTTCCAGGTTTTTTCGCGGCTCCACCGTGCCAAGATACAAAAAATACCTGCCGTTAATTCCATACGTGTCTGCCGCAAGGCGAATCTGCTCTTTTGTATAATGCGGATGGTATCTCCTATGGTCTGCTGCATTTGGCACAACCGTAATCCGCTCCGGTGCAACATGCAGATAACGTATAATTTCCTGTTTGCTAAACTCAGATACCGTAATAATATGATCCGCATATTTACAAGAGCGCTTCATGCTTGCACGCAGCCATACTCTCGTTTTCCAGCGGACGGTCTGCGGGCAGGCAAGGTACGCCATATCATGGATCACGGTAAGGCATTTTCCATTTGCCCGAAATGGCGCCGTAAAATTAAAGCACTGGGTAATCTGCTGGTCTGAACGAAAAAACATTCGATACGGAACCGGAAACATGCCGCACAGCAGCTTGTATAAAACAAAGTGAAACCAGCCGCACGGCTCCAGCCTGCATCCGGCATCTTGATAGGCTTGCAGCTTTTGCCGTTTTTCCTCCCTGCCCGGAAATGAAAAGTACTGCAAGTTGCACTCAAATTCCGGCATTTTTACCAGCTCCAGAATCAGATTGTGTGCACTCCATGCAATTCCTGTCTTTTGTGTTTCACAAAGCAGTTGTCCAAAAAACGCGATTTTCATACCAATTCCTCAAACGCCCTCTCATACCTTTTGACCATAACCTCTCTCGTATACTCCCGGTTAACCCTTTCCCAAGCATTCCTCCCGTATTCCCTGCGCAGCGCATCATCCTGCGCAAGCACATCCATCGCATCCGCAAGCGCGCGCACATGCCCGGCACGCACCGTCCTGCCGGTTACGCCGTCCACACTTACATACGGCACTCCGCTCGGCAGTTTTGTATTAATCACAGGCTTTCCAAACGCCATCGCCTCGATTTGCACAAGCCCGAATGCTTCTGCCCTAGACACTGACGGCAGTACAAGAAAATCACATGCTTCCAGCCTTTTCATCTTTTCCTGTTCCGACACCCGCCCGGCAAATTCTACCCGCCCTGGCGCAAGGCGTGCTGCAAGCGTTTTTAGCTCCTGTTCTAACGGCCCTTCCCCGACAAGCACCAGGCGGCAGTTTTTTGTTTTCATCTTTGCGAATGCTTTCATCAGTACATCGCATCCTTTGTACCAGACAAGGCGCCCGATAAACAGTATGCTCGTTTCCTTTCCGCTTTGCCTTTGCTGCTGCGTCTCTACAAATGCTTTTCCTTTCTGTAAATATGCATCGCTGACGGAAAACGGAATTACCGTGCATTTGTCACGAAACGGATGCAGCATGGCACAGTGCACCAGATTGCCCTTGGAAGATACGAAAATACGGTCTGCTTTTTTCAGCGTATGCATAACAAGCGGGCGGTAAAACGGCACGAGCCGCCTGTACTTTTCCATGCCGCAATGCCACCATACGATCAGCCTGCCGTGATACCATCCAAGCAGGACGGCAAGGTCAATCATCGGATATGGGAAGTGGCAGATCACAAAGTCGCTGTCCTTTGTCCGTTTTTTAACATCAAACAGAAACCAGGGTGAAACCGGCGTCGACGCAATCGTAAAAAGCTGTCTGCTTCTGCGTACCGGGACGCCATGATACGTATGATCCGCACTTTTTTTCTTCCTGCTGTCCTGGCAGACAATAATCTCCTGGCGGCAGCTTGCACACCCATCCGCAATGCTTTCCATTACATTTGCAATGCCGCCCCCATTGTCCGGCCAGTATATTTTAAATAACTGGGTCATTTTTTTCTTTGTAGCTGTGGCTTTTTTGCACATATGTTTTATTTCCTATGGAAACGTGGCAAATAGCGCTGCTGCAACAGCCTGCGCGTTTATTTTTCACGCTTTCAAAACTGAGAATCAACGACTGAAATGTCAGATATTGTTATAACACAGGTGAACAGTGATAGATATTTACTGATAGAAGTAATTGCGGACTTGCCTGCAGGGAAAATTTTACCCGAAAATAAAGCTGCGGAATCGCACCCGCAGCTATAATAAGCAGAAAGCATATTGGCTGCCATAGACTTTCCAAAGCGCCGCGGCCTGCTTACACATAAAAATCTTTTTTCTGTTTTGTATGCTGCATTTACTTTTGCAATCAGCATACTTTTATCAATATATATTTCCGAAAACCGTGACATCTCAAATGCTGTATGACCAGGATCTACATAAATTCCCATCGGCTCACATCCCTCCGCCTTTCTACTGTCAGCTCCGCCGCAGCCCCTTTGGATAATGATTTTTTAATACACCCCGCGATGCTTTTCCCCATCCGAGCGAGCATCCATGCACGGTCAACAGTATCCAGCCTGTCTGGGCGCCGCAGCTTAGCGTCTCTCCGCGCAGATAGCGCTCTGGTTCTTCCAGTTCCAGGCATTGGCGCACGTCGTCTGGACGCAGTGCCATCGCCAGTGCATGGGACGGCTCAAAGCGGTTTTTCTTGCAGCAGCCAAGCTCTAATCCAGCACGTTCGGTTTTCAACCCGTCCAGGCTGCCGATGCCAGACGGCAGCAGATAAAGCCGTTCTCCAAATACCGCCAGGCGCCCTTCCTGCCTTCCGTCCTGGATGTACTGCTGCATTTTGGCAGACAAGCATTCTTCCAAAAATGTTTGGAAAACTTGAAAGTCAAAAAGAGATTCCTTTTTCCTTCCATTTCCTTTTTGGGAAAACCTGCCTGCTGCGCGCTCTCTTGTATGCGGGCTGGCTGGCGCTGCTGCCTGCTCTTTGCTAAAGCGCGCTGCGTAATGCCCTTCGCCGCGTTTTTCATGCGGCAGGATGTGTTCGCTTGCTTCCAGCGTAAACTGCGGATATTGTTCTGCGAACCATGCCGCGTTCTGCTCATTTTCCTGCGGTGCAAACGTACAGGTCGAATAGACCAAAATACCGCCTGGCTTTAGCATGGCGGCTGCATGTGATAAAATGCCCCGCTGCCTTTGGGCACAGACATTCACCTGCTCCTCGCTCCATTCCCCGCGGGCGTCCGGGTCTTTGCGGAACATCCCTTCGCCGGAGCATGGCGCGTCGACAATAATCCGGTCAAAAAAGAGCGGAAAACGCTCAGACAAGCGCTTAGGCGTTTCGTTGAGCACGATGGCGTTTCGGATGCCCATCCGCTCTATATTGCGTGACAGCGTCCTCGCACGCTGCGGGATCATTTCATTGGACACCAAAAGCCCCCTGCCCTGCATCTGTCCAGCGATCTGTGTGCTTTTGCCGCCAGGAGAAGCGCACAAGTCCAGGATTTTCTCGCCAGGAGCAGGCTGTAGCAGCGCTGCGGCAACCATTGCGCTCGGCTCCTGTATGTAGTAAGCTCCTGCCTCATGCAGCGGCAATTTTCCCGGATGTGCCTGGGATGGGTAATAATAGCCTTCTTCTGCCCAGGGCACTTTTTCCAGTGCGGCTGCATACGATGCAAAAACAGACAAAAATTTTTCTTTTTCTATTTTCAGCGGATTGTAGCGCAGCCCGCAGACACGCTCCTTTTCATAGGTTGCTAAAAAATCCGCGTACGCTGCGCCAAGCTGCTGTTTCATGCGTTCCTTAAACGCCTGCGGCAGTTCCATTTTTCTCCTCCTGTCCAGTACTAGAGCGTGTTTGAAAAATGCTTTCTGTGAGATGTGCTTCACAATTTGCGGAGAATTTATCCAAAATTTAGGAGTCATAGCGGGCTATGTTGACTAAATTTTGGATAAATTCTCCGCAAAGTGGGGAGTGCAGATCACGGGAATGATTTTTCAAACACGCTCTAGCTTTCAAACACTTCCCGAATCAGGCGGTCAAGCTCTTTCCATGCCTCCGTATCTTCAAATTCGCGCAGCTTATTGGCTACGGTGCGGTAATACCAGCCGTGCATTTTTTTATCTTTCTGGTGAAAACGCTCCCAGAACTTTTCATCGTTTTTTAAATAGCCCTGCCTGGTTGCCCGCATATTGGACAGCTTGTCTGCCAGTGCGATAATCTTTTCGTCCTTTGATTTTTCGTCCAGCCCATCGATAAATTCCTGCTTGCGCAGCTTCCATGTCTCGGATGCGTCCTGCCCCTTGCGCTTGTTTTCGCTCTCCATCTGCACAAGGTGCGCAATGCGGCTGCCAAACCTGTCTTCGATGTCTTTGGCGCTGTAGCGCGTATCCTCGATGATATCGTGAAACAAGGAGGCAATAATAATGTCCTGGTCTCTGGTCAGCGTCATCGCAATCAGCGCTGTTTCGATCGGGTGCACGATGTACGGCACAGACGAACCTTTGCGCTGCTGGCCTTTGTGCGCACGCATGGCAAATTCCAATGCACGCTCAAACTGGTCGCGCCGCTGCGCTTTGCTCAGCCCCTTTTTTGCAAACAAATCTGTATCGTCTGCTTCCGCATTTTCCTGGGAAGCCAGCGTACGCCCCTCCGCCAATGCACACGCCTCTTCCAGCACACCGCCGGCATCATCCTTTAGCAGCAAATACGGCACATGCTCGAGCACATTGGAAAACATGCTGCCTTCCGGCTGCTCTAACAGCATTTGCAGCATCTTCTGGTCTGAAACGATTAAAACATCGACCAAAGATACGGCATCCTGATAAAAATCTGTAATTTCACCCTTTTCCTGGTGCACGAAATCGCTTGCCAGGACACTTGGGAAGAAAATCAGATTGATGCTTTCCTGTTCTTTTGCCCGCCTGCACAATCCACGGATCATATGTGCCGAATAATCCGCATATGCATTGCTCATCACCACGCCTATTGTAATCATTATGCACCTCCAAACAATTCCATAATACGGTTCATAACATTGCCGTCCGACGGCGCCTCTTCTAGTTTTTCTTTGGAGCCGTCCTCTCTGACGACAGACAAGTGGAACTTCACCTCTTCGGTATACAGCCCCTTTTCCACCGCGTAATAGCCAACCTGGTCTGTCAACGGATTCCACACAATATACAGTTCCCTGCAATTTGTCTGGTACAAATACGCAGACGGCGCAATCACTTGGATCATGCTGAGGTCATCGCGGATATTTAACTCCATCATCTCAAAGCTGTCGTTTGTATACGGATACTGCTTCTCCTGCCCGACCTCGATATAAGGCTCTTTATACATCTCGCACAGTACTTCTTCGGTAAGGCTGTGTATAAACGCCGTCTTTTCGGCAAACAGCTTTTCTGGAATCTTGTGAAATTCCACATTGTACCGGACAACCATACGGAAATCATCCGTCTTAACCGAATATGCCTTTGGTGCGTCTTTCGCGCCTTGCTCGACCTTGCGGCTTAGTTCCAGCATCTGCGATTTTAACATCAGGTTGTCCGAAAACGGATTCAGTGCGATCCCCTGTACGAGCGTCGGGTGGTCAAGCAGCATGGACACACACTGCTTGTATTGTATTTTCAGCATCCCCTGGTATTTCTGGTTCTGGGGAAACTTTTTCATCGATGTAAACGCTGGCATATACATATCGCCCTGTGCGTTTTTTATAACATATGGCTGGAAGCCTCCTTTTTTCTGCACTTCCATTGCTGGAACGAACAGTTTTGTCTCCTGGATCGCATAGACAAGCTTTATCAGTTTTTCCTGGTCTGGTTCTTCCATATATGCCTGCATTGCTTCTTCCAGCTTTGTATTGTCAATATCATTCATCTTAATGCTCATGATCGTATTTATTCCTTTTCACGTTTTCTTGTATTCTATCGCATTCCCAGCCGTTTTTCCAGATATTTTTGTAAGTATTTTCAAAAAATATACACAAAAATAATCCAGATATTGTCTTTTTTCCAGTAAAAGCTTATAATAGTAAAGGAATGCTGTAAATTATAAGATCATATTTTGAAGGGAGCAACGCAAAATGCATACATTTCAACCTTACCCGATCGACTTGATCGAGTTCGATCCGTTTACAAAAATTGGAAAAGAATGGATGCTCATTACAGCCAGTGAAGGAGACAAAATCAACGCCATGACAGCGAGTTGGGGCGGCGTTGGCGTTCTCTGGGGAAAAAACGCGGCATTTATTTTTGTAAGGGACAGCCGTTATACAAAAGAACTCATCGATCGAAGCGACCACTTTTCCCTCACATTTTTCGACAACAGCCACAAGTCTGCCTTAAAATATTTCGGCATGGTGACCGGGCGAAGAGAGGATAAGATCAAAACCGCCAAGATGAACGTAAATTATTACGAAGACATTCCATTTATTGACGAGGGCAACTTCGTGATCTGCTGCCGGAAAATGTCTGCCACACCGATACTGCCGGAGCAATTTCTGGATTCTGAGATCCAGGAGAAGTGGTATGCAGATGGGGATCTGCATACGATGTATGTCGGGGAGATCATACAGATCTTAGCAAGATAGCGTTAGCAAAACTATGATGTTATGAAACACAGGAAACATATGATGTAAGGGGGTAAATTTATGTCACAAGTACCGATTCCAACACCGCACAACAGTGCAGGAGCAGGAGATTTTGCAAAAACCGTGCTGATGCCGGGCGATCCGCTGCGTGCAAAATATATCGCGGAAACATACCTGGAACATCCAAGGCAGGTCAACGGCGTACGAAATATGCTCGGATATACCGGCACCTACAAAGGAAAGGAAATCTCCGTAATGGGTTCTGGCATGGGAATCCCATCGATCGGCATTTATTCTTATGAGCTGTTTCATTTTTATGATGTGGACAATATTATCCGCATCGGCTCTGCCGGCGGCTTCCAGGACAATCTGAACGTAATGGATATCGTAATCGCTATGGGCGCCTGCACCAACTCCAACTATGCCGCGCAGTTCGGGCTGCCTGGCACGTTTGCGCCGATTGCGGATTACGGGCTTATGAACCGTGCGATCGAAATTGCAAAAGCGCAGGGTACGGACGTCGTCGTCGGCAATATCCTCTCGTCCGATGTATTTTACAACCCGGACAGCAGTGTCAATGACAAGTGGAAATCTATGGGCGTGCTCGCTGTCGAGATGGAGACCGCGGCGCTTTATATGAATGCCGCAAAAGCAGGCAAACATGCGCTGTGCATATTGACCGTTTCTGACCACCTGTATTCTTCGGAAGAACTAAGCGCCGAGCAACGCCAGACCGGATTTGGCAAAATGATGGAGATTGCTTTGGAACTTGCTTAAAATGAATCTGTAAAAAGGCTGCGGCAGCTTTTCGGGCATAATAAGACCCGGATGCTGCCGCGTTTCTCACCTTACAGGCTTTCGATAAACTGGTGGATATAGTGTGCTGCCGCCCCGACCGCAGAAGCTTCCGTACGGTAATGGCAGCTTTTAATATAATCTCCGCTCGTTTCAAATGGATTGAGCGCAGCGGCTTTGCGCCGAAACTGCTTAATATACTCCGCCATATGTGAACCAACCGTCCCGCCCAGGATCACATCACAGTCATAACACATCCGCAGATTATTCACCGCTACCGCCAACTCGTCCATATATTCGTCAAAAATCCTGCGGTAGCCCAGGTTGCCGGAGGAGAGCTTATCAAAAAACACTTCCAGATTGCCGTCTGTAAAATCCGACAGGTTTTTTGCGGAGCAGTATGCGTCCAGACAGCCATAGCAGCCGCAGTAGCAGCGCTTTCCATGCGGCACGATGCACATATGGCCAAACTCCGACGCACGCGCATTGACCCCTTTGAAAATCTTGCCCTCGATCGTCAGCGAGCCGCCGACGCTGTTGCTAAGCAGCAGGTATACGATCGGATTGCTGGATTTTAAGAGCCAGCTTTCTGCCAGCCCCGCCGAGCTTGCGTCGTTAAACAGCAAAAACGGGTACGGCAGATACGTCCGTATATGTTCATATATGCTGCCCGAAATCTGAATCACTGTCGCATAGGAAATCGTTTTTTGATCCTCTTCAATAATCGCGGGCAGCGAAATGCCCACTCCCAGCAGCTTTTCCATATCCAGATCACGCTCTTTTAAAAAAGCCTCCACTTCTGCTGCCAGGCTCTGGTAATAACTGCCGGTATCCTCAAAAGCCCGGCGCATCCGCCTGCTGTCTATTAAGTCCAGGTTCAGGTTAATCAGGACAATTGAAAGATGGTTCTGCGTAATATCAATCCCCAGCGCGTATCTGGCATCGGGCACAAACTGAAAGCTGTTTGCCTTGCGCCCGCCCGTCGACTGAAATACGCCTCCTTTGCAGATCAGCCCGCTTTCGTTAAGCAGCTTTAAATTCTGCGTCACGGTAGGAAGGCTGATTCCCAGTTGTTCGGCGATCTGCTGCCTGGAGCTTTGCTTTTTTTGATAAATCATCCGGTAGATATTTCCAAAATCCCTTGTCGTATATTTTTTATCGCTCAATGGTGCTTTCCCCTCTCTTTCTTTTGCTGTTTCAACAAAAATCCTCCGTTGTTCAACAGTGAGTGTATTCTTTAAGCTCCAAAAACTCATACAGCTTTCATATGATAGAATTTATGCTTCAAACAATATCGAGCTTGTTTTGCAGCACTTACGAAGAACAGCCAGGGCGTGCCAATCCCCTCTCCTGGCGTCCCTTTCTTCACATTTTCCTTATATTTGTAAGATATTACTAATATAAAACTTTTTACAAAAGAAGTCAAATGCAATATTATCATGTAAAGCATTTAATAAAACTCTTTATAAAAGAAATTGGAAATTTCTGGCATATTTTATCTAAATAATTCATTTTTTATAGATATTGCATAATTTTCTTGTTCTAAACTTGTATATTTCAGACAAAGTTATATAAATTAATTGACAAAACTAAAAGATATATAGTAAACTATGCATACAGCAAAGCAAGCAACAAAAAACAATGGGGGGATATCACACGACAGGGGCAGACAATGGGCGGTACGCCGTCTAGGTGCCCCAAGGAATCAAGAAAGGAGGAGGAACGGTATGGAAGAGATCAAGATGAGAGTATCTGGTGTGGAAAAATCGTTTCCTGGGGTAAAAGCACTGAGCAACATTGATTTTGCCGTTCGAAAAGGTACCGTACATGCTCTGTGCGGCGAAAACGGCGCAGGCAAATCCACACTGATGAAAATTATTATGGGCTTATATAAAGCAGATAAAGGACAGATTTATATTGACGAACAGCCTGTAGACATCAAAAATCCCATACAAGCTATGGAGTATGGCATTTCCATGATCGCACAGGAATTGAACTATGTGCCGGAACTGTCTGTGGAGGAAAATTTATTTTTGGGACGCCTGCCGGTAAATAAATTCGGCAAAGTAGACTGGCGAAAAGTACGCAGGGATGCTGTGCGGTTTCTAAACGAAGAGGGGCTGCCGTACACTCCCAGCCAAAAGCTGAAAACACTTACCGTATCGGATATTCAGATGCTGGAAATTATCAAAGCGATTACAAACAACGCGCAGATTGTAATAATGGATGAGCCGACATCATCGATTACAGACCGTGAGGTGGCACGCCTGTTTGACAAGATTGCGCAGCTTAAAGAAAAAGGCGTATCCATTATTTATATTTCCCATAAAATGGAGGAAGTATTTAAAATCGCGGACGATATCTCGATCCTGCGCGATGGAGCCGTCGTATCCACCGACCGTGCCAAAGACCTTGACCTGGATACCGTAATTTCCAGAATGGTCGGCAGAAAAATTGAAAACGTCTATCCAAAAGAGCACATCCCGATCGGCAAAAAAGCGCTTGAAGTAGAGCATTTTACGCAGGAAGGCATGTTTGAGGACGTCAGCTTTCACGTATGCAAGGGCGAGATCGTAGGCTTTGCCGGGCTCGTCGGCGCCGGGCGCACAGAAACGATGCGCGCCGTGTTTGGGCTTGACCACCATGACGCAGGAAGCGTAAAGATCAACGGACAGACAGCCGTGATTAAAAATTCCAGAGACAGTATTGAAAAAGGGCTTGTAATGCTTTCCGAAAGCCGCAGGGATGACGGAATCGTGCCGGTACGCGGTATTCGTGAAAACGCCAGCCTTGCTTCTTTGAAAAATTATATTTTCGGCGGCTACACGCACCATAAAAAAGAGTTTCAGGAAGTTCAGGAAATGTTTCAAAAGATGAATGTCAAAGCACCTTCACTGGAAACAGAAATCTCCAAGCTGTCCGGCGGCAACCAGCAAAAAGTGCTCCTGACCCGCTGGATGCTGTGCAGCCCGGATGTTATGATTTTGGATGAACCGACCAGAGGCATTGATATCGGCGCCAAATTCGAGATCTACAAGCTGATGACGGACATTGTAAAGGAGCAGAAGGCAGTGATTATGGTATCGTCTGAGCTGCCTGAGCTGCTTGGCATGTGCGACCGCATTTACATTATGTGCCAGGGACGCATTACCGGATGCATCGGGCGGGATGATTTTTCTCAGGAAACGATTATGCGGTATGCAACCGGCGTTGCCGCACAGGGTTAAGGAGGAGATACTACTATGAAAACAAATCTTACGCACTATTTACAAAAATACAGCATTTACATCGTTTTAGCTGTCTTATTTATCGCTTGCAGCCTGATCAGCCCTTATTTTTTACAGAGCAATAACCTGATTAACGTATCCCGGCAGCTCTGTGTCGGCATCCTGATCGCTTACGGTGAAATGCTTTTGATTATCAGCGGCTTTTTAGACCTGTCGGTAGGCTCTGTGCTGGCGCTCGCCGGCGTGTTCTCAGTATCCGCGTACCAGCAGACACAATCCATGCTCGTTGCGATCGCCGTTGCCGTGTTTGTCGGTATGTTCTGCAACCTGATCAACGGATTTTTCGTGGCACAGTGCAATGTGCCTGCATTTATCGCTACGCTTGGTATGCAGATGGCAGCCAGGGGCGTCGCGTTGTATTACACAAACGGACAAAATATCTTACAGCTTGGAAACTTTGTAAAAATCGGGCAGGGAACCGTCGGGCCGATCCCGGTTCCGGTGCTGATCGTAATCGGCATTACCGCTTTGATCTGGTATATTATGAACCATACGAAATACGGGCGCGGACTGTATGCCATCGGCGGAAGCAGAAGCGCTGCAGAAGCAAGCGGCATCAACGCCAAACGCAGCATATACGTTTCTTACCTGATCAACGGTATCCTTGTCGGCTTTGCCGGTATGATCTTTATGGCAAGAAACAACGCCGGGCTTCCAAACGGCGCAATCGGCTATGAAATGACCGGACTGACCGCAGCCATCGTCGGCGGCACATCGTTTACCGGAGGCATCGGAACCGTAAGCGGTACCGTCGCAGGCGCGTTTATTATCGGATTTTTGGAAAATGTCATGAACTTAACCGGCGTAAACTCCTATATCCAGCAGGTAATCGAAGGCTCCATTATCGTACTTGCCGTGGCATATGACGTCGTAAGCAAATCCAAAAAATCACAGAAGGTCATAATTGTAAAAGAGGCAAAAGAAACAGCAAAATAAATTTATGCAACCAGCAAAGGAGGAAATGAATATGAAAGCAAAAAAACTGGCAGCAATGGTATTAAGCGCAGCAATGGCAGTATCTCTTGCCGCGTGTGGTTCAAGCCCTGGCACAAGCAACGATACAGGCAACAGCTCCGGTACGGATGCGGCAGAAGGTGCCAAAAGAGTCTGTTTTGTAGCAAGGGCAAGTGCCGATACGTTTGCGGCATGGCTGACCTCGGAACTGAAAAAAGCAGCCGCAGACTACAGCGATATCGACCTGACCTGCGTCAGCGGCGAAGCGGACGACAATACGGAAAACGGACTTTTGGAAGACTGCATTACAAAAAACTATGACTTGGTGATCGTCCAGTCCAATAACAACGCCGCACAGGCTCCATATGTAAAAAACCTGGTAGACGCAGGCATTCCGGTTATTACCACGAACCCGACCACGCACCAGAGCGACTTGGACGGCAGTGACAACGATTCTGTTATGGAAGGCACCGGCACCGTCGATGCCGACCCGATGGAACAGGCAAAAGTAGGCGCTTCCCGTGCCGTAGACGAAATCCCGGAAAACGCCAATGTCGTGATTTTAAGAGGGCCGTCCGGCAACTACCATGCAGAAAAGCGTCGTGAAGCATGGGATACCTATTTCTTTAAAGAGCGCCCGGATGTCACGATCCTTTACGAAGACTACGCCAACTGGAACAGCGACGAAGCTTTGACCTTAATGGAATCCTGGGTACAGTCCGGCAAACACATTGACGCCATTATCTCCATGAACGACAATATGGCGGCAGGCGCGATCGAAGCAATCCGCAAAAACACCGATTATGTCAGCGCAGACGGCAAAGCCAATTTCCTTGCCTACGGCGTAGACGGCACCGCACAGGGCTGCCTGCTTATCAAAGAAGGGCTGCTGACCTGTACGGCATTGCAGTCCGCTGCTGACCTTGCGAAAAAAAATATGGAATATGCAGACAAAGTATTAAAAGGCGAAGTAAAAATAACCGACGTGAACGATTATGTAGACGCTCCTGAAATCAATGCCGAGAATGTAGAAGAATATATCCAGATGTATGTGGAAAACGGCGAGATCTCCGGCGACGGTGCATGAATCGGCTAACCGCTGCACAAAAATACAGACAAGAACAAGCGAAAGGATGAAACAATTATGGAAATGCAAAAAGCAGCATTTATGCGCGGCAAAGACAATATGGTAATCGAAGAAATCCCCGTACCAGAACCAGGCGAAAAGCAGGTGCTTGTACAGTTGGAATATGTAGGGATCTGCGGCTCAGACGTCCACTATTTTCATAACGGATGCTGCGGCTCTTACAAGGTAGATTTGGAAAAAGACTTTATGTTAGGACATGAATGCGCCGGAACCGTTATCAAAACCGGCGCTGGCGTAGAACAGCTAAAAGTCGGCGACCGCGTGGCATTAGAACCTGGCATTACCTGCGGAAAATGCGAATTCTGCAAATCGGGGCGCTACAATCTCTGCCCGGACGTTGTATTTTTGGCAACGCCTCCGGTACAGGGCTGCTACGAACAGTACATCGTATTCCCGGAAGATATGTGCTTTCAGCTTCCTGACAACGTATCGACCAAAGAAGGCGCTCTGATCGAGCCTCTTTCGGTAGGCTTTCACGCAGCCAACCAGGGAAATGTCCAAGTCGGAGAATCTGTTGTAATATTGGGCGCAGGCTGCATCGGGCTGGTCACACTGCTCGCCTGCAAAGCGCACGGCGCGGGCAAAATCATCGTATCTGACCTTGTAGACGCACGACTTGCAAAAGCAAAAGAGCTCGGCGCAGATATCGTCATCAACAGCGGCACATGCGACGCGCAGGCTGAGATCCTGCGTCTGACCGACGGCAAAGGCGCTGACCAGGTATTTGAAACCGCGGGCTCCCCGGTTACGATCGCACAAACACCGTTCCTCGTAAAGCAGGGCGGAACGATCACGATGGTCGGGCTTGCCGCGCAGGAAGAGATCTCTTACAACTTTGCACAGATTATGGCAAAAGAAGCGCAGATTAAATCTGTATTCCGCTACCGCAATATTTATCCAAAAGCAATCGCTGCGGTATCCAGCGGAGCGATTGATGTCAAAGGGATTGTAACGCATGAATACGAACTGTCTCAGATTCAGGAGGCGTTTGAAGAAGCTGTTACGAATAAGACGGATCTGGTGAAAGCGGTGATTCGTATTAAATAGAAATGGTGGTTATATTTTGAATTTGTTTGGCGAATTTTGATTAGGGGGGGTTGTTTTTTTAAACATGCTCTAGGAAGGGACGCCAGGAGAGAGGGTTGACATCCCCTGGTGGCGTCCGTTCCAGAATATTAAGAAGCCCTAAGTATTCTGCTGTTACGCTGTGGCTGTGTCCGGTCGCGGCATCTAGTTCGCTGCCTGCTGGCAGCTAAAGATGCCGCTTGGCTGCGCCCCTGGTTTCTCAGCAGAATGCTAAGGGCTTCTAAATATTCTTCCAAAGCCGCCACCAGGGGATGTCAACCCTCTCTCCTGGCTGCTCTTTGTATGTGTTACTAAAACAAGTTCGCCGTAGTACTATAGACTGTCTTAGAAAATGCAGATGATGGAAATGATTTTTAAAACAGTCTCTAACACTACAGCGAACAAAACAAACCATATTGAGCTTGTTTTCGTAGCATTTACAAAAAACAGCCGGGAGAGGAAATTGGCACGTCCTGGCTGCGGCTTTGGAAGAATGGTTAGAATCTCTTGGTATTCTGCAAAACAACCAGGGGCGCAGCCAAGCGGCACCTTTAGCTGCCAGCAGGCAGCGAACTAGGTGCCGCGACCGTCCACAGCCACAGCGTAACAGCAGAATGCCTAGAGATTCTTAACATTCTGGAACGGACGCAGCCAGAACGTGCCAATCTCCTCTCCCGGCGTCCCTTCTTGTAAATGCCCTCTCCAAAAAATCACGCCGTCAGCTCCCGCATCAGCTTGGCAACTGTCGTTATTTCCCGGATCTTCCCGACATTTGCCCCACAGAAAATCAACCCATGATCCAAGTCTCCCTGAACTGCATTTACTAACGCCTGTGTAATGCAGTACGGCACTTCCGCAGGCATACATTTTTTAATGCATTGAAAGCACTTTACAATCGGCTGCTTCCCCTGCTCAACTTTTTGAATAAACGCATTGCGAAGTGCCCGTCCTGGCATACCGACTGGGCTTTGCACGATCACAACATCCTCGTTTGCAGCATCAACATACGCCTGCTTATAGGCTGGTGATGCATCGCATTCCTCCGTCGCCACAAACCGCGTTGCAATCTGCACGCCGTCAGCTCCAAGCGCCAGCATCCGACTGATATCCGACCGGTCAAAAATTCCTCCGCCTGCAACAACCGGAATCTGCACACCGTATTTCTGTTCATAGATTGTTTTTTCCTCAATAATCTGCCTAATTTCTTCTTCATAATCAAGTGCTTGTACATCTGCAAGCTGCGCAGGGGTAAATCCAAGATGCCCGCCTGCCTGCGGCCCTTCCACGACCAGCAGGTCTGCCGTTCTTTTATACTTTTTATCCCACATGCGCAAAAGCACAGACGCTGCTTTTCTTGAAGAAACAATCGGCGCAATCGCTGTATCTGCATCGCCGGCCAGCTCCGGCAAATCCACAGGAAGCCCGGCGCCGCATACCACCAGGTCTGCGCCCGCCCGGACAGCCGCTTTTACATGGTCTGCATAATGCTTAAGCGCCGTCATAACATTCACGCCGACCAAACCGCCATCCGCCTGTTCCTTCGCAAGCCGCACATGCTTTTCGATCGCACGCAGGTTGCATCCGCACACATCCTGTTCAAAATTCGGCTCATCATATCCGATCTGCGCACTGGAAATCATACCAACACCGCCCTCCTTTGCAACTGCCCCTGCAAGGCGAAAGCGGCTGACACCAACGCCCATGCCGCCCTGGATAATTGGAATGCGCGCCGTTTTATTCTTTATTTTTAGTTCCCGCAACTTCATAGTATGCTCCATTTCTGTTGGTTTTCAACATATTTGCAAAATATTGCTTCTTTTTTCAACATAAATAATATGTCGTATACGTCTTTTTTATTGCTCTTTTAAACGTTTATAATTATAACAATATACTGTGTTTATGTCAATATATACTATTTTTTATAATCGTATTATATAGTATTGATTACTATATAAAGAGATTGTGTAACTATTTTTGTCTCAAAGTAAAATACTAGAGCGAACATATTTGGATTGCTTTGGTAAATTTTTACAGAAAGGGACGCTGGGAAAGAGGATGTGCCTCCCCTGGCGGCGGCTTTGGAAGAATGCTTAGAAGCCCTTAGTATTCTGCAAAGCAACCAGGGGCGCAGCCAAGCGGCACCTTTAGCTGCCAGCAGGCAGCGAACTAGGTGCCGCGACCGAACACAGCCACAGCGTAACAGCAGGATACTTAGGGCTTCTTAGCATTCTGGAACGGTCGCAGCCAGGGGAGGCACATCCTCTTTCCCGGCGTCCCTTCCTGTAAAAATATACCAAAACAATCAACAACATCGCAGCCAAGGCGTGCCAATCCCTGCTTCCCGCTCCCGCAGTCTTTCGTCTGTAACGATTTCTTTTCCAAAAAAGGCTGCCGTACCTGCAATGGTATCGAAGCTCCTTTGATAGGGGCTGCTGTAAAATACATCGATCTTCTTGTCCTTTAAAAAAGATGAAAACAACTATATTTCCCTTATTTGTTTCGCAAAAAAGATTTCCATTGGCTGTGCATATCCGGGAATATCCATTACCAAACCGCCGCAGTCCCGGTATCCTATTTTGCGGTAAAAATGCTGCGCGCTTTCATCTGCCTGCGTAGAAGTCAAAAGCATTCCATAGCCCTTTGCTTTCATATCCTCTTCCCAGTATTGCATAAGCTGTGTTCCATATCCGGTTCTTTGATAAGGTTCATCGATATACAGCATAGCGCAAAACGGCACGCTGTCCCAGAACAGAAAATACCGCAGCAATCCGGCTGGTTTGTGATCTGCAAGCAGAACATATCCCTGTTTCGCAGCTACTTTATTTGCAAATTCAGCTTTTGGCAAATGCCGATCCAGCTTGTACCAAAACTCCTGGTCAAACGTTTCCATATGTCTTATTTTTACCATTGCTGCTCTCACCCTTTTCCGTTCCTGCTATGCCATTTCCTGAAACGTCTCCTTAAGCTTTGGATAAATCTCGCGGAACGTCTGATAGCGTTTTTCATACAGTGCCGCCAGTTCTGCCTGCGGCTCCACGGTATCCGTTACCTTAACGATCGCTTCTGCCGCCTGCGCGACGCTTTCGTACTCACCGTTTGCAACTGCCGCAAGCATCGCGCCGCCGAGTGCCGGGCCTTCTTCGCTTGCCAGCGTATCGACTTTGATATTTAAGATGTTTGCAATCATCTTTTTCCACAGCGGGCTTTTGGCGCCTCCGCCGCAGATCTTTGTCCGTTCGATTTGAATGCCGAGCAGCTTTGCCACTTCAAAGGAATCCCGCAGCGCAAATGCCACGCCTTCCAGCACTGCCTGCGTCATATCTGCGCGTGTGGTATCCATTGTCATGCCGATAAATGTTCCGCGCGCTTTCGGGTCATTGTGCGGGGAGCGCTCACCCATCAAATACGGCAGGAAATACACATGGTTTTCTCCCAGCTTTGTAATGCCTTCCTGCTGCGCCGCGAAATCTTTGGTCTCCAGAATATCTTCCATCCACCATTTATTGCAGGATGCCGCACTTAACATACAGCCCATCAGATGGTAGTGCCCGTCTGCATGGGCAAACGCATGAAGTGCGTTATGGCTGTCTACGGCAAACTGGTCGCTGGCTATAAACACCGTTCCGCTCGTGCCAAGAGAAAGATTGCAGCTTCCGTCTCCTACTGTGCCGGTGCCGACCGCCGCCGCCGCATTATCACCTGCCCCTGCTGCAACAATCACGGACTGCGGCAAGCCAAGCAGTTGTGCCGTTTCAGGAAGCAGCGTGCCGACTGCTTCATAGCTTTCATAAATATGCGCAAGCTGCTGCTCTTTGATGCCGCAGATCTCCATCATTTCCTTTGACCAGCATTTGTTTTTTACATCCATTAACAGCATCCCGGACGCATCCGATACATCCGTGCAGTGCACACCGCTCAGGCGGTAGGCAATGTAGTCTTTTGGCAGCATAATTTTGTCGATTTTTGCAAACAGCTCCGGTTCGTGCTTTTTCATCCACAAAAGCTTCGGTGCGGTAAACCCGGCAAACGCAATATTTGCCGTATACTGCGACAGCTTTTCCCTGCCTACGGTTTCGTTTAGATATTCGGTTTCTTCCGTCGTCCTGCCGTCGTTCCATAAAATTGCCGGACGGATCACCTCGTCATGCTTATCAAGCGCCACCAGCCCATGCATCTGCCCGCCGAAGCTGATGCCTGCCACCTGGCTTTTGTCCGCCTCTGCCACCAGCTCCTGAATGCCTGCTACACAAGCATTCCACCAGTCTGCGGGATTTTGCTCCGACCAGCCCGTTTTTGGAAAGCTGAGCGGATATTCCTTTGAAACTATTTTTTTGATTGTGCCGTCAGTCTGCATTAACAGCAGCTTTACAGCCGATGTCCCCAAATCTACACCTATATACAGCATAAATACCTCCTCCGATTTTTGTTTTATGCAAAAGGATTTTCTGTCCGATAACGCATCTCTTTTGGCTGGTTAAAGCCGATTTCTTCCGGTGCTACCCCAATCAGCTTAAACACTTCATAAAGGCTCCTGCCAAAATGCCCGAATGCCACAGCGCCGTGATGCGGATAGTTGCCCTCGATCAATACATGCCGGTAAAATCTGCCCATCTGCGAAATCGCAAAAATACCGATCGAGCCAAACGACCTGGTCGCTACCGGAAGCACCTCGCCTTGTGCCACATAAGCACGCAGCTTTGCATCCGCCGTACTCTGCAACCTGAAAAATGTAATATCGCCAGGAACAATATCCCCCTCCAGCGTTCCCTGCGTTACCTCCTCAGGCAGCGTGCGCGCCATAATCATCTGGTATTTCATCGAACATGCCGACAGCTTTCTGGAGCATGTATTGCCGCAGTGGAAGCCCATAAACGTATCCGTTAATGTATAGTCAA
Organism: Eubacteriaceae bacterium; assembly: GCA_910574915.1. Lineage (GTDB taxonomy): Bacteria > Bacillota > Clostridia > Lachnospirales > Lachnospiraceae > Eubacterium_J. Next base: position 25,033 of record CAJTCR010000013.1, read on the forward strand.
ACCTGCCCTTGATGTTTTCTTCATAAAGATCCGCCGGAACGGTATTGTTAATGTCCAGCAAAGTCACAGCGTCTTCGCTGACACACGTACCGATAAACTCGCTCAGCGCGCCGTAAATATCCACTTCGCACGAAACCGGGATTCCTCTTCCAGTCAGGCGGCTGTTCACATAACACGGCACAAATCCAAACTGTGTCTGGAACGCTGGCCAGCATTTTCCGGCAATGCACACATATTCCCGATACCCTTTGTGCTCCTTTACCCAGTCAAGCAGCGTCAGTTCATACTGTGCCAGCTTTGGCAGGATTTCCGGCTTCTGGTTTCCGGTTCCAAGCTCTTTTTCCATATCCGCAACTACCTCAGCGATCCTTGGATCGTCCTTGTGCTTATGGAATGCTTCAAACAAATCCAGCTCTGAATTTTCCTCGATCTCCACGCCCAGGTTGTACAACTGCTGAATCGGTGCGTTGCAGGCAAGGAAATTCGTCGGACGCGGCCCAAAGCTGATCATCTTCAAGCTGCCAAGCCCGATCACCGCACGTGCAACCGGCAGAAATTCGTGCAGCATATCCGCACATTCTGACGCCGTACCAACCGGGTTTTCCGGGATATACGCACGGACACTGCGCAGCTTTAAATTGTAGCTTGCATTGAGCATTCCACAGTACGCGTCGCCGCGTCCGCCGATTAAGCTGTCGCCGGACTCCTCCGCCGCAGCAAGAAACATCTTCGGGCCGTCAAAATGCTTTGCAAGCAAGGTTTCCGAGATTTCCGAGCCAAAATTGCCAAGATAAACAGCCAGTGCATTGCAGCCCGCTTTTTTTATATCCTCCAATGCCTGCTGCATATGTATCTCGCTCTCTACAATACAGACCGGGCATTCATAAAGATCCGCCGCATCATATTTTGCACAGTAGGCTTCTACAAGCGCTTTGCGCCTGTTAACCGACAGGCTTTCCGGGAAACAGTCACGGCTGACGGCTACGATACCAAGCTTTACTTTTGGTATATTTGAAAACATAAAAACCCTCCTTCATATTCATGTAATGCTTTGCTATGTTTTGCTACATGCATTATAAAATAGGAAGAAAGGCTGTGCGACCGAAAACTTGTCGAAGTTTAGGCACTTTTTTGTCTTTTTTTAATATTTTATCCGCTTTTTCCGATACTCCGCCGGCGTCATCCCATACCGCCGCCGAAACGCCTTCGCAAAGCTGCGGCTGTCCGGGAAACCGCATTCTAGCGCAATCTCCCCGACGGCAAGCTCCGTATTCATTAGCAGCCGGTAGCCTGCCTCTGTACGCAGGTCAAGCAGGTATGCCTTATAATTAATACCTGCATATTTTTGAAACATCTTCGATAAATATGCAGGGGAAAATCCAAAAATATGCGCCACTCCCTCAAGCGTTAAATTTTCACGATAATTTACCTGGATATAGCTTGTAATTTTGGAAAGCCTGTCCAGGTTTTTATTCTGTCTCCTGCGCTCCTCATCTACTTCCAAAATCCGGTAATCCGTCACCAGCAGATACATCATTTTATAAAAGTCACTTAAAATGTGAAACAGATCCCCGGACTGCCTGTGCGTATATAACTCCTGCATACGCCGGATCAGCGACACGAGCTTCGCATCCGACTGACAGCTACGGCGAAACAGCAGATGATCCGCGTCTTTCATATAATTTTCAAACAGCCCTCTTGGAATCTGCAACACAAGCGTAAAATTCGGCTCCGGGCTGTCAATGCTATGTACTTCATTGGAATTGACGAGCATAAATTCACCCGGCAGCAGGCGGTAGCGCTGGGCATTAATGTAAAAATCAATTCCCCCTTCCAGCACAAGAAAAATCTCAATGGAACGGTGCCAGTGCTTGGACACTTTATAATTGCCGTCTTTTCCTTCAAAGACAAACAGCCGGAACGGCAAATCTTCATTTGGCAATACAAGCTCATGACGAAAATCCATATTCGCTTCTCCATTTCTCTTTACGTTTTCCAGGCTGGCTTGATACAAAAATATCTATAATGTATGAAAATACCATTTAATCACATTCATAAACGGCTGATATTCCAAAGCCTCTTCGTCCAAATAAATACATGAAATTGTCTGTTTATCCAATCCTTGTAATGATCGATAGACAGCTTTTCTTGCGCTTTGAAGTTCATAATCATTTAGATTCAGCAAATCTATCGTATATGAATCTCCTTCCATTTTGCCGTCTGCATAATAAGTAAACACCGCTTCACAGTTTTCATCTAGCGGAGATACAAACCTGTCTTTATCATAAGTATTCCCTTTTTTTGTTCCACAGGTTTTCGTATGATTGCAGGACGCCACGATATTATCGTAATCTAACGATGCATGGCTTGCATACATTCCTGGATGCTGCGGCTCTATATGCTCATTATGAGATTCCTTTTCTTTGATTCTGCCGCAGCAATATGCACACAGCCCTTTCTGCTCTTTTCTCAGAATATCGTTTAATGGTATCCGATACTGACGAAACTCTTCACTATCATACGTTTTTCCCGGATACTCCTTTTTAAATTCTGATAAAAACTCTGGTTCTTTTTGTTTCTTTATCAATAGCACTACCGCATTCTCCTTTGTAATTCCATATGTGCCATAATAACGTCTGGATGGTTATCATTCGTGATCGCAGCCAGCCTGCTGATTTTATCGGCTGCACTATTATAGGCTCCTTTTTCTATATCCACAAAAATAGAATGTACAAACCTTTCCGTTTTTTCATTCAGGCATTTTGTATCCATAAACTGCTCCAATACTGCATTCGCATCATAACCATTCAACTGTGGCATGTTTTTAATCTCAACGCTTCCATCTTCATAGCTGGTAAAAAAAAGATTGTAAGTTTCATCCACTTCGCTTAATACAATCGGGGAATGTGTTGTAATGAAAAACTGTATATTTGGAAACGTAGTTCTCAGTACAGATAGTACTTTTCTTTGCCAGGAAGGATGCATATGAAGCTCAATCTCATCAATCAGAACAACACCCTCACCAAGTAATGGATTTTCCTTCGTCGGATTTGCCAATGCCAGCCGTCTAGCCAAATCTCCGAACAATGCCATTGTACATTTTTCTCCATCTGACATCTGTGAAACATTTAAGCTGATATTTTCTTTATCTATCTTCATTTCCAGCCTAGGCTTGCGTACCACCCGTAAATTAGCACATCTGTCCAGCATCGACAAAATTGCTGTTCTGACAGATTCTAACGAACGATCCTTATATGCCAGGTTTTTCGTCTCTATTTTCTTTTCGTTTTCATAATCTTCCTGATTTCGGTACCACTCAAAAAAAGTGCGAAAATCAATTTTATTTTCAATCGATTTCTCAAAAGCAGCATAAATATCAAAGGTATGATGTGTACGGATACGCAGCGGAATATCCAGAACAAGCCGGTTTGTTCCATAATTGGCAAAAACCGGAATATCCTTTTGTTCTTTATCCGAAATATACTTTTCCTGGAATAATCCGGCTATTTTCTTAAGGTGCGTCATATCATGATATTTTTTCCCACTGCTGCGAATCATCCCTCTATAATACGGCACATGATCATTTTCGATATCAAATAAAGCTTTGATCTTTGTATCTTTTTTTCCATACTTAATATCTGCTAACTGTATCACATAGCTTTGCTTTAGTTCTTTTCGATTCACAATCTGGTTGATGATATTTGCATACAATAAATTAACCGCACGCAGTATACTGGATTTTCCTGTCCCATTGATCCCAAATAAAATCGTGCTCTTTCCGTTAAGTTCCAGCCTTGCAGCTTCTATCGCCCTAAAATTTTCCAACTCTATCCATTCTAAACGCACAAACATTCCTCCTGACAACACTTCATAACGCGTTTAATCATTCGATTAAATTGTGTCTTGGATTTTTGTTATCCATAAAAATTTTATCACAAACACCTTGAATTGTCATCCTTATTCTATCCCGCGCAATTATGAAACGCCTTAACACATATTGACTGTGAAATCACACATTCACCCATATACAATCCTGCCGCCATCTACTATAATCAAATATGATAAAGTCCGCTCTGCACGCTTCGTGCCCTGCGAGCTTTTCATACATCATTCATAAAATACAGGGGGACATACTTATGATCGCACAAAAACCACCTATGGGATGGAATTCCTGGAACACGTTCGGAACGAATATTACCGAGGAACTGATTTTCCAGATCGCGGATCTTATGGCGGAACAGGGATATCGTGAGCGCGGGTACGAATATCTCGTAATTGACGACTGCTGGTCATTAAAGCAGAGGGATGAAAATGGCAATCTGGCTGCTGATCCAGACAAATTTCCGCACGGCATGAAGGCTGTGGCTGATTATGTACACGCAAAAGGGCTGAAATTCGGGATGTATTCCTGTGCCGGAGTTATGACCTGCGCCGGGTATCCATCCAGCTATGATCATGAATTTCAGGATGCAAAGCTGTTCGCTGACTGGGGCGTGGATTTTTTGAAATATGATTTTTGCAATTTCCCAGAAAACGCCGACTGCATAAACCGCTACCAGACAATGAGCATGGCGTTAAAGGCAAGCGGCAGGGAAATCTTATTTTCTGCCTGCAACTGGGGACGGGAGGACTGCTGGAACTGGATGCGCTCGATTGGGGCGCATATGTACCGCTCCACCGGAGATATTTTTGATAATTTCAAATCGTTTATGAGCATTTTCCAATCCCAGCTCAAGCATTTTTGCCAGTCTGGCCCGTACTGCTTTAACGATATTGATATGCTGACCGTCGGCATGTACAATCAGGGCAATGTCGCGATCGGAAAGCCTTGTACCGACGGAGAATACCGGATGCAGTTTTCGCTCTGGTGTCTTGCAGGCGTACCTTTAATGCTTGGCGCTGACCTGCGCAGCTTAAACCCGCAGATGAAAGAGCTGCTTTTAAACCGTGAGCTGATCGCGATTGACCAGGATGCAGAATGCCGTCCGCCGTATTTAGTCGGCAGCCAATGTGTCGGCGTAGCGGTAGAAGATAAAGAAAATGCAGTCGAACCGCTCGAAATGGTGCCGGATCAACTGCTGACCTTTTTAAAGCATCTGTCAGGCAATGAATTTGTAATCGCTTATTATAACCTGTTTCAAGAGCAGCAGGATATTACCTGCATCTTTGCAGATATCGGTCTTCCGTATGCTTCCGGCTACGGTTTTTCCATGAAGGACGTATTTACCGGAGAAGACATCGGCGTCCACAGAGACTATCATACCGTTTCTGTTCCAGGACATGACTGCCGTCTGTACCGATGCAGCCTGGTAAAATGTGAAAACTGACATGAACGGCAATCCATACGGCAGCGTTGCTGCGGATCAAGTGCCAGAGGCATGGAATTGTAAAAAATGCGGCAGCCCCATCACCCCTGATGAAGCTGCCATTACAAAAAAACTCATTAACCGCGGCACAACCGCTTACTTTTGTACCGGCTGCCTTGCGGCTGCATTTGACGTCACGACAGAGGATATCCGACAAAAAATCCGGTATTTTAAAGAAATCGGATGCACCTTGTTTCAAAATCCGCCTGGCGGGAAGTAATACTTAATAAGATACTATCAGATTGCAAATTGAATACAGTCTGATAGTATTTCACAGCACTATTCTGGAAATATAAAGATCTCCTCAATCGGCGCATCTACCGCCCTGGCAACATCTATGGCAAGCTTCAAAGACGGATTGTACTGCGCTTTTTCCAGACGCATAATCGTCTCCCTGCGCACGCCGACCTTGCCTGCAAGCTGTTCCTGTGTCAGATCTTTTTGCTGTCTGTATTTTTTCAGTCTGCATTCAAAATCCGGCATCGTCTATTCCCCGCTTTCCGACAGATCATCTAACAGGTCATCATGGTCATACCGGTACAGCAGATATTCACTGAGAAACAGCTCCAGCGCGATGGAAAGCGAAACAACCACTATAAATGCAATCAGCGTATAGTCTGCCCTGCTCATCAGCCTGCCCTGCCCCAGTACAAGCAGCGCGATAAAAATCATGGACGTCGAGATTTTATATGCTTTCAGGCTCGCCTTGTTTTTGTTTTGCAAAAACCGCTCATCCATATACGTATTTGACATCTTGCCTTCATAATAAAATCCAAAAAACCCGAAAAATAAAAAGAATGCAAATGGGTAAACGCTTTTATCCATCTGGTACGTCCAGAATCCCAAAAATCCGAGAAAACCGCAAAACCCTAATAGCCCAAGCTTTGGATTCAGCGTCCTCGTTACCTGCTGCGCTTGTGCGGTATGCCTGGTACGTGAATTTGCCTTTATCATAAAAAATACCAGGGCGCATACATAAAAGCACAGTAGCAATACAGTGACAATCATCGGCAGATCTCTGATACGAAACTCATACTCTGTAAAATCCATCGGGACAACGAGCCTTGCTTCATTGTAGGTGACGGAATACCAGGATGCCAGCAGTACAAGCAGCACGCTGAAAACTCCAAGCCCCGCAATCCGTGCCGTTTTTGTTCTTTTTTTCTTCATTGTCATTCCCTCCAGAACCTTGATTGTGATATATTTATCTCTTTATATGACAAATATATCACCTTGCCGTATCCTTGTCAAGAAAAAAATAGACAAAAACACCCTTTCAAAGTTATACTATATGCACAAATATTTATTTCCAGCCTGTTTCACGACAGATGTCCTGTTTTTTTCAGGAGATTTTTTATATAATAATCTTGTCGAAAAACAAGGAAAAAGAAGGGGGCTTCCATTATGTATCAAAAATTAAAAACCTGTTATGACAGCATTCGCCAAAAGACAGATTTCCAGCCGGAGGTAGCGCTGGTTCTCGGTTCCGGGCTTGGCGACTATGCAGACGGCATTCAAATCGAACAGACGGTAGATTATACAGATCTGGAAGGATTTCCAGTATCTACGGTAAAAGGGCATAAAGGACGTTTTGTATTCGGCTATGTCGGAAAGGTTCCGGTTGTGATTATGCAGGGACGTGTACACTATTACGAAGGCTATGCCATGTCTGACGTCGTGCTGCCTACCCGGCTTATGGGAATGCTCGGCGCGAAAAAGCTCCTGTTGACCAATGCGGCGGGCGGTGTAAATTCCGCTTTTCAGCCTGGCGATTTTATGATGATTACCGACCATATTACAACGGCAGTACCAAGCCCGCTGATCGGGAAAAATATAGACGAGCTTGGCACAAGGTTCCCGGATATGAGCGAGGTGTACAGCAAACGGCTGCGCGAGGTAATCCGTAAATGCGCCAAGGACTGCCATATCGATATCCAGGAAGGCGTTTATGTCCAGTTCACCGGCCCGAGCTATGAAACACCTGCCGAGATCCGTCTTGTACAGGCATGGGGCGGCGATGCCGTAGGCATGAGCACGGCATGTGAAGCGATGGCGGCACATCATATGGGCATGGAAGTCTGCGGCATCTCCTGCATCACAAACCTTGCAGCCGGCATTTCCAATGTACAGCTTGACCATAAGGAAGTACAGGAAACGGCTGACCGCGTATCCGCATCGTTTAAAGAACTGGTTACAACCGTGATTCTTGCGATGTAACGAAAGGAAACAAGCAATGCTTAATTATGTAATTAAAGGAAATATCTGCTTCAGCAAAACGAGCAAAGAGCTGTCTGTCATAGAAAACGGCTATGCCGTCTGTGAAAACGGGCGCAGCGCCGGCGTGTATCAAGCACTGCCGGCGTGCTATGAAGCTTTTCCGCAGTATGATTATACGGACAAAATCGTGATTCCAGGACTGTGCGACCTGCACGTCCATGCCCCGCAGTATCCGTTCCGCGGTCTTGGCATGGACTTGGAGCTGATTGACTGGCTTAACACGCATACCTTTGTCGAGGAGGCAAAATATGCCGATCCCGCATACGCGGAACAGTCTTATACGATTTTTGCAAACGACCTGCTTGCCAGCGCAACAACAAGGGCATGTATTTTTGGCACGATCCACCCGCAGGCAACGAAGCTTTTGATGGAAAAGCTGGAGCAGACAGGCATACAGGCTTATGTCGGCAAAGTAAATATGGACCGCAACTGCCCAAAAAACCTGTGCGACCAAAGTGCTGACCAGGCTTTCACCGAGACAGAACAGTGGATTGCGGACACTTATCACTATAAAAATGTCAAGCCGATTTTGACACCCCGGTTTATCCCTACGTGCTCAGACGCACTGATGGAAAAGTTGTCCCTCCTGCAAAAAAAATACCACCTGCCGGCACAATCCCATTTATCCGAAAATCTGGGCGAGATCCAGTGGGTAAGCGAGCTTTGCCCGGACACGGCTTTTTACGGCGAGGCATATGCAAAGCACGGGATGTTCGGCGGCTCCTGCAAGACCATTATGGCACACTGTGTCTACAGTAACGAGGCAGAAATCGCGCTTATGAAAGCACAGGGCGTATTTGTCGCCCACTGCCCGGAATCCAATACCAACCTGCTGTCCGGCATCGCTCCGGTGCGGACTTACTTAGATCAGGGCATCCACACCGGCCTTGGCAGCGATATGGCGGCCGGCACTTCCCTCTCTATATTTAAGGCGATGGCAATGGCGATCCAGTGCTCAAAGCTGCGCTGGCGTCTTGTTGACCAGTCTTTGGAACCGCTTCATTTTGAAGAAGCGTTCTACCTTGCCACCAAAGGCGGCGGCGCCTTTTTCGGAAAAGCCGGAAGCTTTGAAGCAGGCTATGCATTTGACGCTGTCGTACTTGATGATGCACCGCTTGTGCATCCGCAGCCGCTCAGTGTAAAGGAACGGTTGGAACGCCTGATCTATCTTGCTACAGACCAGCATATCGCGGCAAAATTTGCAGGCGGCAAAAACCTGTTTGAACGGGTACACAGTTAGACTCTGCCCGCGGGCTTTGTAACACGAGGTAAAAACATGGAATCCAAACAGCAGCTACTGGAAACGATTGAAAAAGCAGAACCGCAGCGGCGTGAATATCTAAAAAGCATGTTTCAATATGTGCCGGACGCGATCGTAAAAGCAATGTCCTGCAAAACTTTTCAAAAAGAGGAATATTTAATCCGCGCAGGATACGACTGTACGACCGTCTATATTATCCTGTCCGGCAATGTCGCAGGGCTTGACTATCAAAAGCAGGGCAAAGCGTATTATTTTATGGATTTTGCCAAAATGTACGTCGTCGGAGACTTCGAAGTCTTTGGCGATATCCCGCAGTATGGTGTCTCCATCTGCGCCACACAGCATTGCAGCGTACTGACGCTTTCTGGTGCCTGCTATTTAGCATGGGTCAGGCATGATGAAAACGCCTTGTTTCTCAGGATAAAAAACATTATGTCTATGCTGATTTTTGAGGCAAAAAATGAGCGGGAACTGATCTTTATGAACTGCAAGGAACGGCTGGCAAAATACCTCGCCGAAGCCTATGAACACAAACACGGGCAGAGCTGCGAAAGATACAAAGTTGACAAAACGCAGCCAGAGCTTTCCGACCGCATCGGCTATAATGTCAGAAGCGTACAGCGCAGCATTGCGGCTCTGGAAAAAGAACGGCTCGTTTCGGTTGAAAATGGAAAAATTGTCCTGACACAGGAGCAGTATTTAAAATTAAAGCAATATGAAGATCCTTCCTGATATATGGCGCAGAAATAACCTGAAAGATTCTCAAAGATAAGGAGAGTATCGTTATGCTGATTGAATGTATCGGCTACCTTGGCTCGGTATTAGTCGTTGTATCCATGTTAATGTCATCCGTCGTAAAGCTGCGCGTAATCAACACCGTCGGAAGCTGTATTTCCGGGACATACGCGCTCGTGATCCATTCCTACCCGCTTGCGCTGATGAACCTCTGCCTGATTGTCATTAACTTTTACAACCTAGCAAAGCTTTTAAAATCTGAGCAGCACTATGACCTGATAAGCGGACGCACAGACGACGCCTATTTTACGTATTTTTTAAACCATTATAAAAATGATATCCTTCACTTTTTCCCTGAGGCAGACAGCACATTAACAGACCTGGCTGCTTTAGGGAACACCCACACCGTATTTATCATCTGCTGTGATACGGTTCCGGCTGGCATACTGCTTGGAACGCTGCTTGAAAACGGGACATTTGCCATCACCGTCGACTATACAACGCCCATGTACCGCGACTGCTCCGCAGGCAGATTTTTGTATGCCAGGCTGCCCGAGAACGGCATCCGCACACTTGCCTATATGGGAAACTCAGACAGGCATGTGCCGTATCTGCAAAAAATGGGATTTCAAAAAGAACACAATGCCTATGTAAAACATTTATAAAATCGGAAAATCAGCGGTATTTTTCCGCCTCTTCCACGGTCTTTTTCAAATACCGGATCACCTGGACAGGGTATTTGCCGACAGCCGTCTCATTCGTAACCATTACCGCTGCCGCTCCGTCTGTGACGGCATGAAAGATATCCGATACTTCGGCGCGCGTCGGATACGGACGCTGCGTCATGGACGCCAGCAGCTCGGTCACTACGAGAAACGGCTTTCCCTGGCTGTTGCAAATATCTGACAGCTCTTTCTGCGCTGCCGGAAGCTCCCACAGCGGCATATCGTTGCCAAGATCGCCTCTGGCTATCACGATCATATCGGCAAGCGGCAGAAAATCACGGATATTTCTGATGCCTTGACGGTTTTCAATTTTCGCAAAAATACGAAACTGATCCATACCGTTTTGGCGCAGCTTATTTTTCACTGTTAAAAGCTGTTCCTTTTCTGTGACAAATGGCTGCATCAGCGCTGTCACGCCGTAATCCTTTGCCAGCCGTATATTTTCCAGATCCTGAGCGGTCATAACCGGCGCCTGTATTTGCCTGCCTAAGACCTTTAGGCTCTTTCTCGCATACAAAGTGCCTCCCCGCAGCACTTTGGCACGCACCTGTTCCCCCTTCTCAGCAACTGCAAGCTCCAGCTTTCCGTCATCCAGCAGCACATGGCTGCCTGGTTCCAATGCCGAAAAAACATGTTCCGCAACCGGAATCACGCCGTCTTTTCGCTGCTCCATATGTTCGATAACAAATACCGCTTCCTGCGATTCCTCAAGCTGCAACGGCTTTTGCAGCCCGCCAATGCGAATCTCCGGTCCCTGCATATCAATCAGCAGATCCGCACGGATGCCGACACGCTGTGCTGCCTGCATAAAGCTATTTATCAGCGGCTCGCTCTCTTTCAGCCCGCCGTGCGACAGGTTCAGCCGCATCCCGGTCATTCCTTCCAAAAACATCCTTTCGATCAGATCCGCCTGCGCGCACGCCGGGCCAAACGTTCCAAAAATTTCTGTCATCACAGATCACCATTTTTCTTTCTTTTAAAATTTTCTTCTCTATTCATTTAAAAACACCAGCACAGCCGCCGTAAACACCCCGTCCTGAATGGAAGTCTCCAAATTCCCGCCATATTTTTCTGCCGTTTTGCGCACATTCTGCAAGCCGATGCCATGCCCCAGCGGATTCGCCTTCGTCGTAAAAAACCAGCCAAACCCGTTCTTTTTTAGTTCCCCGCATGGATTTTGCACTTTTATCATTAAAAACTGTTCAATCCTGCGGATCGAAACCAAGATCACAGGTGTGAAAGACGCACCGCCTGCTTTGTCTGCGGCTGCCGTATGTTCCAGCGCATTATCGAGCAGGTTAAACAGCATAACACACAGGTCATCGGCAGTAATCGCGCATGGATTTGGAAATTCAACATTGACGTCCATAAGGATTCCTTTTGCCTGTGCCAAAGCCAGCGCATGGTTTAAAATCGCATCCACAAGATCAAACCCGCTCCAGATCATGTCCGGGAGCTGGCGGATCGGCTCGCTGATCGATGCGGTATAGTCCACGATCTCAGTATTTCCCGCCTTTTGTGCCATCCAGGAGATGATTTGCAGGTGATGGTTCATATCGTGGTACAATCTGGCATTTTCTTTGTAGATTTCGTTCAGACGGCGGTGGTTTTCTTCCAGCAGCTCGTTTTTCAGCTCCAGGAAACGGATTTTGCTGCGCAGCGTCCCTTTTAACAATTTTTTCATTGCTCGACAATTCTCCAGGATATTACAATTACATTTTGCTGCACCAGAACAAATTCAGCCTGCGCTTTAGCTCGGCAAGCCTGCTCTGTGCGACTAACAGCCTGCTAGAATCGGTCAGTACGCAGTCTGACTGTACGATGCCGGATACATGGTGCAGATTGACAATGCATCCCCGGTCGATAAATACAAATTCATCCTCCGGCAGCTCTGCATAGATTTCAGCAAGCGATTTGCGCAGGCGTACTGGTTCTTTTTGGCTGCTCAAATAAAAAACGCCGTTTTTTCCTTCCCGCACCAGATACAAAATATGTTTCAGAGGAATCCGCTCCATGCGGCTCTGGCTGCTGATCAGATAAGACTGTGTATCCTGTGTTTCCAGTACCGCTGCCGCATCCGTCACCGCGTGCTTCAGCCGGGCAGACAACTGGTTTTTCGGAATATAACGAAAAATATTCAGCTCATAAGCATCCACCGCATACTTAAAATACGCCGTTACAAAAATAATAAGCGCCTGCGGCAGCTTTTGGTGAACCTGGCGCGCCAGCTCCATCCCGGACATTTCCGGCATCTCGATATCCAAAAGCAGCAGGTCAAAAAAAGCGCCGTCCTCCAGCGCATACAGTAAATGCGTCCCGCTTGTAAAAGCAGAAATCATCGGAAAAATATGTTGTTTTTCCAGACATCTCCTTGTCTCGGATTCGATGTTTGTCAGTGATAACGGTTCGTCGTCACAGATGGCTATTTGCAGCATGGCGCCGTGTCCTTTCTCTTTGGAGCGTTACTCTGCTGTGGCATATCAATTTTTGCATGTATCACTTTTCTGCAGAGCTTCAAACTCTTTTTTTGTCATATAAACCTGTTTGTTTTCATCGATATGATGGCTACTGTGATAGTCTCTATATGCCTGAATCAGTTCCGCTAATTTTTTTGCACTTAGCTTATCTGTCTGCCTTCTGTAATTACACAGTCCCTCATACCATTCAACCTGAAACGTATTATCCAACTGCACATAACTGTCTTTATCAATAACCGATTCTACTGGCTCATCACAATAAACTACTTTATTGCATTTCATTGCAGCCTTATATTCTTTACCTGCAAGCGAATCAATCTGCGCGATTTCAACTGTTCCAAGATCCTCATGAATACCAATCACCAGATAAGGATGATTCACAGAAGATGTTAAGCCAGAATTGTTAAACCTGATTTTAGCAGAAATCACCTGACCTATTTCTAAGCCAATCATCCTTTCATCCTTTCCAAAACCTTTATCATATCTGCGTACTGTTTTTTATACTCCTCTTTTCGTGACATAGAATCCATTTGTTGTTCTTCTTTTCGATAATGGCTGTGCTTTTCCATCCATTCTGAATCCTCGTGCGACAATTCTATTAATTCATCCAAAGAAGCATTCTGAAACGCATTGAAAATACTGGTCAAAAAGACCTTTTCTTCTTCTGATATGGAAATATCCTGATTTCTTTGCTCCCAAAGAATAGAATAGTTTTCCTGCACTTGTGGCGCAACCGCTCCGTTATCATATGCATAAAAAATACAGTCCATCAGAGGAACCCCGTATTTGGCAATATAGATATTTTGTGCCAAGTGCATATATTTGTTCAGACGTGCGTTGCCTTCATAAAATGTCCTGCCATTTTGTGTTCTCAATTCTTTATTAAAAATTTTCCTGCTGTCATCTAAATTTAGTAAAAACTTTGCAGCATCCATTCCTTTTATCATATGCACATCCTCCTTGTAACTCCTATTTCCAGTATCAATATTATTATACTCTGAAATTTTCATTGAAGCAATCCATAATTTAAGGACAAAATCCCCAAATTCACGGACAGATCTCCCATTTAGCCTTTCCATGTGTTATGATTCTTTTGCTTTCCCAAAGTATGTCTGAGGATTGCAGGCTTTTCGCGATTTCTTGGGCATACTTTACATCAAACAGCTTTGCCTGCAACCGCCGCACAGAATGCGGATACAGGCATCGGAAAGGAGAAACAAATGAATACGTACCGTCCTTTTGCACGGATTGTGCACGCCCATCTGTATGTTTTAAGGCTTGTCTTTAAAATCGACAAAAAACGGATTGCGCTGGAGTTTTTCGAGCGGCTTTTTTCCGTTTATGAATATCTGATCTACGGAGCCATTTTTACGCAGCTTTTATTGCGCTTGGCAGAAAAAAATGTGTCATTTTCGAAAATACTGGTGCTGCTTTGGGCAGGTTTTCTGCCCCGTATCGTTACGTATGTTTATCTGGAATATTATACAAATGTCGCGCGTCCGGTCTCCGATGTGCGTTTTCTGGAAGGTATGAACCGCCTGCTGTATGAAAAGGCGTGCCATGCCGACCTGACCTGTTTTGAAGACAGTGAGTTTTACAACCAGTATATGCTTGCCGTACGGGAAGCAAAGACGCGGGTGCCTAAGATGCTGCACGATATTTTTCATATGGCAGTCACCTTCTCCGCTGCCCTGCTGGGATTTTATATGATCTGGAGGATGGACCGGTATGCGTTGATTTTTATTATCCTGCCGATTCTTGGAAATTTTGTATTTAACGGTATGCTAAGCGGGCGTTTGTTCCGCCTGGAACGTGAAACGATTGTGTTTAAGCGGATTGCAGATTATGTGAACCGTACGATCCACCTTGCGGATTATGCTAAGGAAATCCGTTTAAGCAACGTCTTTTCGCTGTTAGGGCAAAAGTACGATACCTCCGTAAAGGAAGAGCAAAAAGCGGTCAGGCGCTATGCCCCGCTCAATATGCTTTTATTTTTCTGCTTTCAGTATTTTACATTTACGCTGCTGTTTAACGGATCGTTCCTTTATGCCGGATACCATACGCTTGTTACCGGATCGATCGTATTTGCGGAGCTTGCCGTATTTCAAAATTTTATGTGTACGAATACCTGGAATTTTCTGTTCTGCGCAGAAGCCGCGGTAGAAAATATACAAAGCAGCTTTTTTATCGAACAAATCGAACGCTTTTTAAACTATGAGCCGAAAATACCAGAGGATGCAGACGGCATATTGCCGACGCTTCCGGTGCAGTCCATTGTATTTTCGCATGTATCGTTTGGATATCAAGAGGACTGCGCCGTGTTAAAGGATGTCTGTCTGGAATTAACCTCCGGCGAACATGCCGCGCTTGTCGGGTTTAACGGTTCCGGCAAGACCACGCTTGTCAAGCTGCTGCTGCGCCTGTATGACCCTGACGAGGGCGTGATTTTGCTAAACGGCATTGATATCCGCAAATACAACCTGCGCGCTTACCGCAGTTTGTTTACAGCCGCCTTCCAGGATGGAAAGATCTTTGCGGATACAGTGGCGGAAAATATTTTAATGGGCGTCCACCAGACGCCGCGGCAGGATACACAAACCGTATGGCAGGCATTGGCGCTTGCAGGGATGGAAGCAGAAGTCCGCGCCTGGGAGCAGCAGGAACAGACGCTTTTAACAAAAGAGTTTTCCCGGGAAGGAAAGGTGCTCTCCGGCGGGCAGAGCCAAAAGATCCTTGCGGCGCGCGCGTTTGCAAAGGACTGTCCGATTGCCGTGTTCGACGAGCCAAGCAGCGCGCTTGACCCGATTGCAGAATACGATTTGTTTTCCAATATTTTGCGCTACAGTAAAAATCGGATGCTGTTTTTTATCTCGCACCGGCTGTCCTCCGTGCAGAATGCGGACGTTGTGTTTTTTCTGGAAAACGGAAGGATTAAAGAACGCGGAAGCCACAAACAGCTTATGGCACAAAACGGCAAATACGCGGCATTGTACCGGACGCAGGCAAAAAATTATCTGGCGTAAAGAACGGGAGGTGCAACTTATGTCAAATAACCAGACAAAAAACACGGCGCACGAAAAGGAACCGAAGCTGACCATAAAAGAAATCCTGCAAGAACATTGGTTTTTAACCAGGCTCTGTTTTGCGGCTGCGCCGGGAGGAATGGCGTTTCATATTTTTGAAAGCGTCAAGCTGCGTATATCGATCTTTTTTGAATTTATCTGGATCGTCAATTATGCGCTTGGAATTGCAGAACGAGGCGGTTCCTGGAAGCAGTTTTGCTGGTGCATGGTACTTTTTATGGCTGCCGTGTTTGTATCAACCGTATCTTTTGCTTATTATAAGCAGTCTTTGCTGCCAAGGGTCACGCCTGTTCTGCACCAGGCGTTTCGGATGCATATTTATGAGCGGACAAAAAACTTAGACCTAGCCTGCTACGACGATACGGAGTTTTACCAAAAGTTTATTCTGGCAACGGAAGAATCGGATGCCTGCATCGACCGCTATCTGGAAACGATAGAGACTTATAGTTCCGCGGTTACGGAGTTTATGCTTGCCCTTGGATTCTGCCTGACGGTGAATCCGCTGATTCTGCTCGTAACGACAGGCAGCTTTTTGGCGTCGTTTTGGATCGCTGGACGGGAAAACAGGCTGCTGGTCGCTTCCCGCATGGAACGGCTGCCTTATGAGCAAAAGAGGGAATATCAAAACCGGGTCTTTTACCTGTCTGATTATGCCAAAGACCTGCGCCTGTATCCAGGAATGCAGGAAAAATGCCAGCAGGATTTTAACCAGTCGCAGAAGGAAATCAGACGCATTCACCGCACATACGGCAAAAAGCTGTTTATTTGCCGCAGTATCCGCCAAGCTGTGGGATCTGTCTATCTGCAACGGGTGCTTGCCTGGTCTTTGCTGCTGTATCAGGTATTAGTGCTTCGCACGCTCTCTTATACCGCAATGCTGAGCAGCTTAAAGGCGGCGGACTACGTATATGAAAGCGCAGGCAGCATGATTACGGGCTTTCAAACAGCGGCAGAAAACGCAGCTTATGTAAAGAGGATTCAAAGCCTGACAGACATGGCGCCTTTGGTCGTTTCCGAAAAAAATCTGCCGGCAAGCGATCATCCCGCGTCGTTTGATCTTCAAAATGTGACGTTTTCTTATCAGCCTGGACAGCCGGTATTAAAAAACATCAGCCTGCATATCGGCGCAAAGCAAAAAATCGCGCTCGTAGGCTACAACGGCTCCGGCAAGACAACGCTCGTAAAGCTGCTGCTGCGCCTGTACGATCCTGACAGCGGAAGCATCTGCTGCAACGGTACGGATATCCGGGATTTTGCTGTAAAAGGCTACCGCCATTCTATCGGCTCGGTTTTTCAGGATTTTAAAATCTACGCCGCGTCGCTAAAGGAAAATGTACTGCTGGATATCAGCAGTCATACAAAAAAAGAAAGCTATGATGTGGAAAAGGCATTGTACGACGCGCATTTTACGTTGCAGGACAACCGCCTCGTCTACCAGATCGAAACCCCTCTGACGACGGAGTTTGAAAAAGACGGCGTCAGCTTGTCCGGCGGCGAGATGCAGAAAGTCGCGATCGCGCGCACGCTCTACCGCAGGCAGAACCTGATTATTATGGATGAGCCAAGCAGTGCGCTAGACCCGCTTGCCGAATATGAGTTAAACCAGGAATTAAATGAGATCGCACAGGATCAAACCGTCGTATTTATCTCGCACCGTCTGTCCACAACGCGCGATGCGGACTGTATCTATATGATGGAGCAGGGACAGATTATCGAAGCGGGCACGCACGAAGAGCTGCTTGCAGCGGACGGAAAATACGCCGGGATGTGGAAGGTACAGGCGGGCTTATATACAGATTAAATTCAGACAATAAAAAAGGAGTGTCCTGTGAAAATGGCACTCCCTTTTCCTATTGCCGCCTATGCGGTTACTGCCTGCGCAGGCGGAACTTATGTACCGAAACCTTCAGCTCTTCTGCCTGCTGATTCAGCTCTTTTGCCGACTGCGCCGACTGCTGCGCTGTGGAAGCATTGGACTGCACGACTTCTGAGATCTGTTCCATCCCCTGTGTCAACTGTTTCAGCGACTGCGACTGGTACTGTGCAGACTCTGCAATCCTGCCTACCAGCTCCGTTGATCTCTGGGCGCTTGAGACAACGGCAGTAATCGCATCGGTCGTCTCCGACGTCAGGGAAGAACCATACTGCACGAGCTTCATAGAGTTTTCGATCAGCTCTGCAATATCCTGCGCGGAAACGGAACTCTTGTTGGCAAGATCCTGTACTTCATCTGCAACAATCGCAAAGCCTTTTCCGGCTTCTCCTGCGCGTGCCGCTTCTACGGCTGCATTTAACGCCAGGATATTTGTCTGGAAAGAAATATCCTCGATCGTCTTGATAATGCCGCCAATCTGGTTGGAAGCCTTGGAAATATCGTTCATGGCGTCGGTCAGCGACGTCATCTTTTCGCTGCATAACTGTAGCTGCCGCGCAGCTTCCTCAGAAGAATGCTTCGCATCGTCAGCATCAGCAGAAGTGCGGTCTACCTGACCGGATATCTCCTGTATGCTGGCGGAAAGCTGCTGTACCGCAGATGCCTGGCGGACAGTGCCGTTGGACAGGCTCTCTGCCCCAGACGCCATATGTTCGGATTCCCTCGATACTCGTTCTGCGGTCATGCTGATCTGCGAGAGCGCATTGTTTAAAGAATCTACAATCTGGCGCATCGCTTTTTGGATCGGCAGAAATTCCCCGCGGTAGTCGTCCCCGATCGTTACGTCCATAGAGCCTTCTGCCATCTGCGCCAAAATATGGTCGATATCCTGGATGTATTTTTTCAGCTCACATTTTGTCTCTTGAATCGAAGCGGCGAGCATCCCGATTTCAGAAGTGTTCGCCTCCAGCGAAAACTCTGCGGAAAGGTTGCCGTTTGAAATCTCTTTCATCTGGTCACGGACAGCAACGATTGGATGCAGCACCCGTTTATTCGTTACAAACATACTGATCAACTGCAATACCGCAATCAATAGCAATGCAATCACCATGCATACCCTGATAAATTCAGCCTGAAAGTTCAGATCGTCCAGGCGTGCCTGTGTCCTTGTATCCAAAGCAGTTAAAAACTGTTCCTTTAAGGCGTTGATCTGATCGGTCGCACTGCTGTACTCCTCCCCATAGACATAGGCAACCGCACTCTCTTTATCCCCCGCTGTTACTTTGTTCATCGCTTCTTCTTCCAACGGTACCAGCTCGTTGGACAGCGCGAACATATCGTTGATCATGTCCTGCTCTTCGTCTGTAATGCCGATTTCCTGCAATGCAGCTACGCCAATATCCCGGTTTTTTAACTCATTGACTTCCTTCCAGTAATTGTCATAATGTTCCTGTTCTCCGGTTGCCGCAAACGCGCGGACTTCATCTGTCAGATACGCTGATCCATTCATAAAACGGTTGGCATTATAAGTCAGGTCAAACCGTTCCTGATTTGCTGTATTCAAAAGCCCGCGGATATGGCTGTTGGAAAACAGTGCAACCCCCATAAAAAGCAGAGTCAGAATCGAAATCCCGTTCAGGATCAGATTCAGCGTAGATTGATTCATGGATTTTTTCATAGTAAATGCTCCTTCCGGTGTTACTGTCTTTCTCAAAATACTGCCGAGAAAAGGTCTTGACCTATAGTTTACAGGAAAAGGACAAAAAAAGCAAATTTTTTATTACCGTAAATAAAGGAGCGCCGTAAATGCAGATCCGGCACTTACGGCACTCCTTTTTGCTTTTATCAGATGGTCAAATCACGTCTGATTTTATTTGGAAAATACAATTACATTCCAGGAACATTTTTTCATTACAGTCTTAAAAATACCGTTTTCCATTGTATAATCCGTCCGTGTTTTTGGCGCTACCGGACTGGCTGCCGCAGAGTTTGCAAGCTTCATATCATCGCTTTCCATTACGATATATTCTTTTACCTGGTACCCTTCAAATCCGCGGATATCCGCCTCAAAATCAATGTCGGTTTCGGTATTGCGGTTTACGGCAAAAATCGTAACCTCGCCCTTTTCCTCATTGTATACAGCAGCCGATTCAATATCTGTCACCTGGCTGTGCTGGGATGTATCATGCGTACCGGTAGAAACTACCGGGGTCAGCGCTACGCCGCGCCCATACTTGGAAGCGTGCAAAAACGGATAAAAAATCGTCTGGCGCCATGCCTTCCCGTCCGTTTCCGTCATAATCGGAGCAATTACGTTGACAAGCTGCGCAAGGCACGCAATCTTGATGCGGTCTGCATGTTTTAAAAACGTAATTAAAATCAGCCCGTTTAAAATCGCATCCTCAAAGTTGTAAATATCTTCCAGTAAATGCGGTGCAACCTGCCACGGTTTTTTCGCCATCTCATCATTATCGGCGTCAGTCGTATGATACCATACGTTCCATTCATCAAAGCTTAAGCAAATCTCTTTTTTGCTGCGTTTTTTCGCTTTTATAAAATCACAGGTAGAGATTACGCTGTGCAGGAAATTTTCTAAATCCTGTGTCTTTGCAAAAAAGTCTGCGGTATCGTTTCTGCGGTTTCCATAATACTGGTGCAGCGAAATGTAATCTACATATTCATACGCTTCTTCCAGTGTCGACGCCTCCCACTGCGGGAATGTCGGCATCTCAATATTCGAACTGCCGCATACGACAAATTCCAGGGAATCGTCCATAATCTTCATCGCTTTTGCCGTTTCCGCAGCAAGATGGCCGTATTCAACGGCTGTCTTATGCCCCACCTGCCAAGGCCCGTCCATTTCATTGCCAAGGCACCAGGTCTTAATGCCGTATGGCTTGTCCACGCCGTGTGAGCGCCTTAAGTCTGCATAATATGTATTTGTATCCAGGTTGCAGTATTCCAGCAGGTTTAAAGCGTCCGCGGTTCCCCTCGTACCAAGGTTGACCGCCATCATCATTTCCGAATGAACCTTTTTGCACCAGTTCGCAAACTCGCCAAGCCCGACTTCGTTGCTTTCAAACGTCCTCCAGGCAAGATCCAGCCTTTTTTTGCGCTCTGTCTTCGGGCCGACACTGTCTTCCCAGAAAAAGTTCGACACAAAATTGCCGCCCGGATAACGGATAATCGGCACGTCCAGCTCCTTTACAAGATCAATCACGTCCTGACGGAACCCTTCTTCATCCGCGCTCGGATGTCCCGGCTGGTAAATCCCCGTATACACAGCCCTGCCCAGATGCTCGATAAAAGAGCCATAGAGGCGCTTATCGATGTCCGCAAGCTTAAAATCCTTATCAACAATCATTTTTGTTTTTTGTCCCATAATAAAATACCTCTCTTTCCCTTAGTAAAAAAAATGTTGATTGTGCTTATCATACGCAATATAGCACAAAAAAGCAACTGGTTTTTTAGAAAAAGCTAAAATATTTTTATTATTTTACAAAAGTACAAAATATTATCAATAACCTTTCAGTTATACAATGACCTCAATAATCTGTTTGCCATCCAGCAATATTTCCCGTATACCCGTTTTTTTATGTTGATTAAAATCAAAGCTCAGCAAATATCCCACATCTGTATGATAATCATCAAGATATTCCAATAACTGCTGCTCTCCTCTCTTATGATACTCTTTCCCCCGCCAGATCTTAAGTTCAATAATGTGGCGCACGCCGCGGTAATCAACGATAATATCTGTCCGTCTCTGATCTCTGGTCTGTGCCTCGATATAATAATTTCCGCTGCCATTAATAATCGGTTTTAAATAAAGCAAAAAGAGCTTTCGTCCATAGGCTTCTACAAATGCCTCATCCTTTGTATCGTAAATTTCTGTGAAATGCTCATAAAATTTTTGCATTACAAGCTTCATCTGCAACGCACCATTGACAATATACTGGCTGCGTTCCACTGCACCAGCCTGATACAGCGCATTTTCCACTGCCATTTCAGACAAAAACAAGTCATATAATTTCGTTTCAAAAATACGGTTCGCTATCACTGCACTTCCGTTGCCGTCTTTTAAAAATCCAAACGTAGTACCAAGCTGGATCAAATGGTTTTCATATTCATATGGGAAACTGCTTCCGCAAAAAAGAATGTCTTGCAACATTTGTTTCAGCTTCGGATAATCGGTTATTTTTTTTACCAGATCATCAAACAGTGGATTTGGTTCTCTGCGAAGGAGCTGTTCTGCGGCGGCGATGCCTTCCTGCGTCCAGACATCGGATCGATCTGTAAATGTTCCGGCGGCGGGCAGACGTTCGTCAGCAATCTGGCAGATTTTAGAAACAAGATATGGATAACCGCCTGTATAATCATAAATCAGTCTGCTGATAAAGGCTGTATCCATTCCGGTCGCATGGTCTTTTTCATAGTCACACAGCATTGCCCGAATTTCCTCCTGCCGCAGGCTTAAGTCTACCATAAAATCCGCGGCTATATTCCAGGGACTGTTATATTTCGTCTCTTCATTTGGGTGCAGCTTTAGCTTTAAGTTTTTGATATCATATACTCCGGCAAGAATAACAGACTGGAAGGTATCGTCTTTTTTTTGCATTTTTGCCAGATATTTTGCCCGCAGCAGCCCTAAAAATGACAAAAAAACCTGATTGTCTGAACTTTTGTCCACTTCGTCAATCATCAGTATAATTTCTTTTTCAGAATGCATACACATGCTCGTAATCCGCTCACTAAGGTCATCCAGCGGAAATTGTTCACTGATTGGCTGGTTTAAATCATCGAGAAGTATCTGGCTTGCCTTCTGCTGACGAAGCAGACGGGAGATTTTACGCACAAGCCCAACCGCCAGCGTATAAAAAGATACAAACAGCTCATCCGAAGCTTCAAAGCTTAAATGGATCACCAAAAAACTGTCGGCAAGCTTTTGCTCCAGCAGATACAAAACCGTCGTTTTACCATATTGCCTGGCACGGTTGATCGTAAAATATTTTCCCTGTTGGATATACTGACAGATAATCGTATCCAGTTTGCCGCTGATATCAGCCATATAATCTCTCTCAGGAATACACAGCCCGGTAATATTAAATTTTTTAGACATCCATCATTCCTCACTTTCGTGCAGCATATTATGATTTTCTTCATTGTATGGGCTGACAGAACGAATGTCAATAGCTAGAGCGTGTTTGAAAAATGCTTTCTGCCAGATGTATTTCACAATTTGTGGGAGATTTGCGCCAAATGAAGGGCGCATAGCGGGCTATGTAACCTGAATTTGGCGAAAATATCACGCAAAGTGGGGAATGCAGATGGCAGGAATGATTTTTCAAACACGCTCTAGCACGCCAATCAAAAAAAGCCTCTTTGCAAAACAAAGAAGCTTTTTTGAATCGCTGCCGTCAAGTCTCTTACTTACTGGTCAGCTCTGCAATGAGGTTTTCCACATCTTCAATGCAAGCACCGCAGACAGTGCCGACATTGTTTATCTCCTGTACGTCTTCGAGTGTTTTTGCGCCGTTGTTAACCGCTTCCTGGATCATGCCTTTTGTAATATCAAGGCAACTGCAAATTACTTCATCTGGATTCATAATCAAAATCTCCTTCCTAATTGTAACAGATTGTCCTTATCCAGTATGCGGCATATTAGAAAAAATATACAAATCGATGCAGAAAATTTGGAAACTATTGAATTTCCTGGCGGCACGAGATATAATGAGCGCATAGAAACAGGTGCAAACAGAAAAGGAGGACACACAGAATATGCAGCTACAACAAGAAACCGGATACGAATATATCGAAGGCGGCGTATGCGCGGCAGCCGGATTTTCCGCAAACGGCTGTCACTGCGGGCTGGACGCCAATCCAAATAAAAATGACCTTGGCATTGTATACAGTGAAACGCTCTGCAATACCGCGGCAGTATATACGACCAATAAAGTAAAGGGCGCACCGATTATCGTGACGAAAAAAAACCTGGATGCTACCGGCGGAAAGGCACATGCTGTCATTGTAAACAGCAAAAACGCCAATACATGCAATGCCGATGGTGAAGAAAAAGCATGGCAGATGTGTGAGCTTACGGCGCAGCAGCTTCGGATTACGCCGGAAGAGGTCATTGTAGCTTCTACCGGCGTGATCGGACAATCGCTGCCGATTGCCCCGATTGCCGAGCACATCGGACAGCTTGTGGATGGCTTGTCGCCAAAAAGCCACGGGGAAGCGGCTGCCGCGATTATGACTACCGATACGGTAAAAAAGGAAGTCGCTGTTTCTTTTTCTTTAGGCGGAAAAACGTGCCGTCTTGGAGGAATGGCAAAAGGCAGCGGCATGATTCATCCGAATATGGCGACAACGCTGAACTTTGTCACTACCGACGCGGCTGTATCACCGGACATGCTGCAAAAAGCACTGCGCGATGTCGTAAAAGTAACCTATAACTGCCTGAGTGTGGACGGAGACACTTCCACAAACGACATGGTCTGCATCCTAGCCAACGGAAAAGCCGGCAATGAAGAAATCACAGCCGAAGGCGAAGACTACGAACGGTTCAAAAAAGGACTGTACCTCGTACTGCTGCATCTGACAAAAATGCTTGCCGCAGACGGCGAAGGCGCTACCAAATTGCTGGAATGCACCTTAAAAGGCGCGCCCGATCTGGGCACTGCTATTACAGCCGCAAAAAGCGTGATCTGCTCGTCGCTTGTAAAAAGCGCGATGTTCGGCGCCGATGCAAACTGCGGGCGCATCTTATGTGCGCTTGGTTATGCGGATGTCGACCTGGATGTAACCAAGATCGATGTAGAACTGGCTTCCGAAAAAGGAAGCGTCCTCGTATGCAAGGATGGAAACGGGCTTGCATTTTCCGAAGAAGCAGCCGCATCCATCCTTTCAGAAAAAGAAATTTTTATTCATATTGACTTAAAACAAGGAAATGTATCAGCAAAAGCATGGGGCTGTGACCTGACCTATGATTATGTAAAAATAAACGCCGATTACCGGAGCTGACCTAGAGCGTGTTTGAAAAATCATTCCCGTGACCTGCATTCACCACAAACTGTGAAGCACATCTCACAGAAAGCATTTTTCAAACACGCTCTAGTGAAACAGCAGCAGCGCTTTTGGAACTGGTACGGAAAGGAGCAAATGATGAAAAAACTGACAGCCTTATTATTTTTCTTATTTGGATGTTTTTTCGCTGCCTGTGCTTCCCCAAAAGCAAATCCTGCTGCAAACCAGACGCTGCAAACTGGTGAAGAAACACAAACCAGCCCCGCACAGGCCGAGACACCTTCTGCCGAAACAACTTTTTCCGATACAAAAGAAGCCGAACTGCTGCGCTATGAAGACGCTGTGCCGGTTGTCTATATGACAAAAGAAATTACCGGCAAGTCCATGCTTCGTCTGTACGAGTCGCTTTACAGTGAACTGGACGGAGCGCGCACAGCCGTGTATGTTTCCGCGGAAGACCCTATGGGCAGCACCGATTTAGACCCTGCGCTGCTGGATCCTATTGTACCGTCGTTAAACGGCACGATTGCCGTGTGCGCGACCGCAGACGACGGCTCCGCCTCTGGAAAAGACCGCTATTCCCAGGCACGCGAGCATGGGCTGACACAGATTGCAGACGTGGTGGTGCTGGACGAGCAAGGCTCTGTCCCGCTTTTCGTAGAGGAAGGCATTCATTTGCAGGAAACGAAAGTCGGCGCCCATTTTTCAGAGTACGACGGCTATCTGGTCATTTCAAATTTTACAAGCCATCCAAAGACCGGCTTTCGCGGCGCTGTCAGCAGCCTGTCACTGGGCTTTAGCTCCGCAGAGGGAAAACGCCTGATCCACTCCGCCAAGGCAGACGCCGCAAAAGCTGCCGCGCAGCAAGACATATTGCTGGAATCGATGGCTGAGGCAGGAAAGTCCATTTCCGATGCATTAGACAAAAATCTTTTGTACATCAATGTAATGAACCATTTTCAGGCAGAGGACACTGTAATGCCAGACATCGGCATACTGGCATGTACCGATCCGGTCGCCCTCGACCAGGCATGTGTGGATCTGGTCTATATGGCTGAAAACAGCGCGCCTTTTATAAATGCGATTGAATCGCAAAACGGAGAGTACCTTTTGGAGCACGCAGAAGAAATCGGGCTTGGAAACAGTGCTTATACACTGATTACGATAGAATAATATTTAAACGTGATCCAGTGCCTGCGCCAGATCCGCAATCAGATCTTCTTTATCTTCCAGCCCGCAGGACATGCGCACAAGCCCTGCCGGGATGCCTGCCTGCGCAAGCTGCTCGTCTGTCATCTGGCGGTGTGTGGATGTCGCCGGATTCAGACAGCAGGTTCTTGCGTCCGCAACATGTGTCTCAATCGCAGCCAGCTTTAACTGCTTCATAAACGACTCCGCAGCCGCGCGCCCGCCTTTCAGCTCAAACGAAACAACGCCGCAGCCGCCGTTTGGCAGGTATTTTTGTGCCAGCTCATAATAGTTATCTCCTTCTAAGCCGGAGTAGCTAACGGCTGCTACCTTTGGATGCTGCTGCAAAAACTGCGCAACGGCAAGCCCGTTTTCTACATGGCGCTGCATCCGCACATGCAAAGATTCCAGTCCCAGATTTAGTAAAAACGCGTGCTGCGGCGACTGAATACAGCCAAGGTCACGCATTAACTGTGCCGTACATTTTGTAATAAACGCGCCTTCCCTGCCAAATTTTTCCGCATAGGTAATGCCGTGATAGGACTCATCCGGCGTACACAATCCCGGATACTTGTCCGCATGTGCCATCCAGTCAAAGGTTCCCGCATCTACAATGGCACCGCCGACCGCAGCACCGTGGCCGTCCATATATTTGGTTGTAGAATGCGTAACGATATCTGCGCCCCACTCAAACGGACGGCAGTGCACCGGTGTCGGAAACGTATTGTCCACGATCAGAGGGACACCATGTGCATGTGCAGCTTTTGCAAATTTCTCAATATCCAGTACCGTAAGCGCCGGATTTGCAATCGTCTCGCCAAAGACAGCTCTTGTGTTTTCTTTAAATGCCGCGTTCAGCTCTTCTTCGCTGCAATCAGGAGAAACAAACGTCACTTCAATACCCATCTTTGCCATTGTCACCGAAATCAGGTTAAACGTGCCTCCATAAATAGAAGAAGAAGATACAATATGGCTGCCGCATTCGCAAATATTAAACAGCGCAAAAAAGTTTGCCGCCTGCCCGGACGACGTCAGCATCGCTGCCGTACCGCCCTCTAAGGCCGCTATTTTTGCCGCCACGAAATCGTTGGTCGGATTTTGCAGGCGCGTATAAAAATAGCCGGCAGCTTCTAAGTCAAACAGCTTTCCCATATCCTCGCTTGTATCGTATTTAAACGTCGTAGACTGGATGACCGGAATCTGGCGCGGTTCTCCATTTCCCGGCGTATAGCCTGCCTGGACACATTTTGTATTGATTTTATATTCGCTCATTTCTGACTCTCCTTCTGATTTCTTCTCACTTTTTTTCCATAACGCTCATATATGCCGGGCGGATAATTTTGTCCGTACAAATCAGTTCTTCAATGCGGTGCGCGCTCCAGCCGACGATTCTTGCAACCGCAAACATTGCTGTGTACAGTTCCACCGGAATACCAAGCATTTCATAGACAAAGCCGCTGTAAAAATCCACGTTCGGGCTGACGTCTTTATTGCGATTGCGCTTATTGCCGATCAGAACCGGAGCGATCTCCTCAACGCCCTGGTAGAGCATCATATCCTGCTGCCTACCCTTTGCCTGTGCCAGCCGCTGCACATACTGCTTAAACACGCGTTCTCTTGGATCCGACTTTGTATATACAGCATGTCCCATTCCGTAAATCAGCTTTTTCCCGTCAAACGCATCCCCGTCCAAAATCTTAGAAAGATAAGCAGAAAGCTCCTCTTTATCCGCATAGTCCTTTACATGCGCGCGAATATCTTCCATCATTTCCATCACTTTGATATTGGCACCGCCATGCTTCGGACCTTTGAGCGAAGACATCGCTGCCGCAATCGTCGAATAGGTATCCGAACCGGAAGACGTGACCACTCTCGTTGTAAATGTAGAATTGTTGCCGCCGCCATGCTCCATATGCAGCAGCAGCGCCGTATCTAACACCTTCGCCTCTACTGGGAGATACTGGCGGTCTGGCCTTAGCATCATCAAAATATTTTCAGCCGTAGACAACGCCGGGTCAGGATTATGAATAATCATACTGGACTGGTTCACATAATAATTGTACGCATTGTATCCGTATACCGCCAGCACCGGAAACTGGCTGATCAACTGAATGCACTGGCGCAGGCTGTTTGACACGCTCGTATCCATCGCCCTGTCATCATAGGAAGCCAGTGTCAGGATACTTCTGGTCATCGTATTCATAATATCCGCGCCCGCTTTTTTCATAATGACATCCCGCGTAAAATTAGACGGCAGCGCGCGGTAATCCGCAATCATCTGCACAAACTCCTTATATTCGTCCTGCTGCGGCATGTCCCCCATTAAAAGCAGATAGGCGATCTTTTCAAACCCAAGTTCCGTATCATCCAGACTTTGAATCAGCTCTTCCACCCGATAGCCGCGATACCACAATTCCCCGTCGCAAGGAAGCTTCTGCCCGTTTTGAATCTTGGACGAGACAATCTTGGATATTTTTGTAAGCCCGGTCAGCACACCGTTGCCGTTTTCATCCCTAAGCCCCAGGTTCACGCCGTATTCTTCATACAGTCTCGGTGAGATCAGGTCGTTTTTGCGGCAGATCTCTTCCTGCCTTGCGATATAGTTATTCATCTGTTCCCTGTTCTTCAATCGCAGTCTCCTCCATTTCCTCAAATTCTTTTCCCATAACCGTTTCTAATTGCTTCATCAGCTGCAGCAACTGAATCAGGTTGTCCCTGCCATAGCTGGTAATCACTTTTCCATAATATTTTTTTAACGCCGCCTCCTCTTCTTCGAGCATCTTCTTTCCCGCTTCTGTAATCGTAACATATGTACCTTCACTCCCGTCCCCGTCATGTGACCAAGCCAAAAATCCACGTTCCTGCAAGGTCTTTACCATTCTTGAGATCTGGCGCATCGGGCGCTGCATCTGGTCTGAGATATCCTTTAAATACGTCCTGCCCGCATAAATATCGTCTGCCTGTTCACTCTCTTTGATCATATGCATCGCAAGATATTCCGGGATACTCAGCTTTTGAAAAAAGCTGCGGATCTTGTCATTGTTTAACAAATATTTGTGATAGGTCAGCTCATGTGAAAGCTTCCCGATATCTGGTTCGGTTCGATCGCTTTTTATCACTTCTGCAAATTGTTCCATTAAAAATCCTCCTTTTCCATTTTTCCTGAATTCTTTCCTGAATGTTATCATTCCTAATGCTGCTGTATTTTTCCTGATATCTTCTGACGGCTGAATCATGCTGTTTTGAGAGCATGAAAGCGTGTTCGACAAATTTGAAATCATCATTGACTCATTGTTAGCACTCTTTGACTACGAGTGCTAATCCGAGAGGAAAAAAATATGCTTCTGACAGAGAAGCAATACACCGATGTCTGACTGCCCTGATCCCCTTTGATCTGCCTGGTCTGTTTTGTTTTTACTAATTATAAAGAAATTTTTTCAGATGTCAATAGATTTTATACTTTTTTTACAAAACGCACCCAATAATTCAACATCTGAGAAAATTCGACATATTTCTGGATTTATGAAACAGAGTATGCTATAATCAAGAGAAAAGAAAGCACACTTACTGCAAAACGAATCGGATTTCCCCGTTTTGCAGTATTTTTTGAGGATAAAACAATGAAAATAGCAATTTGTGACGACAGTATGAAGGATTTAATTACACTAGA
Source organism: Eubacteriaceae bacterium (assembly GCA_910574915.1). Lineage (GTDB taxonomy): Bacteria > Bacillota > Clostridia > Lachnospirales > Lachnospiraceae > Eubacterium_J. The sequence goes on from CAJTCR010000013.1 coordinate 54,711, forward strand.
AGGAATGCTTGAAACTTACAAAAAACTCAATCCAAATGCAGCTTTTCAAGTAGAGAAATTTTCAGATTCCTCAGCCTTATATGAAAAAATACAAAAAAAAGAGCTTGCCGATATTTATATTCTGGATATTCTGATGGCGCAGACATCCGGGATCGACCTTGGCAACGAAATACGCAAAGTCAGCAATGAAAATGCCATTATTTACATTACCTCATCGGATGATTTTGCAATGGACGCATTTCAAATTCATGCCGTCAGGTATTTGTTAAAGCCGGTACAGGAAACGCAGTTTTTAGAAGCACTTGACTATGCCTTTTCTTATACGGAGCTGAAAAAAGGCCCGCTATACCCGATTAAGACAAAAAGCGGACTGCAGTCTGTGCCTGTTTCCAAAATCGAATATGTGGAAAACGCGTCGCGGATGCTGCATGTGCATCTGACGGACGGCAGAATCATCACGAGCATTTTTATCCGCAAATCTTTTGAAGAAGAGCTGGGTGATCTGCTGCGCGACGAGAATTTTTTGCAGGTGCACAAATCTTTCCTGATCAATTTAAACCACGTAAAAAAACTGGACGGCAACAATATTATTATGGGCAGCGGTGCCAATATCCCTGTCAGCAAAAAGAATACTACGCTTGTAAAGCGCCAGTACCTTTTATTTGTGTCCGGGCAATATTAATAGGAAGGATTTGGCAATGACCTATTTCAGTAATTTTTCTTACTCAATCAGCCACGCGTTTTTAATGCTGTTTTTATACTTTTTTATTACGCACCGCTACTCCAAAGCTGCCACGAAATGGATTTGTTTTTTGTCCTTTGTTTTGCTGACCGTGACCGACATCATAAAACTAAATCTGTATCCCGAAAGCGATGCATGCTACTTTTTTGTAACTATTTTTCAAATACTGTTAACGCAGTTTACCGGTATTTTCATTTCCAAAAAACGGAATACAAAAGTACTGTTTATGGGACTCAGTGCTTCCAATTATGTGATTATTGGCAGCGTCTTTGCCGCAATCCTGCATATTTATACTGGACAAGGCATTCCTGCGCTAATTGGCAGCTTTTTGATCCATACTGCATTATTGTATATCCTGTATGCCAATCTCCGGGAAATCTGGCTGCGGCAGTATGAAAAGGAGTATACAAAAGGCTGGTGGAAGCTGTGCCTGATCCCGGTATTTTTTTATTGCAGCTTTTCCTTTATCGCATTTTTTCCCCGCACACTGTACGAAGATCCTGAAAATATTCCCGGCATCGTCTTTTTTATTGTGACGATGTTTGTATCGTATATCGTCGTGCTGCAATACGTACATACCGAAGCAGACCAGAAAAATATTTATTTAAAAAACGTGCTGTTTGAATCTTATATCAAAGGCTTGGAAAATCAGTTTTATCTGGTAGAACAGTCTGAACAGAATTTAAAAATACTGCGGCACGATATGCGGCATTTTTCCGGCATGATCAGTCATCTGCTCGATCAGAAGGAATATGAAGAAATCCGCAACATCGTCACTTATATCAACGATGTTACGGACGAAAATAAAATCGAAAAATATTGCAGCAACCTGATGGTCAATACGATTATCTCCAAGATGATGAAGCGCGCGTCCTCCTTTGGCATTCATGTCCGCCTAGACCTTGCCGTACCAAAGGAGCTGCCTGTCAATGAATATGAGTTTTCCGCCGTAGTTGCAAACCTGTTTGAAAATGCGCTGATCTGCGTAAAAGATTTTGCACCCGAAAAAAGAAAGGTCGATATCAAAGTGCACTGTATGGACGGCCAGTTATTTATCCAGACAAAAAACGCCTATGCAGAAGAGATCGACTTTGACTCCCGCACAGGGCTTCCAAAGAGTAAAAAAGGCGAAAACCACGGCCTGGGAATGCAGAGCGCCGAAGCATTTTCGGATAAAATCGGCGGCAGCATTGACTGCTTTTGCGAAAATGGCTGCTTCTATATGATCTTATTTGCGAAGCTGTGATAATACGGCTTCCACGATCTCCCGCAGCTCCATATGGTCTGCATCAATCGTAAGATGTGCATATTTTTCATACAGCGGGCAGCGCTCCTGCATTAAATCGGCAAGCGTCTGCCCGCTTTTTCTGACGACGCCGCGCTCACTAAAGTCTCCCAGACGCGCCGTCAGCTCCTCGCAGGACAGCCGCAGATAGACAACGACAGAGATCCCGCGCAGATGTTCCATCGCCTGGGTGCCGTAGACCGCGCTGCCGCCAGTGGCGATTACGGTACGGCTTGCCGATATCGAAGCGTTTACATCATTTTCTATTTTTAAGAACCCCTCGTCCCCGTATTCCCTGATCAGCTCGAACAGGCGCTTGTTTGTCATCTCCTGGATCTTTAGGTCGCTGTCTAAAAATCGATAGCCCAGTACTTTTGCCAGCACAACTCCGACCGTGCTTTTTCCAGCTCCCGGCATCCCGATCAGGGTAATATTTTCTGCATTTTGATTCATTACTGTCTCTTCCCTTCTTTAAGTGTCGATTTGTTTTTCAAATACAATATCCTTTATGATATACGATTTTTTATTTTTATGCAAATCAACATGAAACTGGTAGACAGTGATCTCCTCCTCTGCCCCGCCCCAATAAGACGCAACCGCCAGATTCGCCCTGTATCGGCTGCCTTGCTTCGTAAACCAGTATTTATGGTTTGCATACCAGTCGCCCCAGTCTGTAAAATTCATAAGCACATATTTTTTATCATGCGAAAGCGGATAATTGCTGGAAGTAGAAAATCCATCCCCGACAGCAAATGAAATCTGAAAGGACTCTCCAAACAGTGCCCGTCCCTGTTTTTTCACGGCTGCTTTTACCGAATCCGTGTATTTGTACACCCCTGCGTACGGCAGATACTTTTCCATCAGACGCTGCTCGCTGCTGAACTGACGGAATACATGCTTTTTGTATGCCACGTTATGAAACGCAATATCCGTCTTCATCTTTGCATTAAACACAAACTGCTCCAGCTTTGCCGGATAGTTGCAGGCCCCTTTTATATACTGGATGACAGTGTCGTCAATCAGCTTTTGGATCTTCTTTTTTTCACCGGCTGACACACCTGCCGCTTCTGCCTGCACGCAGGCGCCCTGCATGGAAACAATAAAAAACGCGAATATACATAATGCCGCCAGAACACTTGCCCTTCTCTTACAAACTGTGATTTTCATTTTATGATCCTTTCCTTTTCTTATTTGTATTTGTCAGTATCAGTATATCGCTTATTGTTTAAAGAAGTCAACAATATATTTTTATCTGAAAATCCAGGCAAACAATAAATTTATTATTTTGTTGACAAAAATAAACAATAAGATATATACTGTTATGGTGAAGTTGGAAACGCTGCAAAACAAACGAAACTTATGAGGAAAGGGGATTATGAAAAAAAGGATTTTATGTACAGCAGTCTGTATCGCTGCTTTATCTATGGCAGGCGGCAGCAGCGCCATCTGGACAGAAGCGGCAGAAATTACAGACAGCAAGCCTGAAAAAACCGGGCTTGTAAAAGAAGACGAGCATCTTCGTTATTACGAAGACGGACAGCCTGTGGCAAAGCGCTGGGCTACCGTAGAAGGCGATACTTATTATTTTGATAAAGAAGGAAATGCTTCTATATTAAAATGTAAGATCGACGGAGATTACTATGTGTTTGACAAAGAAGGCAGGCTGCTGCTGCCGTCTAGTAAAAAGGTACTCCGCGTGGAAACGCAGGACGGATCTTTGCAGACATATTATGTCGATCCAAAAGGAAAAGCGCTCAGCGGCTGGTCTGCTGACAAAAAGTATTATTTTGACGAAACGGGAGAGATGGCAACCGGCATTACAGTAATCAAAGAAAAATTTTACTGCTTTTATGCCAGCGGCAAATGGAACCAGACAAAGACGCAGAAAATACGAAAAGCCGCCAAATATGAACATCCATTTTCCAACCTGAAAAAATATATCGGTAATCCGAAAAAGTCAAAATATTTTGATAGCTGTTACGGCGCAGGAAAAGACGGAATCCTGACTTATGACGGATTTCAGGTGTTTACGTTCCGCCCGGACAGCGGCGCAGAGATTTTTATGGGAGCAGAATAGGAGGAAGTTATGTTTAAAAAAATCGTAGCATCTGTATTGGCAGTCTGTTTGATTGCCGTTTCTTTTACACAGACGGCAAAAGTGGCAGCATCCGGTGAAAAACTGGAAGAAAAAACCGCGCAGATTATATCAAAAGAGGTAAAATCAAATGACAGTACAAAAAAGAAATTAAAAAAGCTGTTTACGTATTTGCAGAAAGACTATGATTATGGCCGCAAAGTCGGCTTTGAAGCATACAGCGGCTGGGAAAAAGATTACGCGATGAAGATGTTTGAAGATAAAAAAGGAAGCTGCTATCACTATGCAGCCGCCTATGCATTCCTGGCTAAAAAAGCAACTGGCTTACGCGTGCGCATTGGTGTCGGGCAGACAAACGGCTTTAGCGGAAAGCTGCAAAAGCACGCATGGACAGAAGTAAAACTCAGCGGAAAATGGTATATTCTTGACCCAAATATGGATAAATATGCAGCGGATTCGTCCGGGAAATACTGCTTAAAGAAACGGGACAGTTTAAAAAATACTTACAATCAATTTAAAGATACAAACTATTATAACGCAGCTTTTTAGAAACGAAAAGAAGTTAGGAGGATGACATATGGTCTTTAGTTCTCTTGTATTTCTCAGTGTGTTTCTTCCAACCGTACTGCTGCTTTACTGGCTGCTGCCATCCATTGCAGGAAAAAATATTCTGCTGCTGGCAGCCAGCCTTTTCTTTTATGCCTATGGAGAACCGGTTTACGTGTTTTTCATGATCCTGTCTTCCCTGTTTCACTATGTATGTGCATTGTGGATCGAAAAAAACAGAAACCGGAGCAAAACCCTGATGGTTTTTGTCGTTGTGGTCAATCTGGTGCTTTTGTGCGTGTTTAAATACGCAGGATTTCTGGCTGAAACCTTCAACAGTATCACAGGCATGGGGCTGCCAGTACCAGAGGTGGCGCTCCCGGTTGGAATTTCTTTTTTTACCTTTCAAGCAATGTCTTATGTGATCGATGTATACCGCGCGCAAGTGCAGCCACAGAAACACTTTACCCATGTGCTGCTCTATATTTCACTGTTTCCGCAGTTGATCGCAGGGCCGATTGTGAAGTACCACGATGTAGAAAAAGAATTGATATGCCGCCGCTTTGACGTGGAAGAAACGGCACGCGGCATCCGCAGATTTATTGCCGGGCTTGGCAAAAAAGTACTAATCGCAAACTATATGGGCGAAATGGCGGACACATTGTTTTGTGCACCGATGGAACAGATTCACATGGCTGGTGCCTGGCTGGGCGCGGCGGCATATATGCTCCAGATCTATTTTGATTTCAGCGGCTACAGCGATATGGCAATCGGCATCGGGCATATGTTCGGCTTTCACTTTAAGGAGAATTTTTACTATCCTTACCACGCTGTTTCGATCCGGGAGTTCTGGCACAGATGGCATATATCCTTATCCGGCTGGTTTCGGGAATATCTGTACATCCCGCTGGGCGGCAGCAGAAAAGGGCGTGCCAGAACGGTCGTAAACAAATTTATCGTATTCGCCTGCACCGGCATGTGGCACGGCGCCAACCTCACATTTTTATTCTGGGGACTGTTCCACGGATGCCTGCTGTTTATCGAAGAATTTCTTCCGTTTTTTCAGACAGAAAAAACCGGGTGGAAAAAGGCTGCCGCGCATATTTATGTTATATTTGCCGTTTTGATCGGGTTTGTATTTTTCCGCGCTGACAATATGGGACAAGGTATCAACTGGATCATAAAAATGTTTACCGGCATCCAGCACAATCCAAATGCCACGCGGCTTGTACTTTCCCTGCTGACGCCCGTTCATCTTGCGGCATTCGCAGCAGGAATTTTAGCGTCTGCACCTGTCGCTGAAACCGTGGGAAAGGCAAAAGCAATGCAAAAAGTACTATGGCCTGCTTCCCTTTTGCTATTGCTTCTGTGTATGTTAAACCTGGCAGGCGGCACTTATAACCCATTTATTTATTTTCGCTTTTAACTGGCATAAAAATAGGGGAGGGGCTAGAGCGAGTTTGAGTTGTTTTGGTATATTTTTACGGGAAGGGACGCCAGAAGAGGGGATTGGTACACCCTCTCCCGGCTGCTCTTCGTAAGTGCTGCTAAATAAACTCAGTATGGTTTGGTTTGTTCGTTGTCGTACTAGGAAAGGATCAATCATGATGTCAATTCACAATTTAATCAGAAATACCACAATCAATTATCATACACTGACACATGCCGCAGGCATTTTAACTGCCGTCTTTTTTGCTGTTGGCATGAAATCAGAAGCGGCAGGCGCCCAACTGCCCGCTGCCGCACCCGTCTATGATGAAACTGCCCGCCAGACAGCCGGATGGCTGGAAGCCAATGGCTGCAAGTATTATTTGCGGCAGGATACCGGACAGATGGCGGCTGGCTGGCTTACCATCGACGGACAGACCTACTATTTTGATCCTGAAACAAGGCAGATGGCGACAGGATGGCTTACCGTCAATGACGACAAGTACTATCTGCAACCAGATACCGGACAGTTGACGACTGGCTGGCTTACTATCGAGGAGCACAAGTATTATTTTCAGCCGGAAACCGGGCTGATGGCAACCGGATGGCTGCAAATAGATGACCAGGCGTACTATTTTTATCCTGAAACCGGGCAGATGGCGGCAGATTGGCTTATCATCGACGGACAGACGTACTATTTTTACCCTGAAACCGGACTGATGGCAACGGAATGGCTGCAAATTTCCGGCGAATCGTATTACTTTCATAAAAAAACCGGGCAGATGGCGACCAAATGGCAGGAAATTGACGGAGAGTCTTATTATTTTGATCCTAAAACCGGGCAGATGGCGGCTGGCTGCCTGGAACTTGAAGGAGATCTCTATTATTTTGATCCTGATAACGGACAAATGCTTACCGGATGGCAGGAAACGGAGCTGGGGCAGCGGTACTTTTCCACGGAAAGCGGCAGTATGGAAACTGGGTGGCTGGAAATGGGAAGCAAACGCTACTATTTTTTAAAAGACGGCGAACCTGCCAAAGGGCTTTTAAAAATCGGCGGAACATCCTATCTTTTCCATTCTACCGGACAGCTTGCCAAGTCAAAAAACGGAAGCCTTGTTTCTGTGGGAAAGCAGCTCTACTGTGCCAGCCCCGACGGAACACCCGCAAGCGGCTGGCAGCTTATCGGCAAAAAGCTCTATTTTGCTACTAAGACAGGCAAGGTAAAAAAGAATACGACCTACCTTGGAATTACATTTGGCAGCAGCGGAGCCGCCAAAAATAACACGAATACCAAATTAAAAATAAAAGCAATGGAAGTATTTGCCTCGATCACAGACGAATCGATGACAAAAAGCCAAAAGCTTGCCGAATGCTGGGCATACGTTGTCGGCGGCAAGTTCCGTTACGCCGCAAAATATCCAGACCTCAATGTTTCGGGCTGGCAGAGAAAGACCGCTTACGATATGCTGTCCACCCAAACCGGAAACTGCTACAGCTTTGCCTGTGCATTTGCAGCGCTTGCCTATGAAGCAGGCTATCAGCCTTATATCGTATGCGGCAGGGTACGCGGCTCCAGAGACCGGATGGCAGACGGGTATACACGGCACGCATGGGTCAAGATTAACGGACGGTTTTTTGATCCAGAATCGCATTATGCTGGATGGAGACGCGGGATTTATGACACCAGCTATTATCCGGTTTCGCATATGGTGCAGAAGGTTGTGGCTTTTTAATTGTTTTTTTTTGGGGGGGGGATGTGGGAACGCCAGGAGAGGGGATTGGCATACGCTGGCGGCGTCCGTTCCAGAATGCTAAGAAGCCCTAAGCATCCTGCTGTGACGCTGTGGCTGTGGACGGTCGCGCCACCTAGTTCGCTGCCTGCTGGCAGCTAAAGGTGGCGCTTGGCTGCGCCCCTGGTTTTGGTGCAGGATGCCAAAGGCTTCTAACCATTCTTCCAAAGCCGCCGCCAGCGTATGCCAACCCCCTCTCCCGGCTGTCTTTCCCACATGCCGCAAAAAAACATCACATCGAGCGTGATGTTTTGCTGGTGGCGTTTTGTTTTTTGTGGAAATGCCTTCCGTATGCAGTTGTTTACTCAGCACCTGGAAAAACAAGCCACTTTCAGCAATACACGCTACACTTATACAGCGTTTTTTCTTACTAACATTTGTGAGAAACAGCCGGAGGAAGGGGAACGGGGCTGGCTTCCTGTGACGTTGGAAAAATGTTTAGGAGCCCTTAACATCCTGCACAAAAGCCAGGGGCGCAGCCAAGCGCCACCGATAGCTTACGGCGGGCAGCCGGAAGCGGACAAGGTGGCGCGACCGTCCACAGCCACAACGTCACAGCAGGATGCTTAGGGCACCTTACATTTTGGAAAAGGAACAGGAAGCCAGCCCCGTTCCCCTTCCTCCGGCGTCCCTCCTCACAATAACCCCACACCAATTTATCTAACCCAGGAGTGATCCATATGAAAAAACCCTTCTATTTTTACATCTCACTATTTTTAACACTATCCCTGCTCCCATCCGCCGGGCTTATTTTTACCGGCATCCGGCAGCCATCAATCAACCAGGAAAGCGCCCCAGCGCCCGCACTATTTACAGACGGCAGCCTAAACCCTTTCTTTTTAAGCGATGCCGGCGCATGGTTCGAAGACCATTTCGCGTTTCGCGAAGAAGCCGTAACCGCCTACGCACTGCTTTTAGGCAAAGGTTTTGGCGTATCGTCGCAGGAACGTGTGATAACCGGAACAGACGGATGGCTGTTTTACAAAGATTCCCTGGCAGATTTTCAGGGAACAGCGCCGATGACGGGACGACAGCTATTTAATGTGGCGCATTCCCTTGCTATGGTGCAGGCATACGCTCAAAAAAACGGCGCGGCATTTGCGTTTGCAGCAGCGCCAAACAAAAATTCCCTGTATGGGACATATATGCCGTATTACTACCAGCCGCTGCGCACCGGCAAAAGCAATCTGGAACGGCTGGAAGAATATTTGCAGTCAGAGCAGGTGAATACGATTGACTTATATCAAAGCTTTCGGGATGACGGGCGCGTGCTTTATCATAAACGCGACTCTCACTGGAATAACGAAGGCGCGGCTCTGGCTGCCGACAAGATTTTAAACGGGCTTGAAAAAGAGCATTCTGTATATACAGACCGGACGTATACTGTAAAAAAGGATTTTGAGGGAGACCTGCATCACATGCTGTACCCTGCCATGCCAAAGCTGGAAGAGGAAATTTATTATAATCCTGCGCCGCAGTTTACCTATTGCGAAGAAGTGGAAAGTAATTTTGCGCCCAAGATCACTACCCGTTCAAACGGAAGCGGCAGCCTTGTTATGTACAGAGATTCGTTTGGAAACGCATTGCTGCCGTTCCTGGCTGAAGCATTTGAAACCGCCTATTTTTCCCGCGCACTGCCCTATTACCTGCCAGAGCTTTCCGAGCAGAAGACAGACGCACTGATTATCGAACGCGCGGAGCGGTTTCTGCCGGATATGGCGTGCCAGGCGCCTGCAATGGAAGCTCCAGCCGTCGTCTGGGACGCCGCTGTTATGGGAGCTGCCGTTAAGGCCAACCGCCTGGAAGAGCTTGCACAAGGAACCTATACACAGATTACCGGCAATCTGCCTTTGGATCTTGTCAAGGAACGTTCCCGCATCTATATCAGGGTCAACGGCAGTACTTGTTATGAAGCATTTCCGGTTTCCGGCGCAGACGGCAAAGAAGGATTTTCTATGCTCCTTCCAAGCAAGCAGCTACAAGATACGGATCATACGTTTGAAGTATACATATCGGAGCAGGCAGCAAAACCGGCTGCACCAGACCAAACCGAAGATACAAACGAGCAGCAAGGCAGTGAAAAAACCATCCTCCGGCGGGACGATTATCCAGACTGTGACGGAAGCGGACATGGATACGCAGAAATCTATTATTCTGACGGAACTATGGAGATTGAAGAATACTAAAAAAACAAACTAGAGCGAATAAATTGAGTTGCTTTGGTATATTTTTACAGGAAGGGACGCTGGGAGAGAGGATGTGCCTCCCCTGGCGGCGTCAGTTCCAGAATGCTAAGAATCCCTAAGTATTCTGCTGTTACGCTGTGGCTGTGTCCGGTCGCGGCACCTAGTTCGCTGCCTGCCGGCAGCTAAAGGTGCCGCTTGGCTGCGCCCCTGGTTGCCCCGCAGAATGCTAAGGGATTCTAACCATTCTTCCAAAGCCGCCGCCAGGGGAGGCACATCCTCTCTCCCGGCTGCTCTTTGTAAGTGTTACGAAAACAAGTCCGATATGGTTTGAAAAGTTCGCTCTAGTGCTATAGTAAACTTTTCAAATTTGTTTGTCTTCCATGAACAAAATCAACCATATGATATAACAGATTCTAGTGCTCCATCCGGGCAGAAGCCAAACCATGTCGAACTCGTTTTCGTAGCATTTAGGAAGAGCAGCCGGGAGAGAGGGTGGGTACACTCTGGCGGCTTTGGAAGAATGGTTAGAAGCCATTAGTATTCTGCAAAATAACCAGGGGGCGCAGCCAACGGCACCTTTAGCTGTGGCAGGCAGCGAACTAGAGCTAACAAAATCAACCATAGAGGTATTGTTTTCGTAACACTTACGAAGAACAGCCGGGAGAGAGGATCGGCATCCCCTGGCGGCGGCTTTGGAAGAATGGTTAGAAGCCATTAGTATCCTGCGGGGCAACCAGGGGCGCAGCCAAGCGGCACCTTTAGCTGCCAGCAGGCAGCGAACTAGGTGGCGCGACCGTCCACAGCCACAGCGTACCAGCAGGATACTTAGGGCTTCTTAGCATTCTGGAACGGACGCAGCCAGGGGATGCCGATCCTCTCTCCCGGCGTCCCTTCTTGTAAAAGTTTACCAAAGTAACTCAAACTTGTTCGTTGTAGTACTAGGTGCCGCGACCGTCCACAGCCACAGCGTAGCAGCAGAATACTTAGCGATTCTTAACATTCTGGAACGGACGCAGCCAGAGTGTACCCACCCTCTCTCCCGGCGTCCCTCCCACAAAAATCCACCAAACCAACCCCACATTCTATCTACACTTCCTTATGATACAAATGAATACATTCATCTATAATACTTTCAACAATCCGCACTTCCGCAGGGCTCAGCTTTTCCAATTTCTCCGATAAAAGCAGTTTATCCTTGTCAATAATATCCCCTGTCAGCAGGTAATCCGTACTGACGCCAAGCGCCGATGCAATTTTCATCAGATTTTCCGGCCGCATGGCGCGTTTCCCAGATTCCGCATAGCTGACAAACTGTGTAGTAAGGTCGCTCATCTCTGCCAGTGCCTCCTGTGTCAGCCCAAGCTTTTTTCTGCGCTCCATCACCCGTTTCCCCACCTCATCCAGATATAGTTTTACATCTATCATTTCCTTCATCCTTCCTTTTTATTTCGTTAAATTTTATCAACATTAGCGTTAAATAATAATAGCTTTTTGTTAAAATAACTCAACAAAAAGCTGTATCATACTAGAGCGAACAAAATCGACCATAGAGGTATTGGTTTCGTAACATTTACGAAGAACAGCCGGGAGAGAGGATCGGCATCCCCTGGCGGCGGCTTTGGAAGAATGATTAGAAGCTCTTAGTATCCTGCGGGGCAACCAGGGGCGCAGCCAAGCGGCACCTTTAGCTGCCGATAGGCAGCGAACTAGGTGGCGCGACCGTCCACAGCCACAACGTATCAGCAGGATACTTAGGGCTTCTTAGCATTCTGGAACGGACGCAGCCAGGGGATGCCGATCCTCTTTCCCAGCGTCCCTTCCTGTAAAAATTTACCAAAGCAATTTAAATTTGTTCGCTCTAGCAGGATCCATCGATAAGAAAGAAGTTCCGCCCAGATAAGTGTTATGGTTGATTTATCATAAAAAAGGAGGATTTTTAGTATGACAAAATCATTGAAAAAGGACTTTCCGCAGACGGCAGACAGACTTGCCTACCATTTCGCGTTTGGCGGTGATGAAAACCTCTATACGGTTTCATTTAAAGGCACGCTTAAAGAATCGGAAATCTGCCGTATGCTTGCGGCTGTACGCCCGCATTTGTACCGGGACTGCGAAACAGCCATCCATTCCTACTTAGACTGCCACCGGCTGCTGTACTCAGATTTTATGTCCAAAACTACCGTGTTAAGCCACCGCGGCGTTATGGCATTTGCAAAAACACTGCTGCATACAGGCTCCTGTACATCTATAGAGCGTTGGACGGAACATGCAGATCTTTATTATGTCGTGCTCGATCATCAAAAATGGATACAAAACGGCTGCTGCGAAGGCTGCTGCTGCGCGATTGCAAAAACACCTGCCCGCCGCAGCTTGGGCAGCGCCTACCATATGATCGGGCAGACGTTTCAGTATCAGCCGCTAAGCTGCATGGAACAGGCATACTTTGCCATCCGTTCCGGCAAAGGAAGCAGGCAGCTTTCCAATATTGAAACACAGACCGGCGATCCTGTCCTGCCGACGTTTGGCAGCGCAGACCTGATCAGCCTGCTGTTAAATATTCAAACGATCCGCACCGCAAGTCAGGCAGCAGAAGCTGCACTGAACCACTGCTGGCTGCCATAAACGATTGCTGTCAGTCACTTCTGTGGCTGACAGTGATCTTTTTTGAAAGATTTGAAAAAAACAGTTGCATTTTTTATGGGGATATGATAGTATACTTTTTGCAGGCAGTAAAAGATTGCATTTGCCGCTGTGGCGGAATTGGCAGACGCATACGACTCAAAATCGTACGGGAAACCATATGGGTTCAAGTCCCATCAGCGGCACTTTCAAAATAAGTCTTTCATGTGAAGCAACGATAGCTGGAATGCTTAGATATTAGAGCGTTTCCGGCTATTCTTTTACTCCAAAACACGCATAAATACAGAAAGGAAGAAAAAGCCTGCTGTACGGCTTTTTACATAGTCTATGGATGATAAATATCATATACTAAAGAAATATTTTGGCTATTCCGGCTTCCGGGAAGGCCAGGAGGTTTTGATTGACAGTATTTTAAGCGGGCGGGATGTGCTCGGCATTATGCCGACAGGTGCAGGCAAATCGATTTGCTACCAGGTGCCGGCGCTGCTGCTGCCTGGAATTACCCTAGTGGTCTCTCCGTTAATTTCCCTGATGAAAGACCAGGTACAGGCATTGAATCAGGCTGGCATCCATGCCGCCTATATTAACAGTTCTCTGAGCGAATCGCAAATATCCAAAGCGTTGCGGCTGGCAGCCGCTGGACAATACAAGATTATTTATGTGGCGCCAGAACGGCTGGAGACGTATGAGTTTTTGCAGTTTGCAAGGCTTGCTAAGATCTCCATGCTGACCGTCGATGAGGCACACTGTATTTCGCAGTGGGGACAGGATTTCCGTCCGAGCTATTTAAAGATCGTACAGTTTATCCACAGTCTGGACAGGCGCCCGGTTGTAAGCGCGTTTACGGCGACAGCGACAGAAAAAGTCAAAGAAGACATGATCTGTGTGCTTGGGCTTTTTGATCCAACGGTACTCGTCACAGGCTTTGACCGCAAAAACCTGTATTTTGCAGTCGAGACACCGAAAAAAAAGGACAGTTATGTCACACAGTATGTACTGGATCACAAGGATGAAAGCGGGATTATTTACTGTGCAACGAGAAAAAATGTAGATGCGGTCTGCGCGCATTTACTTGCCCAGGGAATCGCGGCAACAAAATACCATGCCGGTCTGGATGCAGGCGCGCGCAGGCAGAACCAGGAAGATTTTATTTATGATGTCCGTCCGGTCATGGTGGCGACAAACGCGTTTGGCATGGGGATCGACAAGTCAAACGTACGCTATGTGATCCATTATAATATGCCGCAGAGTCTGGAAAATTATTACCAGGAAGCAGGCAGGGCGGGACGGGACGGAGAGCGCGCCAAATGCATTCTGCTCTACAGCGCACAGGACATCGCAGTCAACCGTTTTTTCATTGAGAACAAAGAGCCGAATCCTGACCATACATGGGAAGAAATCGAGCAGATCAGAGAACAGGACGAACAGCGGCTTTTGTCCATGCAGTATTATTGTCTGACAACAGGCTGTCTGCGGGAATATATTTTGCGCTATTTTGGCGAGTTTGGAACCGGACGCTGTGAAAACTGCCGAAACTGTGCCCTCGAATACGAAGAGACCGATATTACGCAGGCTGCCATAAAAATTACCGCATGTATCAGGGAATGCCGGCAGCGCTATGGGATCAATGTCACCGCTGGGATACTGGCAGGAGAAACCCGCGCCAAGCTGCGGGAATACGGCGTGTCCCGCTATGAATCGTACGGCAGCTTAAAAGAGCTTAGGGAAACCGAAATAAAGGCAATGATCCAGCAGATGCTCGTCGAAGGGCTGCTTTGCGTCACCAATGACAGATATGCCCTGCTGAAAGTACAACCTGCGGCAGACGATGTCATACAAGGCAGGCGGCAGGTCATTTTGAAAAAGCCAAAGACAGCCGCGCAAAGCACCGAAAAAGGCCGCTCGTCCCAAAGCAGCAAGCTGCGCAGATCTGATATTTTAAATTCCAAGGGCTTGGATCTGTTTGAACGGCTGCGCGCACTGCGCACCGAGATCGCCAAAGAAGAAGGGATGCCGCCCTATATTATCTTTTCCGATAAGACGCTTGTAGACATGTGTGTCAAGGCACCTCTTGACAAAAGCGATATGATGCAGGTAACAGGTGTTGGTGAAAATAAATACAGCCGTTACGGAGAACGATTTTTGGCAGTGATCCTTGCATACACCGGAGGAATGCGTGAAAAATATTATTTTGGCGAATCCCCTGCGCTTGCGGGGAAAAAATAAATCCGCTATAATAAGCTTGCCAGAATGGAGGTTCTATGGACTTATTTGATTATATGAGGGAGCAGCAGCTTCAAAAGGAAGCGCCGCTCGCCTCAAGAATGCGTCCGGCGTCTTTGGAGGAAGTCGTTGGGCAGCAGCATATGATAGGAAAAGACAAGCTGTTGTACCGTGCCATCAAAGCAGACAAGTTAAGCTCCGTTATTTTCTACGGGCCGCCCGGCACCGGAAAGACAACGCTTGCCAGAGTCATCGCAAATACGACAAGCGCCGAATTTTTGCAGTTAAACGCTACTTCTTCCGGCAAAAAAGATATGGAAGACGTGATTGCACAGGCAAAAAACAACCAGGGCATGTACGGCAAAAAGACGATTTTGTTTATCGACGAGATCCACCGTTTTAACAAAGGCCAGCAGGACTACCTGCTTCCGTTTGTCGAAGACGGGACGGTCGTTTTCATCGGCGCGACAACAGAAAATCCTTATTTTGAAGTAAACGGGGCGCTGCTGTCTCGCTCTATGATTTTTGAGCTGCACCCGCTGTCCGCCAGCGAGATTCAAACGCTGCTGTATCGTGCGGCTGTAGACGCCGAAAAAGGCATGGGCGCTTACGGCGCGGTGCTTTACGAAGACGCGGCGCAGTTTTTAGCGGATGCCGCAAACGGCGACGCAAGGTCTGCGCTTACCGCACTGGAGCTTGGCATACTCACAACCGAGCGAAGCGCAGACGGGAAGATCCATATTACGCTGGATACGGCGTCGGAATGCATTCAAAAACGTGTCGTGCGTTATGATAAGTCCGGGGACAACCATTACGATACGATATCTGCGTTTATTAAAAGTATGCGTGGGTCTGATCCTGACGCGGCAGTTTATTACCTGGCGAAAATGCTGTATGCCGGAGAAGATATCCGTTTTATCGCAAGACGGATTATGATCTGTGCCTCCGAGGATGTCGGAAACGCAGACCCCCAGGCATTGCAGGTCGCAGTCGCAGCGTCTTTGGCAGCAGAGCGCATCGGAATGCCGGAAGCGCAGATTATATTATCACAGGCGGTCACTTACGTGGCAAGCGCGCCAAAGAGCAACGCGGCGTGTGAAGCAATCGGCAGCGCCTTTGAAACGGTGCGCACGAAAAAGACGCCTCCGGTGCCCGCACATTTGCAGGACTCACACTATAAGTCCAGCGCAAAGCTTGGGCGCGGCGCCAATTATAAATATGCACATTCTTACCCAGACCATTACGCAGCACAGCAGTATCTGCCGGACGAGCTGGCAGATCTGGTATTTTACCAGCCTTCGGAAAACGGCTACGAAAAACAGATCCGTGCATATCTGCAAAAAGTCCGGGAATGGAAAAATGACGGGCTGCACCAGTGACGCTGCCTGCACGCAGCGCACAATGCAGCCAACATGGAAGGAAATCGTAATGAAAACGTATTTGGAAATGACAAAAGAAGAACTGACAGCAGAAAAAGAAACACTGGAAAAAGAATTTCAAAAGATTCAGTCGCTGCACTTAAACCTGGATCTGACAAGAGGCAAGCCGTCTCCGCTCCAACTGGATTTATCAATGGAGATGTATGACATGATAAGCTCACAGTCCATACTGCGTACCGAGGCAGGGACAGACTGCCGCAATTACGGGAGCCTGGACGGGATCGACGAAGCAAAGCGGCTGATGGCTGGCTTTATGGACTGCGAGCAGGAACAGGTAATCGTTCATGGCAACGCCAGCCTGAGCATTATGTACGATACGATTGCAAGGTCAATGCTGCACGGCGTGCTAGGTTCTACGCCCTGGTGCCGGCTGGAACGGGTCAAATTTTTATGCCCGGTACCCGGGTATGACAGGCATTTTGCAATTACCCAGTACTTCGGCATTGAAATGATCCAGATCCCGATGAAGCAAGACGGGCCGGATATGGATCTTGTGGAAAAGCACGTCAATGAAGACCCTGCCGTAAAAGGCATCTGGTGCGTGCCGAAATATTCCAATCCGCAGGGCATTACTTATTCAGACGAAACCGTCCGCCGTTTTGCGGCGCTAAAGCCGGCGGCAGAAGATTTCCGCATCTACTGGGACAATGCCTATGCCGTGCATGACCTGTATGAAAACGACCGGGACGTACTACTGCCGATTCTGCCGGAATGTGAAAAAGCAGGCAACCCGGATATCGTCTACGAATTTTGTTCTACCTCGAAAGTAACCTTTTCGGGTGCCGGCATATCCGCAATGGGAATGTCCGATACCAACCGTCAGGATATGCTAAAGCAGATGTCCGTACAGACGATTGGCCATGACAAAATCAAACAGTGGACACATACACGGTATTTAAAAAATATGGACGGCGTACGTGCACATATGGCAAAGCACGCGGCACTGATCCGCCCGAAATTTGAAGCGGTCGATGCCGTGCTGTCCAGAGAAATCAAACCGCTTGGCATCGGTTCCTGGATCCGTCCAAAAGGAGGTTATTTTATCTGCTTTGAAGCGATGGAAGGATGCGCAAAAGCGATTGTAGCAAAGGCAAAAGAAGCCGGAATCGTTATGACGTCCGCCGGAGCGCCGTTTCCATACGGCATAGACCCAAAAGATTCGGTGATCCGCATTGCACCAACTTTTCCAAATCTGGAAGAGATGCAGCAGGCGGCAGAAGTGTTTGCGTGCTGTGTAAAGCTGGTGAGCGTGGAGAAACTGCTGGATGGCAGACGTGCTTAAGTTCATTCTTTTCAAATTGTAAATTTTTGAGAAAAGAATTGACATTTGAAAAGAATGCGTTATAATTAACTTGTCTTATGGATGTACTATATAAGAAATAAAAGATACGAACAATTATTAATTATTAAAAAGAGGGGGAGCGTAGCAATACGGTTTCCCGCTTTTTTATCGAAATTAACTACTGTATTCCTAGGGGAATACTAGGAAATGCACAATGTGCACCCGATTCTGTGAAGGAGGACATTTTATCATGGAAAAGCTGATCTATCTTGACAATGCGGCAACGACAGCGCTAAAGCCAGAAGTGTTTGAGGCAATGAAGCCGTATTTTTTGGAAAATTACAGCAATCCAAACAGTGTGTATACATTTGCCCAGCAAAGCAAAAAGGCTGTGGAAGAAGCCAGAGAAACGCTTGCCGGCATCCTTGGCGCAAAAACAAACGAAATCTATTTTACCGCAGGCGGCAGCGAAAGCGACAACTGGGCGATCAAAGGCTGTATGGATGCATTTGCTTCCAAAGGAAAGCATATGATTACAACAAAGATCGAACACCATGCCGTTTTGCATACCTGCGAATACCTGGA
Source organism: Eubacteriaceae bacterium (assembly GCA_910574915.1). GTDB lineage: Bacteria > Bacillota > Clostridia > Lachnospirales > Lachnospiraceae > Eubacterium_J. The sequence continues at coordinate 72,955 of CAJTCR010000013.1, forward strand.
ACAAAAAGGCTGCGAGGTCACTTACTTAAACGTAGATGAAAACGGCTGCATCAGCCTCGAAGAACTGGAACAGTCAATCCGCCCGGATACGGTGTTGATCTCCGTGATGTTTGCCAATAATGAAATCGGCACGATCGAGCCAATCCGTGAAATCGGCGCGATTGCGAAAAAACACGGCGTACTGTTCCATACCGACGCGGTGCAGGCTTTCTGCCATGTGCCAATGCAGGTTGACGAACTGAACATTGACCTGTTAAGCGCCAGTGCGCATAAATTCCACGGGCCAAAAGGCGTTGGCTTTCTCTATATCCGAAACGGCATAAAGCTTGGCGCATATATTCACGGCGGCGCACAGGAACGCGCCCGCAGGGCAGGCACCACCAACGTGCCTGGCATCGTAGGCATGGCAAAGGCAGCAGAGCTTTCTGTCCAGACAATGGAAGAAAACAGCAAAAAAATCGCGGCAGTCAGAGACCATCTGATCGAGCGGGTGCTTTCTGAGATCCCTTACGCACGCTTAAACGGGCACCGCACACATCGCCTGCCAAACAATGTCAACTTCTGCTTCCGCTTTATCGAGGGCGAATCGCTGCTGATTATGCTCGACCAAAAAGGAATCTGTGCATCAAGCGGTTCGGCATGTACCTCGGGCTCGTTAGACCCGTCCCATGTACTGCTGGCAATCGGGCTTGTGCATGAGATCGCGCACGGCTCTCTTCGCCTGACCTTGTCTGAGGATACAACTATGGAAGAAGCGGACTATACGGCAGACAGCTTAAAAGGAATTGTAGAGCGCCTGCGCAGCATGTCTCCGCTGTATGAGGATTTTGTTAAAAACCAAAAATAAAGAAAGAGCAAGGAGTAAGAAATGTATAGTGAAAAAGTAATGGACCATTTCAACAATCCAAGAAACGTCGGCGAGATCGAGGACGCCAGCGGCGTAGGCACGGTCGGCAACGCCAAATGCGGCGATATTATGCGGATCTATCTCGATATCGATGAAGATACAAAGGTCATTAAAGAATGTAAGTTTAAGACGTTTGGCTGCGGGGCGGCGGTTGCAACAAGCAGCATGGCAACGGAGCTTGTCAAGGGAAAAACGATCTATGAAGCGCTTAAGGTAACAAACAAAGCCGTAATGGAAGCATTAGACGGGCTTCCGCCGGTAAAGGTGCACTGCTCGCTGTTGGCAGAAGAAGCAATCCATGCGGCACTGTGGGATTACGCACAGAAAAACCACATCGAAATCGAAGGCTTGCAGCCGCCGAAAGAGGATATCTCAGAAGAACAGCCAGACGAGGAAGCGTAAAAAAACCGTCTGCAAACAGGCGGCAGGTCAGGAGAAATCAAATGAAAGAAAAAGTGGTAGTCGGTATGTCAGGCGGCGTGGATTCTTCGGTCGCGGCTTATTTGTTAAAAGAACAAGGCTATGATGTGATCGGTGTCACCATGCAGATCTGGCAGCAGCAGGACTGCAAGACAACCGCACAGGAAGGCGGCTGCTGCGGCAGCTCTGCGGTGGATGACGCACGCAGAGTAGCGGCACAGTTGGATATTCCCTATTATGTAATGAATTTCCGCCAGCAGTTTCAAGAGCATGTGATCGACTATTTTATCCGTGAATACCGCCTTGGGAGAACACCAAACCCTTGTATCGCCTGCAACCGTTTTGTAAAATGGGAAGCGTTATTGCAGCGCAGCCTTGGCATCGGTGCGGATTATATTGCAACCGGGCATTATGCCAAAATCATACAGCTTGCCAGCCGCCGTTATACGCTGCGCCAGTCAGACAGCGCCAAAGACCAGACCTATGCGCTTTACAGCCTGACGCAGGATCAGCTAAAGCATACGCTGTTCCCGATCGGGGACTATACAAAAGACCAGGTGCGCAGCATCGCAAAGCAGGCTGGCTTAAACGTAGCCGACAAGCCGGACAGCCAGGAGATCTGCTTTGTGCCGGATCATGATTATGCCGCGTTTATCAGCCGTACGACTGGAACGGCAGAACCGGAGGGAAACTTTGTAACAGCAGACGGTACCGTACTTGGCAGGCATAAAGGAATCTCGCATTATACCGTCGGACAGCGCAAAGGGCTTGGCATTGCACTCGGCAAGCCCGTATTTGTCACCGCAATCCGTACCGATACGAACGAAATTGTAATTGGTACAAATGAGGATCTTATGGTTACAGAGCTTGCGGCAGATACGATGAACTATATGGCAGCAGACAGCCTCAACCCGGGCAGGCATATGACGGCAAAGATCCGGTATTCGCACAAAGGAGAAACCTGCGTGCTGACGGACGTCTCAGCAGACGGCAGCAGGGTCTGCCTGCGGTTTGACCGTCCAGTGCGTGCCGTAACGCCTGGACAGGCAGTCGTTCTCTATGAGGATGGCTGTGTGCTCGGCGGCGGGATCATTGTATCGTAAAATTTTAAAGAAACCAGGAGGTAATCGTAATGGCACAAAGTCAGTGCAGCGGATGCCCAAGTGCATCGAGCTGTTCCGCCGAACAGCGTGAAAACTGCGATTCTGCGCAGCAGAGCATGTTGGAACCGGCAAACAAATATTCAAAAGTAAAAAAGGTGATCGGCATTGTCAGCGGAAAAGGAGGCGTCGGCAAATCGTTTGTCACGGCTTCCCTTGCCTCCGCCATGAAAAAAGCCGGGCATCCGACAGGCATTATGGATGCGGATATTACAGGGCCGTCTATTCCAAAGATGTTTGGCGTTACAGGAGAAGCTTACGGCAACGCTGAAGGCATGATCCTCCCGCTGGAAACCAAAGACGGGATTAAGCTGATGTCTATCAGCCTTTTGATGGAAAACCCGCAAGACCCGGTACTTTGGAGAGGCCCGGTCATCGGCGGTGCCGTCAAGCAGTTTTGGACAGACGTTGTCTGGGGCGAGCTGGATTATTTATTGATTGACATGCCGCCTGGCACCGGAGATGTGCCGCTGACGGTATTCCAGTCGCTTCCGGTAGACGGCATTATTGTCGTGACCTCTCCGCAGGAGCTTGTACAGATGATTGTGACAAAAGCCTTCCGCATGGCAGCGATGATGGATATTCCGGTACTCGGCGTCGTAGAGAATTTCAGCTATTTAAAATGCCCGGACTGCGGCAGGCAGATCCGCCTGTTCGGAGAAAGCCATGTGGACGAAGCGGCAAAAGAACTGGGTATCCCAGTACTTGGCAAAGTGCCGTTAGACCCGGCAATGGCGCAGGCGGCAGATGCAGGCACTTTCTATGAAAAAGACCATCCATATTTAGAAGCAGCGGTGGATGTATTAAAAACCTGTTAAAAAAACGGGGAAGCAAATCCTAATCCGGTTTGCTCTCCCGTTTTTCATTACTGTGCCAGGTCGATCTGCTGCATCGTCCCGGCAGTCCCGTCCTCTTTTAAATACATCCCGGTCTGCCGCACAACCGCATTCGTCTTGTTGTCTGTCTGGGAGTTCAGTGAAAACTCCGTATTGACATTTCCAAGATAAATCGCGCCGACGCCTGCCGCGCCAAGCCCGCGCAGAATATCGTTGCCGTTTTCATCCTTCTGCCAGATCAGCAGCTTGTCAAAGATCTCGTCAGCCTCGTCAATCCAGCCATTGCCGTCCTGGTCATATTTTGCCAGGTCAGCAAATCCATTGCCGCTTGCCGTACCAAACAGCTCACTCCCGTCATTAATCACACCGTCGCCGTTTTTATCAAGGGCAAGAAATCCGCTGCCGGAATTTAAGAAGGAAATCTGCTCTGCGTGCCCGTCCGCATCCAGGTCAAAATAAAATTTCTGGTCTGAGACCGAAGCCGCTTCTGTATCCAGGTTAATCACAAGCGGATCGGTCAGGCGAACGCTGCCCATATCTACCAGCAGCGATGTCTCTTCATAAAAAGACCGTGACATCTCTACCTCGACGTTAAAGCTGATCTCCTTGCCAGATGCCGTAACGACTTTCCCTTCAGTCGAAAAGCTGGTCTGTTCGGACTCAAAATAACTCTGGCTGCTGAACGACATAAATCTGCCGGAATAGTTTCCAAGCAGAGCGGACACCGGATCAAGCGTCTGATTTCCCCCTCTCCAAAACATTTGATGCAGAATGTAGCCAATCGACTGCCTGCGGATCTGGTGCATTTGCAGCGACTGCATTCTTCTGTTGCTTCCGATCCCGAAGCTGCGGATGCTGCGCCCCTGGGAATAGCGCGCCATAAGGTCGTCCTTGGAATCAGACAGGCCGGACTGCTTTTTCCCCTGCTCAGGATCTTTGTTCACCTGTTGTTTCTTTGCAGCAGAGGCAGTCTGTGAAAGCTGCCCTACAAATCTCGTCCCGCTGCCCCAAAAGGCACCTGCGTAATAACTGCGCTGGGAATTCATTTTTACTTCACTGGATGAAATAATCATAACACAAACCTCCCTAAAAAGTTGAAAAGTAAAGGACTGCATACAAAAACGGCATACAATTTAAGCTGGATGCTCAAACTACATACCGTCCCTGGTTTTTTGTTGTTTACAATCCCTGTAACTACTTTGATTATCGGAAGATCTTTAAAAATAATTAACCAGCCGCATCGCTGCACATGCGTCCATTCGTGACATTCCGCCAAACAGCCGCTTACAGGCTGTGATCCGCAGTTTTGCTGCCGCGCACCCGTATGCCGTGCTGAAACAGGAAAATACCTGTATAGGTCAGCAGTACGCCGACTGTCAGCCACAGCAGAAAGAAAAACGGCTGTTCCATATGATAGTACATGGCTTCACTCGCCAGCGTGCCAAAAGAATTAAAAAACGCATGGAACAGCATCGGAATCGCAACGGTGCCGCCCGCTTCGTGCAGATATCCGATAAATAGCCCTAAAAAAGCCGCATAAATGCCCTGGATCATATTCAAATGAAAAATTCCGAATAAAACTGCCTGCAAACAGACCGCCCCTGCAACCGGAAACACTTTCTTTGCATAGCCAAGTGTCACGCCGCGGAAAATCAGCTCTTCTGAAATCGGCGCAATCACAATGGCATACGTAAGCATCAGCGGTGATAATGTACCAATCCCGGCACTGTCAATCAGTTCCGCATAAGACTGCATCCAGTCCGGGCGCAGCACCCCGATAAAATTCATTAAATAGCTGATCACATACTGCAATCCGACAGACAATACAAGCAGCGCGCTTACAATCCACGGGTTAAATGCATTCCTTACCGCTATCCGCTCCTGCGAAGGAGCTATTTTTTTCCGGTACCAAACGCCAAATAGAACCATCGCCACAACTGCATAAGACATGGATACGAGAATAATAAAAGTCGGCGTTGAAATCAGCGACAGCAGCTCGTTGACCTGCTCGGCAAACGGAATGCCTGTCCCCCTGTTTTTTACTAACACAGCCATCGCCGCAATCCCGCAGATCGGAACAGTTACCAGATTTTGCAGGATAATCGTAAGCAGCAGCGGCAGCAGACAAAATAAAATACGCCCAATGCGTTTCATGGCAGATTCCTCCTGAATAATGAATGTTTTCAGTTTTCTTGTTATTGTATTCCATATCATGCAAAAATGCAATCTTATTTTCTGTTTCTTTGCTGCCGGATGCTGCCTTTGTAAAAACAGCCGCATGAATCTGCTTTCACGCGGCTGCTTTTCTGTTTTTAGAATGTGTATCAGTTAATACTTAAACCTGCGCTTGCGTAACCTGCAACCGTATTGAGCAAAGTCAGCCCGCTTGCCGTTGCTGAAAATACAAGCATTAACCGTGTCTGCGCCGTTACTGGAATATTCAGCCCTGTAAGCGCACCGTTTAACAATGTCCCAATCGATATCACCCCCGTCAGCGACGGCGTCAGGTTAATCAATGTGCCAGGAATCGCAGAAAATACGTTATTCGGCGTTGCAGACGAGTAGATCTGCGCTCTTACCGCAACCGTAGAGCCTATTAAAGAAAGTGCTGCCGTCGTACTGAAAAATGCACAAAACGAGGTAATCGTTCCATCACGCGGAACCTGGAACGCAAAGTTCGAAAGCGTACCACTTGCATTCGTAATATTAATCGTAGACCCCAGCACCGTAAGCCCCGGCGCACTGCTTCCAAACCCGACAAAAGCCGGTGTTCCTGCAAGCCCGCCGGCAATCGTCGTCAACGAAACCGGAATTCCCGATGAAAATGGAATCAACGCACCAGTTCCATCAACACCAGTTGGCCCTGTAGCTCCTGTAGCGCCCGTCGCTCCTGTCGCGCCATCTGCTCCCGTCGCGCCAGTAACTCCTGTAGCACCCGTTGCTCCGGTAGCGCCATCTGCCCCGGTAGCGCCCGTTGCTCCTGTAGCGCCCGTTGCTCCGGTGGCTCCGGTAGCACCGTCTGCTCCCGTTGCTCCGGTAGCTCCTGTCGCGCCGTCTGCTCCCGTTGCTCCCGTCGCTCCATCTGCTCCCGTTGCTCCGGTAGCTCCGTCTGCTCCGGTAGCTCCTGTCGCGCCCGTTGCCCCGTCTGCTCCTGTAGCTCCTGGTGCTCCATCTGCTCCCGTTGCTCCGGTAGCTCCTGGTGCCCCGTCTGCTCCCGTTGCTCCGGTAGCTCCTGTCGCGCCCGTTGCCCCGTCTGCTCCTGTAGCTCCTGGTGCTCCATCTGCTCCCGTTGCTCCGGTAGCTCCTGTCGCGCCCGTTGCCCCGTCTGCTCCTGTAGCGCCAGTAGCTCCTGTGACTCCTGGTGCTCCATCTGCTCCCGTTGCTCCGGTAGCTCCTGGTGCCCCGTCTGCTCCCGTTGCTCCGGTAGCTCCCGTCGCTCCTGGTGCACCGTCTGCTCCTGTCGCGCCAGTAGCTCCCGTCGCGCCTGTGGCTCCAGTAGCTCCCGTCGCGCCTGTGGCTCCAGTAGCTCCTGTTGGGCCTGTTGGGCCTTCATCTCCAGGACAGCCTTTTGGCCCTTGTACTCCGATCGGGCCTGTTACGCCCTGTATCCCCTGTGCGCCAGTTACACCCTGCGGCCCCATCGCTCCGGTCGGACCTGCCGGGCCGGTCGGACCTGGAATCCCTCGCTGTCCCTGCGGGCCAAGATCACCCTGTGGGCCTGCCGGGCCGGTCGGGCCAGTCGGGCCTGCTGGGCCTTGCGGGCCGATATCGCCTTTTGGCCCTTCACAACCAGGATCCCCTTTTGGCCCGATATCACCGCGAACCCCCTGTATTCCCTGTATTCCTTGCGGGCCTGCGTATCCTCTTGGGCCTGCGTACCCTCTTGGGCCGGTATTTCCTGTAGGGCCTACCGGGCCGGTATTTCCTCGTGGCCCTCTTGCACCCGGAATCCCTGGTGTTCCCTGTGGGCCCATAGGGCCTGGATCACCTGGATCTCCCTTTGGCCCAGGACAGCCCATATCTCCTTTTGTACCCTGCGGGCCCATAGGGCCTGGACATCCCGTATCACCTTTTGGGCCTTGCGGGCCGATCGGGCCTTGATCCCCTTTCGGACCCTGCGGGCCGCGTTCACAGCAATTTGGGTGACATTGATTTTGACAGCAGTTATTATATAAGTTATTTTGACTCATTTCAACCACATCCTTCTTTTATTTTTTATAAAAAGAACATAAAAAGTTTCTTTTTATACGAATATTTTATGCAGCTTTGGCATAAGTGCTACCAAAATTACAGGCTGCTAAAATACCGTTTGTTATAAAGATAGGACGGCGAATACGGTTTGCATACTCCTGCTTTTTCATTATATTCTTCTGCTTTTTGATGCTGCCCCAGCCGGTCATAGCATACGCATAACTGCAAAAGCGGAATATAGTCATAGCAGTCCGGCACGATAAATCCGCCGGCATATTCGTTTTTCGGCGTGCGCAGTGCCGTTTCATACCAGTAAACCGCCGCCTGACAGTTGTTATGCTCCAAAAAATATTTCCCGATCTCACAGCATATTTCTGCTCTTGGCAAATCAAAGCTCATACTTCGCAAAAGAGTTGTAAGCGCGGTCTGTTCCCGCCCCAGCTTCCGATAACAATCGGCGCAGACAGAACATGCCTCGATCTTGTTTTCGATCCATCCGTCTGGTGAGTTAAGAAACTGTTCCAGTACCGTAACCGCTTCCTGATACTGCTTGTGATAATAAAGCTCCCGTGCGTAATAATACTGCTGCCTTGGGTCTAAGAATTCGCCGTCTGCAATTATTTTTTTGTAAATTCGCAGATTTCGGTCAGGATCACCGACGCCTGTTTTTTTATGGCAGACTGCAATATCGGAATAGACCAGCCTGCCGTTTGGAGGAATGACTTCATGCACCGCGCCGATCCAGCGGTACCTTGGATCGTTCCTGATCCATCTTTCCCTGAAATAAGAAAAAGAAGGCTTGCCAGCCTCATCAAAAGAAGTATGATATTTCATCATAACAATGTCGGTATCCGGTGAAAGCGACTGCTTTAGCTGCAAAAATGCATCCTTTTGTGATTCCTCTATCACATCATCGGCATCCATCCACATACAATAGTCCATCGTCGCTTTGGAAAAAGACTCGTTTCTGGCGGCAGAAAAGTCATCCTTCCACGGGTACAAATAGACCTTTGACGTATACCCAGACACAATATCAAGCGTCCGGTCAGTCGATCCTGTATCCACGATAATGATTTCATCTACAAGTGCCGCGACACTGTCCAAACAACGCGCAATATACGTTTCCTCATTTTTTACAATCATGCAAAGGCTTATTGTCGGCATATTATTTCTCCTATTTTTAAGATTTTCTGCTGATATTTTTTAACATCTATTTCAGTTACTGCCGGCAGAGTTTTTCGACCGTCATATCCATATTGATTGTGCCAGTATCTTCTGATGAATGCCATGCAAAGCTCAGCACCGCGTTGTCCGGTATCCCGATAATAAAATGCCTTGACAGCACCAGCAGCTCCTGCCGCCTTGCAGCCTCTGCATAGGCGCTGTATGCCGTCTGCTTCTGTTCATTTAAAACAGGGGTCAGCTTTATATAGCTGTGCCGTTTCCTTACAGCGCAGAGATAATAGCTGATCGCATAATACCCAGGTGTCAGCGCAATGCCGCCGTTATCGCAGGCAGCTATATTTTCCGTAATATCAGAAATAGCTGTTTTCAGCGGAAGCCTGCCTCTCTCCGGTACAGCCAGATCCTGGCAGGAAAACGTCGCAAAAATACTGTTCTGCGGATAACCAGGAGGACCCATAGGCCCGCGTGCGCCAGGATCACCTTTGGGGCCCATAGGCCCTGTCACACCTTGTAACCCCTGCGGCCCCGTCACTCCCTGCGGCCCCGTTTCTCCGCGTTCACCGGAACAACCCGGCGCGCCCGGCTCCCCTCTTGGGCCCATCGGCCCTGGGATACAGCACGATTCCATCTGTTGCAGCAGCATACGAAATAGTTCCTGCTGCGGCAGCATACCGCCTTGTTCCATTTGCCCGAACATCGAACTTGTTTCTAATAATGACAGCAGATTACCTGGCATTTCCTGCGGCAGCATTCTTTCCGGCGCTTCCTGCTGCGGCATAAAATCTGACGCTTCCCGTGGCGGCACCGCATTTGATTCCACGGATTGCGGCATACACCCTACTGCGATCGGTTCTGGCTGCTGCGGCATACACTCTGGCTGCGGGCTTGCCTGCATTTCTCTTGTTCCAGGCAGTTCAGGTTCACTATGGTTCGATACACAAGCTTCCCCTGGCGGCATGGCGTCTGGCTGCTGCGGACTGCCAGTCATAGCGGCGGCCTGTTGGGGACGCCTGGCGTTATTTCCATAATAGTTTCTGTTTGGCGTTCTCATGCCGAATAAATTCGACAGGAGAAACATTGGATTGGGGTAAAAATTATTCAATCAAAATCACCTCACGATTCGATATTGCCGGATGATACATTATCTCAATTAATTATATGCATGGAACATAAATTTGCTTTTTAGAATTTGTAAACTTCAATTCGTACTACAGCGAACAAATTTGGATTGCTTTGGTAAATTTTTACAGGAAGGGACGCTGGGAAAGAGGATGTGCCTCCTTGTAAAAGCTTCCCAAAGTAACTCAAACTTGTTCGCTATAGTATTAGGCTTTTGCATTATGCAATTTGTGAAAAAAATAGTTGACACAGAGAACGTTATCCGTTAATATAAAGTCATATTTTAGAGAAAAGGAAAATGTTTTATGTTCGTGGTTTCTGTAATGACAAAAAACAACTAAATGTTATAAAAGGGCAAGCGCGGCGGATCGCAGACACTGTGAATCCTGCTTTCTTTGTGTTACCCTTTTCAGCATTGCAAAATGCTGGTTGTTTCTGCCTTACAGAATACTGCATACATCGAACAGGATTGTCTTATTTTTAAATTAAGAACAAGTGGAAGTATGACTGTAGCGGTCATGCTTTTTTTGTTTTATGCCAACCGTAGCTTGGGATACTCTCCTTATTACGGAAAGGTGTTGTTTTTGTTGCCTCATTATAAGACAAACGGATTCGTGGTTTCAGTCTATTTCTGATAGACAGGAACCACTTTTTTTATATCTTTTTCTAAAATAATATTTTAACCGGAGGTTGCATATGAAAATGATTCAAACAGATCATGTATTGGAATTTGACCAAATAAAACAGAAATGGCTCGAGCTGGCGCTTACAGACTGGGCAAAACAAGAGATTCAAAATACCGTTCCTTGTCTGTCGGAAAGCGCATTGGCCGCAAAGCAACGAGAGACAAGCGAAGCCAAAGAGCTATTGGAAAAAAACGGGAATCCGCCGCTTGTTTCCCTAGACGGGATCAGAGACTGCATCCAAATGGCGGTAAAAGGAGACTGTTTATCGATCTCACGGCTGGAAGATCTGGAAAAAGCGCTCGTTGCGGTTATGCGGCTGAAGCATTATCTGAACCGCTCTAAGCAATGGGAACTGTCGCTGGCATATTATGAGGAAAATCTCGACTGTCTGGACGATCTAAAAGAAGCAATCCATCAGCAGATCCGAAACGGCAGGATCGACGACAACGCTTCCAAAGATTTAAAGTCATTTCGGATGGAAATTGAACAAAACGAAAAAAGTATGCGGGAAAAGGCAGATGCTGTTATACGGGCAAACAAGGATCGCCTGTCCGATCATTTCAGCACCCTGAGAAACGGGCATATTTGCATTCCTGTGAAAAAAGAATACAAGCATAAAATCAAAGGCTCTGTCATCGATCAATCCGCAACAGGAAGCACCTTATTTATAGAACCTGCTTCTGTAGGGAAATATTATGACGCGTTGCAGCTTCTGCGGATCTGTGAAGAAAATGAGGAACGCCGTATCCTCTATTCTCTTTCTGCGATGACAGCCGACTATGCAGAGATTTTAAAACAAAATATCCGTATGATCGAAAAACTGGATTTTATTTTTTCAAAAGGGAAGCTGAGCCTGGAATACGGCGGAACCGAACCAACGATTCATACGCAGCGCTACATCCGGCTCGAAGACGGCAGGCACCCGCTGATGTCTCCGTCAGAGTGCGTGCCGCTGCAATTTGAAATCGGAAAAAATTTTGACGGCGTCGTTATTACCGGGCCGAATACAGGCGGCAAAACCGTTGCCATCAAAACCGTCGCACTAAACTGCATGATGGCACAATGCGGCCTGCATGTAGCGTGTAAAAAAGCTGAAATCTGCATAAACAGCAATTTTCTGTGCGATATCGGGGACGGACAAAATTTATCTGAAAATCTTTCCACATTTTCGGCACATATCGTGAATGTATTGGAAATCTTAAAATACGCAGATAAAGACAGCCTGATTATTATGGACGAGCTTGGTTCAGGCACAGATCCAACAGAAGGTATGGGAATCGCGATTGCGATTCTCGAACAGTTGCAAAAAAGCGGCGGACTGTTTCTTGTTACAACACATTATCCTGAGGTAAAGCTCTATGCGGCTGAACAGTCCCGAATTGCCAATGCAAAAATGACGTTTGACAAAGAAAGCCTAAAGCCCCTTTATCAGCTAGTCATCGGTGAAGCCGGAGAAAGCTGTGCTTTTTATATCGCCGGAAAAATGGGAATGCCGGAAAGCATGTTAAAAACAGCTATGAAAGCAGCTTATAATAAAGCGGAGCTGTCGGAAAGCCTAAAGCAGGTAGTTTCAAAAAACCATCTGGAAAAAAGGAAAACACCCGGCATTCAAAAAGCAAAAAAGCATCAAAACACGCGGCTGGGACAGGAATTTCAGTTAGGTGACAGCGTCCTCGTATATCCTGACAAAAAAATCGGGATTATCTGCCAGACAGCAAATGAAAAAGGCGTCTTAAGAGTGCAGATGGCAAATAAAAAAATATGGATCAATCACAAAAGAGTCAAGCTCCATGTTGCCGCGGAAAAATTATACCCTGCCGATTATGACTTTTCCATTATTTTTGACAGTGTCAAAAACAGAAAGCTGCGGCACCAGATCGACCGAGGAAAGATGATCGAAGAACACATCATCATGCAAGATGAAATAAATCGAAACAAAATCAACAAATAGCATATGTATTGTTGACTTTTTTCAACAAACAGGTATATACTTTGTATGCAGCCAAAAAATTCACACGCAAATCCACGCCTATAAAGTTTATACCTACAAGCCGGACAGCGGCGCCGAAATTTTTACAGAACAGGAGGTGTAACAAAATCCCAAAAACAGATACCAAAGGCTGCATCAATTATGGAAGGAGGATTCCAATGACAAAGTCGTCACCAGGCAATCAGACGTTCAAAAAACCATTAAAAGCAAAACAGGCAGCAACGGTGCTATTCGCCTTTGTATGCTCGGCAGCCGCCATCTGTTCCCCCATAGGAAGCTTATCGGCACAGAGCTATACTATAAGCGCCAGTCCCAGACTGCTCTGCACAAATTCCATCAGGCAGAGACTTGCAGGCAGCAGCCAAATTTCAGACGGGCAGGCTCCCACAGACAATAGCCAACATCCCAATGAACAAGCTCCTGTAGACAGCAGCCAATCCTCAGACGGACAGGCACCAGAAAATAGCAGCCAAATTTCAGACGGGCAGGCTCCTGTAGACAGCAGCCAATCCTCAAATGGACAGGCTCCAGAAAACAGCAGCCAATCCCCGGATGGGCAGGCACCGGAAAATAACGACCAGAACACAGACACCCAACCTTCGGACAGCAATCACGATCAGCAGACAGAACAAGCTCCAGGCAAAACCGATCCTGCACAGGATATCGAAAAAACAAACCATACTGTAAAAGTCAGCGCATCGGTCAGCCTTGCAAAAGACCTAACGTCTGCGAAGGTTACCTGGAAAAAAACAGGAGACGGGGAAGTGACTTCTTATCTGGTGCAGCGCAGCAGCAGCCGGGACGGAAGCTACAAGACGATTGCACGCCTAGAAACGGGCAAAAGCTACACCGATGGCACAGTAAAAGGTGCAAACCGCTACTATTACCAGGTAGCGGCAAAAACAAAAAGCAGCGGCATCATCTACAGCAAGCCATGTTCGTTTCAATGCCCGGTAGAACCGCTGCCTGGAGTAAGTCTGGTACGGTATTCGACCTCATCCATAAAAGTGATGTGGGACAAAAGCCAAAATAAAAAAGCAGTCTGGTATAAAGTGTATTACGCAAAAAGCAAATCCGGCAAATACAAGCTCGCAGGCGTTACCAAAAACAACTGGTACCGGGTCAAAGGCTTAAAAAACAACCAGAACTATTATTTTGGCGTCAAGGCATGTACGTCTAAGAAAACGTCCACGTATGACAGCGCACTATCCAAAACGGCTAAAATGCGGACAAAGCCGTATGAACGCATGACGATTTTCGCCGGAGATTCCATTACGACCGGGCTGACCGCTTACCGTGTGCTGGATGAGATCGCTATCGGCGGAAGAAAAAATGTAGTCGCCGCGATTGGGTTAAATACGATTACATTCCGTACCAAAAAGGTGTTTCACGGCAAATCCGCTGTGGAAAGCATTCTGGCAGCAAAACCATACCGCGTATACATTATGCTCGGAGATAACGATATCCATTTCCGCAACAAAAACGACCTGATTGACGGTTACCAGGAAATTATACGCACGATCAAGGCAGGCACCCCGGCGACAGACATCGTAATCCTTGCCGCCTCCCCTGTCACAGCCGCGGAAATGTCGCGAAGAAGAGGATTTGCACAGATCCCTGCCTACAACCAGGCGCTTAGCGTACTGGCAGCAGAAATGGGCGTGAAATATTACGACTGCACCGGATTTTTAAAAGATTCCACCGGCTGGCTCAAAAGCTCTTATAACGCAGGAGACGGCGTGCATTGGAAGTCCGCGGCATACCACGAATATGCCAAGCGCCTGACTGCATACGATAAGTCACTGGATTAGATTCGACCAAGGAGGAACCGCAATGTTAAAAGCAAATCAGAAAAACAAAAACGAACGTTTACAGCAAATCAAAAAAATAGCGTGCTGCCTGCTCGCGTTTGCCTGCTGCCTATTGGCACTTGGCAAGCCGCCCATTACGGCAGATGCGGCAGCAAGCGCAAAGTCGCTGTGCAAGGCAGCGCTGGATGCAACAGGCGGCAGCAAGCAGTTAACGTCCCAGACGACGCAGGCTGGAGACTGCCCGATCTTTACCGTTGCGCAGTCCAAAAAAATATCCTCGATTGCGTATTTGTGCGACGATCAGGAAATTTACAGCATCTGTGTTGCAAAAGCAGCCAAGAAATCCGATGCATCCGATTTATTAAAGAGCATCAAAACATATAAAAAGAACAACAGCAGCAGCGATTATCTGGGCGATTATTCACAGACTGAGCAAAAAGTATTTAAAAACGCAGTCTGCGGAAAAAAAGGACAGTACGTCTGGTATATTGCCATGTCATCCAATAAAGACATCAATAAAAAAGGGCAGGATGCGCTAAAAAAGCAGCTCTAAAAGGCAGAGGTTAAAAATGGTTTTCAGCAGTTTGATTTTTCTGTTCCGCTTCCTTCCGCTGACGCTGCTTGCTTATTATACTGCGCCTCGGAAGCTGCGGGATCTGGTGTTATTTTTGGCAAGCCTTATTTTTTATGCCTGGGGCGAACCGGTATATGTCGTGCTGATTTTATTTTCTACCGTCGTCGACTACACCACAGGCAGGCTTGCCGGGTATTACAGGGAAAAAGGAAACATGCGAAAGGCTGGCGCGGCAGTTTTTGCATCTGCCGTTATCAACCTTTCTCTGCTTGGTTTTTTTAAATATGCAGACTTTTTCCTGCAAACGGCGCACGCCGTAACCGGGCTGCGCGTACCGCAGGTCGGACTGCCGCTGCCAATCGGCATCTCTTTTTATACCTTTCAGACAATGTCGTATACGATTGATGTCTACCGCGGCGAGGCAGACGTACAAAAAAACATCATCACCTTTGGCGCTTATGTCGCTTTGTTTCCGCAGTTGGTTGCCGGGCCGATTGTTCGCTACCAGTCGGTTGCCGGCCAGCTCGTATCGCGCCGGGAATCCGCAGATTTATTTTTCAGCGGCATCCTGCGGTTTTGCACCGGGATGGGCAAAAAAGTGCTGATTGCCAACCAGGTCGGTGCCGTCTGGAATGAAATTGCCGCAAGGAATACCAGCGGCTTGACCTCGGCTGCGGCATGGATTGGGTGCGCGGCTTTTTCTTTGCAGATTTATTTTGATTTTTCCGGCTATTCTGATATGGCGATCGGACTTGGCAAGATGTTTGGATTTACGTTTCCTGAAAATTTCCGCTATCCGTATGAATCCAAAAGCATTACCGAATTTTGGCGGCGCTGGCATATCTCCCTTGGGACATGGTTTCGGGAATATGTGTATATCCCGCTTGGCGGAAACCGAAACGGAACGGCAAGCCAGATGCGAAACCTTGCAATCGTCTGGTTTTTAACCGGGCTTTGGCATGGTGCATATTGGAACTTTGTGCTCTGGGGGCTGTACTATGGCGCCCTGCTTGTTTTGGAAAAATTTTTCCTGCTCCGGGTGCTTAAAAAGCTGCCGGGATGGTGCCGCAGCGTGTACACCCTGCTTTTGACAATGACTGGCTGGTGCGTGTTTTCCTGCCAGGATATGAACGACAGCGCCGCATATCTGCGTGCATTTTTCTTCCGTGCAGATGCCGGGCTGTTTTGCACACAGGACGCATATTTGCTGTGGTCGAACGCCGGGCTGTTTTTACTCGCCGTAATCGGCTGCACATCCCTGGCAAAGCGAGCCGCACTTGCCGTACTGCCCAAAAGTGATTTTGCAGGCATTGCTTATATCGCAGCCGTATTTGCCGCGTCGCTCGCAATGTTAGTCAGTTCTTCTTATAACCCGTTTTTATATTTCAGGTTCTGATGGGCAGGCGGCAACCTGCTGCCTGCGCCGGAAAGGTTCAGTTATGAAAAAACATACATTAAAAATGGCAGGCTGCCTGCTGTTTTGTGCACTGCTTGGCGCTGGCGGGCTCAGCTTTTACGTCCTCCCGCAAAAAGAATATTCCGATTTGGAAAACCGTCTGTTGCAGACAAGACCGGAATTTGTTCTGGAAGACCTTCAAAACGGCAGCTACCAGGAGCATTATGAAACCTACTTAAATGACCAGATGCCCGGCAGGGACAAATGGGTACAGGCAGCCGCAAAAATGCAACAGTTCATTGGAAAAAAAGACATCAATGGTGTCTATCTCGGCAAAGACGGGTATCTGCTGGAAAAATTTGACACATCCGCATATGACCCTGCCCAGGCACAAGAAAATATTACATATCTTTCGCAGTTTTTAAACAGCGCCGTACAGCAATACGGCAGCGACCGGGTATGCTGCATCATACTGCCGGATAAGGCAGGCGCCATGCCAGGCAAGCTGCCGGATAAGGCAGGCGGCAGCAACGCGCAGCAGGCGGATACTATCGCACGCCTGCAAAAAAGCCTGGATGATCCAGGCATTCTTTTGGATATGCAGCCGGAGCTTTTCAAGCACCAGGAGGAACCCATTTATTACCGTACCGACCATCACTGGACGACGCTTGGCGCCTATTATGCATACCGCAGATGGGCGGACGCGACCAGGCATACCGCACTCCCGCTGGACAGTTATCAAATCGAAACCGCGTTTGACGATTTCTACGGAACGACTTATAATAAAGCACAGATCCGCGTCCCTCCAGACAAGGTCGAGCTGTTTCACAGCGCATATGAGAACGGTATTACCGTAGACGACGGCGAAACGGTATCAGATTCCTTTTATTTTAAAGAAGCCGCAACAAAAGGATTTAACCGCTATCAAGTATTTTTTTCCAGAAATACGGCAAAAATCCACATTCGTACAAACGCCGGCACCGGACGGAGCCTGCTTGTAATCAAGGATTCCTTTGCCAACTGCTTTGTACCTTTTCTGGCAGGCGACTACGAACAAATCCTTATGGTCGACTGCCGGTATGTAAGTGAAAATATCCATGACATGTTAAAAAACCATGACGAAATTACAGACGTATTAGTTCTGTACAATATCACAAAATTTATGCAGGATAAAAACCTCCATAAGCTGGACAAAAAAGCAGACGGGAGGGAAGCGTTTGACGCAGAAAGTTTTTTTGACGAATAACGAAAGCTATGTAAAAAATAGTTCGTGCGAGGTAGAACAATATGAAAATGTTAAGTAAAAGAACAAAAAGTTTCAAGCCTGTTTTATGCACCGCCCTGTTTTTGCTGCTGACAACACCGCTGACAGATGCACAGGCAAGCCATCGGCTGGTATCCGAAAAAAGTGCAGCGGATAGCGGCGTGCCGGGCTATTTTGAAAACATGCAAATCCCAGATGGCAGCACAGAAGACAGCACTGGAACTATCACAGAGGAACCAAAAGAAGATTTCGAAACAGACGCTGCATCAGAGGACACTGTATTTACAGACAGCCAGGGCATTACCTATGATCTGGACGGAGATGCCTGTTCGGTATCCGGCTATACCAAAGATATCAAAAGCTCTGTTTCCATCCCGGAAGAACTAAACACAGGCGACCATACTTATACGGTAAAAGGGATTCAAAAACAGGCGTTTTTAAATTGCCGGAATATGGAAAAAATAAAGCTTCCAAACAGCCTGAACGAGATCCCAAAAGGAACGTTTTCGGAATGCCGCAATTTCACCTCACTAACCATTGTGCCAGTAAAATACAGCATTTATAAAAACGGAAACACAAGCTTTGCCAAAATCCGCGTAAACAGCGTGCTGTTTGGCGAAGCAGAAAATGTACGGCTGGAAATCCCAAAAACACTGGTCACGGAATTAGCTGCGCAAAAAGCAACCGATACCATTGTCATCTTAGTACAGGCAGTCAAAAGCAGCGACAGCGCACGCTACGCGGTGCCGCAGCAAGTCACCTTCGACGCGGATGCTGCCAGCGCACTTTCCAAATGCGGCAAATCGCTGAAAGTAAAGCTGCTGGACACCGACGGCAAAAAACATGAGATCACTATGGAGAAAAGCAGGCTAAAGCAGGTTGGCAGCGGCTTAAAGCTAAAGCTGCGGCAGCAAAAGCCGGGCAGTACTTCCGGCACTTTAAAATCAGACCTGCAAAAAGCACTGAAAAAAAACAACATATCCGAACACAAAGTCCTCGTCTGCCAAACGACATTTGCAAGCGAAGCAAAGCCGGGCGCCGACCTTGTTCTGCCTGTGGAAAAAATAAAGGCAATGCAGGCAGGCAGCAAGGTATACGTATACCGGTATTCCGAAATCAAACGTGACTTTCTTACGGTTTTATACCACCCGGCAGCCGTCAGCAAACAGGGAAACCTGCGGCTCTCTCTGGACAAAGGCGGTGTTTACGTCTTATCGGCAAAGCCGTTCCAATATATGTGCAGAAAACTGACAAATACTTTTATCACAGAAACAGGCAGCACTTATTACATTGACAAAAACGGACAGCCTGTATGCGGCTGGAAAAAGCTGGGTGAAAGCTATTACTATTTTGACAGAGAAAACGCAAAGATGGCATCCGGCTGTACGGTCGACGGCATCCGGCTCAAAAAAAGCGGACAGGCTGTCGCGACAAACGCAAATGTCCAAAAGATCCAGACAATGATAAAAGCACGCAACATCGTACTGCAAGTTACAAAGCCAAGCGACACGCTGGAACAGAAAATAAAAAAGTGCTTTTTATGGGTGTTCCAGTTTCCATACAGACAGTACCGAAGGCTGAACCCAATCTACAGACAGCCAGGATGGGAAGTCACATTTGCAAACGACATCTTTGACAGGCGCCAGGGATGCTGCGTATCCGAAGCGTCTGCAACCGCGTTTTTATTCCACGAATGCGGCTGCAAAACCGTATACGTAGCCACCGATACCGGCCACGCGTGGGTAGAATTAAACGGCAGAGTATACGACCCGCTGTTTGCAGAAGCACGCGGCTTCAACAACTACTACAACCGGCCGTATGCAGGATACGGAATGTACGCCGTTGTCAAACATAAAATCTGACACGGCAAAACTACACAGACAGCAAAACGGGAGGGAGCAAAGGCTCCTTCCTGTTTTAATACCGTCTGCAATTATGGAGGATACCAACGTATGAAATACAGCAAACATCAAAAAACCAGAAAAACGATAACAGCATCCTTGCTGGCTGCATTTATCACTGCTTCTATTTTGTCAGACATTGATGCCGCCATGTTTCCCGCTGACACGGAACATGCGATAAAGCAGGAAATGATTGAAAACCTCAAGCCCCAAGAATCTGACAATATAGAACATGCAGACAATCAGAATCATCATGAATCGGAAGATACCGATGATGTGAAAGACAAAAACAGTGATTCTGAAAAGAAGAAAACCGTCACCGGAAAATGGAAAGAAAAGAATCAGCAATTCTATTATTATATAAATGGAAAACGAGTAACCGGCATCTATAAAATCAATCAAAAATATTACTATTTTGACAAAAACGGCGTCCAGAGGACAGGCTGGCAGAAAATTGGAGACGACTATTATTTTTTCCGCATCGCCAACGGAAAAAAAGGATACCGGGAAACGTCCCAAACGGTAAACGGAATCTGGCTTGGTGCAAAAGGAAGGGCTAAAATCACCGCAGGAAACAAAACGAAGCTGGATATTATGACAGAGGCAGCCAAAATTGTGCAAAAAGCGGCAAAACCTGCGGTAAAAAAGCCTGAAAAATTAAAGAAAGTATTTGACTATTTATTAAAAAATTACCGTTATGCCGGTTCTCCTTCCTTTGCGCACAGCGCACACTGGGAACAGGACTATGCCCAGTTTATGTTCCGCGAACGCCACGGGAGCTGCTACTCCTATGGTGCCGCATTTGCATTCCTCGCAAATGCGGTAGGATACAGCGAATGCTATGCCATATCCAGCGGCGGGCATGGATGGGCAGAGGTTAACGGAAAAGTGTATGACCCTTCCTGGTGCCTTGCCGATCCGCGATACAGCTACTTTGGCGTAAGCCCTGCACTAAGCGGCGTTGGCGGAAGGCCAAATTACAAAAGAGCCAGAAACTTTGTTGCCCGGATATAGGTGGCAAATATACCTGCGCATCTTATCATTCAATCGTAAATGGAGAAAACATGAAAAGAAAATCAAAAAAATCCTATACCGTCATGAAAAAGATTTTATACGTTACCGCAACTGTACTTATGGTATATATCCATTGCAGCGGCAGCACACAGGCTGCGGAAGCCTTTACCACAGCGCCGCCCGAAATTCCTGCTTCTGAGGAACCAAGCGCATCTTTCTTAGGCTGGCAGGAAATCGACGGAGCACAATACTATTTCTCACCAGAGACCGGAGAAATGCAGACCGGGTGGCTCGAATTGGACGAAAAGCAATATTATTTTTCTCCCGATACCGGACAGATGCAGACCGGGTGGAAAAAAATCAACAAACAATACTATTTTTTTACGATATCCGAATCCGAGAAAGGAGTTTTAAAGAAAAACTGCATCGCCGGAACCAAAAAATCAGGCTATTATTATGTCGGCAAGGACGGCGTGCGTACAGATTCCTTTGAGATCAACGCAGCCGTCCGGTATGTGCGCAGCCATACAAAAGCAGGCTGGCCGGCAGACAAAAAACTAAGCGCCTGTTATGAGTCCCTGCGGAACGATTATACTTACCGGCATTTTGACGGCGTTCCAAAAGGCGCAGAGCTGTCGGACTGCGCACACAGCCTGTTTAAAAACAGCCTCGGCAACTGTTACCGCTATGCTTCCGGCTTTGCCTGCATTGCTGCGGTACTGGGATATCCGGCAAAAGTTAGTACCGGAAAAGTGACCAGCGTGTACGGCGGCTGGGCGGAACACGGCTGGGCGCAGGTGCTTGACAAAGAAAAATGGAAGCTTTGCGATATCGGCATGAAGCAGTTTATGACAGACCGACATCCTTGGCGCAGCTATGTACCCTCCGCGGTCTATCGGCTTACTGTAAAAAACGGCAAAGCTGCATGGGTGAAACAAGTTTGATTTTTGACTAAAAATCCCTCTAATCTGCTACCGTCTACCCGCAGATAACTGTTTCTATATAATATAATTGTATTGTTGACAAAATTCAACAATAGGATGTATACTATTATCGTACTTATAACAGCATAAACACGGAAGGAGAAAAAATGAACAGCTACAAAAAAACAACATTTTTATGCAGGCTGATAGCGGCACTGTCATGCTTTGCCCTGATCGTTACAGCGATCTGCCCGATTCCTGCACACGCGGCTGCCACTGAGGCGCTGTCGCTGAAATACAATGGAAAAACCGTAGTCGTGGAAGCGCCGGACGGTTCTATCGCTTCTTACAAGAAGCTTAAAAACGTATTCGGAACCGCTGCAAAACAGTATCAAAAGGATGGCATGAACGCTTACAAATGCAAGGCAAGCGGCTGCTCACTGCTGCTGGAACCTTGGTGGGCGGATGACACGCTGAACGGATACAGCGTAACGATCAAAATCACTTCGAAAAAAGCTGCCCTCAACGGCATCAAAGTCGGAATGTCCTATGACAGTGTCCAGGCAAAGCTTGAAAAAAAATATGGCAAATCCAGCGTGGATGCAAAAGACAATGAAATCAACCTTATCAATGTTGCAAATTCCTATATCCAGTACTCATTTAAAAACGGAAAAGTAAAACGAATCGATTTTTTCCATTCTTAAGATTTATCCGGGCGCCGCAAAAACTATTTTTTCCGGCGCCTTGGGATGACTGCGGCTGCCGCTTTGTTCCTTTGGATTCTCCGGCGTATCAAGGGGGTACGATCTTCCCATTCTCGATTCCAACAGATATTTTCACTATTTATAGTTTTATTGTTGACTTTTATAAACAACAAGAGATATACTGTTATCGTAGCCTGCCAAACATCACAAAAAAGAAAGAAGGAAACACAAATGAACAAACACAAGAACAAACACAGGAAAAAAACACTCTTATGCAGACTGGCAGCAGCATTTTGCTGTTTTGCCATAATTGCTGCCCTCATTCCCGCAACAGCCGCACAGGCGGCATCCGATTCCAGCTCCGGCGAATCTTTTGTAACGCTGAAATATAAAGGAAAAACACTGGACATCTCCTATTCTGCACCAACTTATGCGCAAATCGAAAAAGCATTTGGAAAACCGGACAGTGTCAAAAAAGAGCCTTACGGACTGGAAGAAAATATCATTATTTCCACATATAAAGCAGATGGTTTTCGTTTTACGATCCGTCGTCATGAATTTACTTTAGATGATCCCGAATTTGGCAAACACATCGTAATCACATCCAAGAAAGCTGCGATGAACGGTTTAAAGGTAGGGATGTCTTATGAGAAGGTGCAAAAGCAGCTTATAAAGCTTTACGGCGAATCCAACCTCCAACTGCAAAAAAACAAGAAAAAGATTGTTTCTAATTCAATGAATCTGCCATATTTCCAATACGTATTTAAAGATGGAAAATTAAGCAAAATAGAGTACTTAAATTCCTGATAAAGAAACAAACAAGGTGCGGCAGTATCACAACTGCTGCACCTTAAAATTTTACGATTTCTTCACATATGTATTGCTTTCATTTCTCCTTCATACTTATTTTCTTATATTTTTCAAATCTGCCAGTCAGTCATATGCAGCTATTTTGTCTTGACCTCTTTAGCCTTTGACCAATCAGAGCAAATCATTTTCCCGTCAATTTCTTTGTATGTCCGAATGCTTATGTAGTAGGTCTGTTTCCGTTCCAAATTGCGGACTGCCTGGGCTGTATTTTTATTTCCTTCCACATATCCTTCTATCCCGCTGCTGTCGGGTAATGCATCTTTCGAAATCCGAATCATATAGCCGTCCGCCTGTTTCTGCCTCTTCCATTTGAGCGTAATGCTTCCACTGCCGCCAGAGTGTACCCATCCTCTCTCCTGACGTCCCTTCTTGTAAAATTTACCAAAGTAACTCAAACTTGTTCGCTGTAGTACTAAGCACTAATGAATGAGAAAAATTTTCTAAATAAAAGTATTGACAGAAGCTTAAAAACGTATTCGGAACCGCTGCAAAACAGTATCAAAAGGATGGCATGAACGCTTACAAATGCAAGGCAAGCGGCTGCTCACTGCTGCTGGAACCTTGGTGGGCGGATGACACGCTGAACGGATACAGCGTAACGATCAAAATCACTTCGAAAAAAGCTGCCCTCAACGGCATCAAAGTCGGAATGTCCTATGACAGTGTCCAGGCAAAGCTTGAAAAAAAATATGGCAAATCCAGCGTGGATGCAAAAGACAATGAAATCAACCTTATCAATGTTGCAAATTCCTATATCCAGTACTCATTTAAAAACGGAAAAGTAAAACAAATCGATTTTTTCCATTCTTAAGATTTATCCGGGGCGCCGCAAAAACTATTTTTTCCGGCGCCTTAAGAAATTATGATAAAGCCAAAGCCATGCGCCGCCAGAAACTGTACAGTGCCCTCCATCTGCCCATCCGAAAGGCTGCCGCTTTGTTCCTTTAGATTCTCTAGCGTATCACGGGCTACGATTAAGACTTTCCCAGGGTGCGGGCAGCTTGGCAAAGCAGCCCATGAGTGGCTTGGAAGTATTAACGTCACTTCATCTTGTCATTCATTGGGGAATGATGATGGGGCTGCCTAAAAGTATATATTAGTTTTGTACCCTTGCTGTAGCCTGCTTTCTATTTCTATTGTTCCGTGGTGCGCTTCAATAATCTGTCGTACTAAAAGAAGGCCTAAGCCATGACGCAGATCTAAGCGGTCATTGGTACTCTCCATGTAATGTGGCTTGTTTTTCAGTTCTTCTAACTTTTCAACAGAAATACCAATGCCATTATCCTGAACAGTTAAAAGAAGTTTGCTTTCTATTATCTGTAATGACAAAATAATTGTGCAGCCTTCGGGATTGCTATGAATGCTGTTTTGAACCAGATTATTGACGGCTCGTGTAATCAGTTTTGTATCGCATTCTATCATGCTGTTTTCAGAGTCAGGAGAAATATTTACCTCTAAAGAATAGAAATCCGGCAGGCCACTATTTATCAGGTCTATAGCATAGGAACGTAACAGTTTTGAAAATCGGATATTTTCTTTCCGCAGAGGTTGCATTTCATATTCAAGCTTTGATACGAGATTCAAATCCTGCACTAAATCTTTTATTTTGATACTTTGCCGGGATATAACAGCCGCCTGTTCCTTAATCCGGCTACTGGCATTTTCGTCATTAACAATTCTGTCCGCATATCCCATAATCATAGTTAACGGAGTACGAATATCGTGGGATACACCGCTGATCCAATTTGCCCGTGCAGTATTCTGGCGGCTGATGATATTAGATGCTTTATTTATACTGTCAGCTATTTCTGACAGCTCGCCGCTTACAGAAAGATTTATGCTTTTCCCTTCTGACAAGGTTGCAATCGAGGAAATAATTGGTTCTGTATTTTTACTGATTTGTGCTTTGGAACATGAATAGGCAAGGAACAAAACCAGCAGGTCAAATACAATGATGCCAAGAAAAAAGAGGGGGATTTTACGAACCGTGTCAATAGGATAATAATTGCTGGTTATTTTCATATAGCTGTTTTGGGGATAACCAATCACTAATAAGCCATTTTCATCACTCCATACAAATACGGGATAATCTTTCAAATAGCCTTTAGAAAATATTGCAATATCCTGAATCGAATATTCAGTTGGAATTTCCGCTGGCAGATTAACCGTCCAATTACAGGAGCCTTCCATATTCAGATACATTGCCCATAAAGAGTTGGTTATTATCATTCCTTCCGCTTCATTCGTTATGCCATTGGAAGATGAAGCCGCTGCCACCTGCTTTAGCATATTCTGCGGAGAGATACTTCCAAAGTTTTTTGATACTGCATTGTAAAATGTAAAAGCAAATGCAGCTATGTTCAATATAACGAGAGCCAGAATAAGCCCAATAAAAGACAGTAAGTGTTTTGAGATATATCTGCTAAATACTTTCATGGCTTCACTTCCTTGCATTTAATTTATAACCAAGTCCTTTAACGGTTATGAGTGATACAGGCTTTGAAGGATCAGTTTCAATTTTTTCCCGTATACGCCGGATATGGGCATTCAGGCTATTTTCATATCCAAAAGGATTATCGCCCCATAATGCTTCGCATAAGGCATCAGTGCTTACGATTCTTCCCTCACTGCGGGATAATGTTTCTAACAGCGTATGTTCTTTGGCAGTCAGGGCAACTATAATTCCATTTTTATTGACTTCGGCACGACTGAAATCTATCGTGCAGCCTTCCAGCTCTAATAATGGGGAATCTGCTTTATAGCATCGGCGTAAAACTGCATGGACACGCAATAATAGTTCCTGCGGCAAAAAAGGTTTTACCACATAATCATCTGCCCCAAGTCCTAAGCCAGCAAGTTTATCAGCCGCTTCATCTTTTGCTGTCAGAAATATAACTGGAATATTTGTAAATGCCCGTAATTTCTTCATAAGAGAAAATCCGTCCCCGTCCGGCAGCATGACATCAAGGATTGCAAGGTCGGGTTTTTCCTGTCTGGCAAGGATAAGTCCGGTCTTTACAGTTCCTGCATCAATGATATTTGAGAAACCGTCATCTGATAGGATGTCAATTACTAATCTACGCAGTTCTGGCTCATCATCAACGAACAGGATTTTTTTTGTATGCAAAAATGATTGTTCCATTTGTCTACACCTTTCAAAAATCTATCAATAACAGCAGTAATATTATAACATAGTGGAACGGTTTTCGGAATCCTATGGCAAAAAAGTAAGGTAAAAGTAAGGATACGAGAAAGTTAATGTCAGATTGGGGATGTAAACTAAAGAAAAAAGAAAGGAGAGTTTTTTATGGACTATATTATCACAACGGAGCAGTTAACAAAGAAATATAAAAATTTTATTTCGGTCAATAAGGTTTCCATACACATTCAAAAAGGCAGTATCTACGGTTTCCTTGGCCCTAATGGAGCAGGAAAATCTACTACAATGAAGATGTTGTTAGGGCTTACATCGCCTACAGGCGGAAGATTTACCGTTGACGGAGGCCATTTTCCAGATGACCGGATCAGCATTTTAAAGAAAGTGGGTTCATTTATCGAATCCCCGTCTTTTTACGCAAATCTGACAGGCCGGGAAAACCTTGATATTATCCGCAGAATTTTGGGGCTGCCGGAAAATGCGGTAAATGATGCATTGGAGTTAGTCGGTTTGGCAGAATTTGGTAACCGGCTTGCCAAAAAATATTCGTTGGGCATGAAACAGCGTCTTGGGCTTGCAGGAGCTTTGCTTGGGCGTCCGCCAATCCTGATTTTAGACGAACCTACAAATGGTCTTGACCCTTCCGGTATTCATGAAATCCGTAATCTGATAAAGTCATTGCCTGGCCTTTATGATTGCACCATCCTAATATCTTCTCATATGCTGTCGGAAATAGAATTGATGGCAGATGACATCGGCATTCTTAATCATGGCCGGCTGCTGTTTGAGGGAAGTCTTGATGATCTTAGGCAGAATGCAGTACAGGCAGGTTTCGCAGCGGATCATAAGATTCGGTCCGCTAATTTGGAAGATATGTTCCTTTCCATGATTGATAAGGATAATGCAGCCAGAAAGCAGAGGGCCAGGTTATGAAAACACTTGTCATTGAACTTCGGAAAGAAAAAAGGACTGGTGTTATTCCGTTGTTGTTATTAGTTGGTATCTTGGGAGCAGCCTACGCGTTTGTCAATTTTATTGTGCGCAAAGATACATTACTGAACCTTCCGTTAGATCCGATGGACGTTCTTTTAACGCAGCTTTACGGAATGATTATGGTTTTGAACATGTTTGGTATCGTTGTAGCCGCCTGTATAGTTTATAACATGGAATTTAAAGGAACTGCAATCAAAAAGATGTATATGCTGCCGATTAGTGTTCCTAAAATGTATCTGTGCAAGTTTTTTATTCTGACAATGTTACTTTTGACAGCGATTGTATTGCAGAATTTAGCTTTGTTAAAAATTGGTATCAGTGACTTGCCGAAAGGTACTTTTGAAATGGACACTTTGCTTCAATTTACAGCATATTCCTTTATTACTTCTATGCCGACATTATCGTTTATGGTTTTGGTTTCCTCTCGCTCCCAAAATATGTGGATGCCACTTGGAATTGGAGTTGCTGGATTTTTAAGCGGAATGGCCTTAGCAGGTTCAAATGTTCGTTTGTTATTGGTTCACCCATTCGTTGTAATGTTAAAGCCTGCTGTTGCTATGAGCGCACAGCCAGACAATGGCATAGCCATTATAGCTATGGCGGAAACATTTTTGTTATTAGGAATAGGCTTATGGATGGCGAAACATTTACGTTATGAATAGGAGGGATTTGTGTGAATTGTTTTGCGTTATTAAAAATTGAATTTACAAAGGTAAAGAGGTCGAAAATCGTTCCTTTGATATTTATTGCACCTTTGTTAGTGGTAATATCGGGAGTTGCCAATTTAAGCAGGTATTTTTCCCCAGAATATACAAATGCGTGGTCTGCCATGTTTATCCAGAGTGCATTAGTCTATGCCTATTATCTATTGCCATTTTCCATGATTGTTGTATGTGTAATGATTGCAGGGCGTGAAACGCAACATAATGGTATCCTGAAGATGCTGGCATTGCCAGTTAGCCGTTCTGCCTTATCTTTGGCAAAATTTGGGATTTTGATGTTTTACCTGTTTATGGAAATAGTTGTTTTCCTTATTGTATTTTTGTTTACAGGTATCGTTGCTACACACACTGCCGGGATTACAGATACCTTACCAGTATTTTATCTTGTAAGATGGTGTGTAGGATTATTCCTTACGATGCTGCCATGTATAGCGGCTATGTGGGCGATTACAGTATTGTTTGAAAAAGCATTGCTTTCCGTAGGGCTTAATCTGTTTCTTGTTATTCCTGGCGTTTTAATAGCCAATACACCGCTTTGGATTGCGTATCCTTACTGTTACAGTGGTTATCTGGTATCTTGTTCGCTGCATGATTTTACCGCAGAAGGCACAGGCACAGCATTTTCAGTATTTCCGTTTTTGCCATGTGCAATAGTGGTTTTTATATTAACTCTTTTTTTGGCTGTTAAAAGATTTGGCAAGAAAGAAATGAGGTAAACTATGGAAAAGAAAAAATTTCAAAATATAAGTATTGCTGCCCTTATTATCAGTGTGCTGCCCTTAGCAACGCTGATTCCCGTATTTCTGCAAATCGTATTGCCCGATGGATTGCGTACAGTTTGGGGCTGTGTCAATATTGCCTGTGTCATCATGGGGCTGTGTCTGTCCATCATCTGTGTTAATAATAATGAAAGCCGCAGCCTGATAAATATTATCTCTACAATTATCAGCATCCTGCTGCTGATGCTGGTGATTGGGATTTTTATTCTGGCTTTGTTTTTATCTTTTCTTCAATAGGAGGCTAACTCCAGAGATTTCGCTTTTAGATGTGAAAAAGAGTAAAGATTACCGGATTTTTAATAGATATAGAAATAGGGACAGATTTCGGGAAGATTCCTTTTTTTATGTATAAATATTCAGACTTTTTGCAT
>CAJTCR010000014.1 GCA_910574915.1 Eubacteriaceae bacterium
AAATATAAAATTTTTATAAACTCAAAAAAGCGAAAAAATACAACAACTCTATGCATTTAAAAAAAGCTCCAAACTCCAGTATTTATAAGGAGTCCAGAGCTTTTTTTACTCAATCATCTGCAAAACTCAGGTTATACACCATTCTTTGGAAAATAGGAAGCCCTTTTTCTTGATTTATTAAAATATTGGTGATATCATTGTAATGTTGGTGTAAGTTTTGTAACATTTTACATATACAACAGAAAGGAGCTTTTATGGACCAGAAAGAAACCGCCATTTTTATGCACAAGCAATGGAATGGCAAGCTGGAAACGGTCTCAAAGTCACCAGTCAAAACAAGTGAAGACCTAGCGATCGCTTATACGCCTGGTGTTGCAGAGCCATGTAAATTAATTGCAAAAGATCCGTCTCTTGCTTATACTTATACGATCAAATCCAATACGGTTGCCGTTGTCTCTGACGGAAGCGCCGTACTTGGCCTTGGCAATATCGGGCCGTATGCGGCAATGCCTGTTATGGAAGGAAAATGCGTACTGTTTAAGGAATTTGCAAATATCAATGCCGTACCGATCTGCCTGGATACACAAGACACCGAAGAAATTATACAGACGGTCAAACAAATCGCCCCAGGCTTTGGCGGCATTAACTTAGAGGACATCTCCGCCCCGCGCTGCTTTGAAATCGAAGCGCGCTTAAAAGAGCTGCTGGACATCCCGGTATTCCATGACGACCAGCACGGAACGGCTATCGTCGTATTGGCAGGCATTATCAACAGCCTGCGTGTCACCGGCAAGCAAAAAGAAAACTGCAAGGTCGTTGTAAACGGCGCTGGCTCTGCCGGCATTGCCATTGCAAAGCTGCTGCTTTCTTACGGCTTTTTGGATGTGACGATGTGCGACCGCGACGGCATCCTTGCCGCTAAAGATCCTGGCTTAAACTGGATGCAGCAGGAAATGGCGCTTGTTACCAACCTTGCGCACGCACACGGCTCCCTTGCAGACGCGCTAAAGGGCGCGGATATTTTTATCGGCGTATCCGCTCCAAATATCGTTACACAGGAAATGGCTGCCTCGATGAATCAGGACGCCATATTATTTGCAATGGCAAACCCGGTGCCGGAAATTATGCCGGATGTGGCAAAAGCCGCAGGCGTTCGGATTGTCGGAACCGGCAGAAGCGATTTCCCAAACCAGGTCAACAATGTCGCCGCCTTTCCAGGAATTTTCAAGGGTGCGCTGGAAGGCAGGGCAAAGCAGATTACCGAAGAGATGAAGCTTGCCGCAGCCAAAGCGATCGCAGGGCTTGTATCAGACGAAGAGCTGTGTGAGGAGCATATTATGCCGCAGGCGTTTGACCCGCGCATGGCGCAAGCAGTCAGCGAGGCTGTCAAAATGAATATAAAATAAGAAGAACATCCGGAGGTATTTTAATGGCAGAACCGATTACTTTATACAAGCTGATGGTCTTATCGATGCTTGAACAGTCGAAAGCGCCTTTGACCAATACGCTGCTTTCCGATTTTTTCCTCGGAAAAGAATATACAACGTATTTTACACTGCAAGAGGCGCTGCACGAGCTGAACGAAGCGCAGTTTATCCGACAGGAAGCTTCTCACAACAACGTCCAGTATACGATTACGCCTGCCGGGGAAGAGTCGCTGCATTTTTTTGAAAATAAGATCAATTCGGAGATCCAGTCAGATATCCGGCAATATATTGAGGATCACAATCTCCAGATCGCCGCTGCCGCTGCTGCAATCGCAGATTATTACATTACACCGGAAAAAAAATACGCCGTCCACTGCCAGCTCCGCGAAAAGGGGATTCCCCAGCTTGACCTGACACTGAACGTGCGAAACAAAGAACAGGCAGAAGCGATCTGTGCAAACTGGCGGCGCCAGACCGACGATATTTACATGCTTCTGATCGACCACCTGTTAAAATAAACGGCACCTTTTTTGCCGCTTATCTTCCTCTGGCAGGAGAACCTGTTTCCCCTGCCAGAATATTTGCTGTTTTATTTTTCTCTGTCCGCGATGACCTTTTGTATCCATGCAGCCGATTTTTTCAGCTTCCGCTCATAACCGCCGCTCAGATCCACTTCAATCATACCGTACCGGTTTTTAAATGCATTATTCCACGACCAGTTATCAATCAAACCCCAATAATGATATCCTTTACACTGTGCGCCATCCTGGATCGCTTTGAATATCCATTCGAGGTGTTCTTTTACAAATTCGATCCGATAGTCGTCCTGGATCTGCCCGTTTTCGTCACGGAACCGGTCTTCATGTTCGACGCCCATTCCATTTTCCGATATAAAAAATGAAAGATTCGGGTACTGCTCTTTCATTTTCATCCCAAAATCATAAATTCCTTTCGGATAGATCTCCCACCCGCGGTAAACATTCATTTTTGCTTCCTTCCATACATATGGATCGGAAAAAACCGGATCGCCGTTTTCATCCGTGCCCCGTGCAGGAGCCTGTATCCTGGATGGATGATAATAGTTAAATCCAAGCCAGTCCACTTTTCCCATCTTCAAAACCTCTTCATCTCCCGGACGCATTGGAACTTCCATACCGCGTGCCCTTAAGGTATCCAAAACATCCTCTGGAAGCCTGCCTTCCGTTACCAGATCCAGCCACCAACGGTTGTTAATGCCGTCTTCCATGCGAACCGCCTCTAAATCCTCTGGAGAAGGATTTTCTTTTGTATAAGGAGGCGCAAAGCAGTTAATCAGCCCGATTTTCGCGTCTTCCAGCAGATATCCTTCTTCTTTTGCTTTATAAAACTCCGCTACCGCGAGGCAGTGCGCCAGAGAAATATGATACTGCACAAGCAGCCCGCGTCTAGCATTTTTAATAAACGGATACCAGTATCCGACACGGTATCTTTGATCCGGTTCTACGATCGGCTCATTAAACGTAAACCAGTACCGGATCTCTTTGCCAAACTCACGAAACGCGGCTCTTGCATAAACCGCATATGCCTCTACCACCTCGCGGCTTTCCCATCCGCCCCTGTCAAGCAGATAGGAAGGCAGATCAAAATGATACAAATTCATAAACAGCTCCATATGGTGTTCCTTCGCACAGGCACATACCCGATGATAAAAATCGGCTCCCTGCGGATTCACCTTCTGGTTTTTATCCATAAGCCTGCTCCACTGTATGGACGTACGGAAGGAATCAAGCCCAAGGCTTTTTAGCAGCTTGATGTCTTCCTCATACTTTTCATAAAAACAGTTGCCCACATAGCTGCCTACCTTATTGTAAAAGTCAGAAATTGACTGATCTGACCACGTATCCCAAATGCTTTCCAGCCTGCCGCCGGTTTTATACGCACCTTCTGTCTGTGGGCCGGACATTGCCGCTCCCATAAAAAAATTTGCTGGTAATCGCAGTTCCATGTGTATGTCCTCCTTTTTCTTTTTGAAATGTGCGCTGGTATTGCAACGCATGTTTGAATTTTGATTTTTTTAGTATGTGGTGGGTTATTGTATGAAGGACGCTGGGAGAGAGGATCGGCATCCCCTGGCTGCGTCCGTTCCAGAATGCTAAGAAGCCCTAAGTATCCTGCTGATACGCTGTGGCTGTGGACGGTCGCGGCACCTAGTTCGCTGCCATCGGCAGCTAAAGGTGCCGCTTGGCTGCGCCCCTGGTTGCCCCGCAGGATACTAAGAGCTTCTAACCATTCTTCCAAAGCCGCCGCCAGGGGATGCCGATCCTCTCTCCCGGCTGTTCTTCGTAAGTGTTACGAAAACAATACCTCTATGGTTGATTTTGTTCGCTGTAGTACTAAGTACTCCATCCAGCTAGAACGTGTTTGATTTCTGACCGAACGAAACTCTACAGCAAACAAATCAATTACCTATTACAAACAATTCCAGTTACTTCCACCAAAACCAAACTATAGCGGACTTGTTTTCGCAACATGCACGAAGATCAGCCTGGAGAGGGAACTGGCACGCCCTGGCGGCGGCTTTGGAAGAATGGTTAGAAGCCCTTTGCCTTCTGCGGAAAACCAGGGGCGCAGCCAAGCGGCACCTTTAGCTGCCAGCAGGCAGCGAACTAGGTGCCGCGACCGTCCACAGCCACAGCGTATCAGCAGAAGGCATAGGGCTTCTTAGCATTCTGGAACGGACGCAGCCAGGGCGTGCCAGTCCCCTCTCCAGGCGTCCCTCCCTGCAAACACCCCATCACATAGTCACCACAAATTTGTACTAATTTTTAAATAATTTGTCATAACATATTTTTCATTATAAACATTTTCCAAGCGATGTCAATACTCTAATGAATCCTTTGACTTTTCCCCTGCAAAATGATATAACTGTACTGTAAAAGCTGACCACGCAACAACCGACAATAAGGAAAGGCAGATCTTATGTTCAAGTACGAAAGCATCGCAGCAGACATTCAAAATAAAATCTATTCCGGCGTATACCAGGCTGATACAAAGCTCCCGCAGGAAACCGCATTATGCAGGCTGTACAATGTTTCGCGCATTACGGTGCGGGAAGCGCTGGATCATCTGGTGCGCCAGGGGCTGATTACGAGAAGGCGCGGAGCTGGTACTTATGTCAAGCCAATCGTAGGCGAAAACCTGTGCCCAAGGCTGCTGGCGATGTCTCAGCAGTTCGGCGGATTTACAAGCGATATGAAAGGCAGAAATGTACGGTCACAGGTGCATGAATTTACGCTTTTGCGCGCACCCGAAAAAGTCGCGGAAAAACTGCAGGTATCTAACGACGCTTTTGTCTGTTATATCTGCCGCACCCGCTTTGTCGACGATGCGCCATATGTTGTCGAATATACTTATATGCCGACGGATTTTATCAGCGGCATTACACAGGAAGTCGTCAGCAATTCCATCTATGCATATATCGAAGGCACTTTGAAGCTGAATATCAAAAGCGCGCATCGCAGCGCCCGCGCAGACCTGCCGACCGAGCAGGAGCAAAAATGGCTGCAAATTAAAAAAGGGGAAATGCCGGTTCTCGAAATCGAACAGACGGCATATTTAGACGACGGGAGAATTTTTGAATATTCCAAGGCACGCCACCGGGCAGACTGTTTTACGCTGCATACCGTAAGCGTGCGCTAAGAAAACCCTAGAGCGAACAAATTTGGATTGCTTTGGTATATTTTACAGGAAGGGACGCTGGGAAAGAGGAGGTGCCTCCCCTGGCGGCGTCCGTTCCAGAATGCTAAGAAGCCCTTAGTATCCTGCTGGTACGCTGTGGCTGCGCACGGTCGCGGCACCTAGTTCGCTGCCTGCTGGCAGCTAAAGGTGCCGCTTGGCTGCGCCCCTGGTTGCCCTGCAGAATACTAAGGGCTTCTATGCATTCTTCCAAAGCCGCCGCCAGGGGAAGCACATCCTCTCTCCCGGCTGCTTTTCGTAAATGCTACGAAAAAAGCGCAATATGGTTTGGTTTGTCTACCATAAACAAAATCAACCCTATGATAGAACAGATTCTAGGTTATTTTACATAGAGAACCTGTACAAAATAGTTCCTTGGAAAACGCAAATCAGATAAAGTTCGCTCTAGTACTACAGCTACCAAACCATATCGGGCTCGTTTGGCAGCACTTGCGAAGAACAGCCGGGAGAGAGGAGGGGTACACTCTGGCAGCGGCTTTGGAAGAATGGTTAGAATTGCTTGGTATTCTGCAAAACAACTAGGGGCGCAGCCAAGCGGCACCGATAGCTTTCGGCGGACAGCAGGCAGCGAACTAGGTGCCGCGACCGGACACAGCCAGGGCGTAGCAGCAGGATACCTAGCAATTCTTAACATTCTGGAACGGACGCCGCCAGAGTGTACCCCTCCTCTCTCCTGGCGTCCCTTCTTGTAAAAATATACCAAAGCAATCCAAATTTGTTCGCTCTAGCACTCTGCATCTGGCATAAAGTACCCTGACAGGAAAACAACACCCGTCTGTAAGAGCCTACTGATTTTACAGACGGGTGTTATTATTTGCGCTTTTTACGCGCATTCGGCTTTTTTGCCTTTTTTCTTACCGAATATCCAAACGATCCGATCTCGTTTCCAAGTGCGAAATAACTTCCATGCGAATATACGATTAACCCGCTGCTGCTTAATTGCAGCCTGCCGGTCTGATCTAACAGCGATTCTTCTACGCCGACATTTTCGACCGCTGCCAAAAACAGGTCATGGCTGCCGAGATTTTTTATCTCGGTAACCCTGCATTCGATATTTACCGGGCTTTCGGCAATGCCCGGACAGCCGACCGACTTTGACGCGCATGGCGTCAGCCCGGTTTCAGCGAATTTATCGACATCCCTGCCGGAACGGACACCGCAGTAATCCGCAGCTTTCGTAAGACGCCTGGTCGTTAAGTTTATCACAAATTCGCCGCTTTCTTTAATCAATGCATAAGAATAGCGCTCCCTGCGCACGGAAATCGATACCATTGCCGGATCGGAGCAAATCGTCCCTGTCCAGGCAATCGTAATAATATTCGGCTTTTCCCCGGCTCTCTGGCAGGTGACCATGACCGCCGGAACCGGATAGAGCATATTGCCTGGCTTCCAATACTGCTTCGGCATTCTGATTCTCCCTGTTTGAATATGTGCCGTTTGCTTATGGATTTGCGATTGCATCCAAAAGCTCCGGGATTAACTGCTTCTTTCTGGATACGACGCCGCGCAGACGGAACCCGTCGTTGATCTTTTGTTTATAAAAGGCTTTTTCGACTGCCGCGTCTGCCCCTTTGCCCAGGCAGATCAGTTCCGTCGATTCGTTTAAAATATCCGTCAGCATAATAAATACCATATGAAGCTTGCGCTCCTCCATAATCGTTGCCTGATACGGCAGTACGCGTGCTTTCACCTCGTCCAGCTCTTCCCTGCTCATGGCGCTGATCTGGCTGACGCCAAACAGTACGTCCCCTGCGGTAAACGTCTTAAAGTCCTGATAACAGATCTCTTCCGCTGTCTTGGACTGGAAGTTGCTGCCTGCGCGGAACATCTCGTTTGCATGTTGCTCCATATCGATCTCCGCGATCTCGGCAAGCTTGTGCGCCGCCTGCTTATCCAGCTCCGTGCAGGTCGGCGAACGAAACAGCAGCGTATCGGAGATTATCGCAGAGCACAAAAGCCCTGCGATCGGCTTTGTAATCTTAACGCCGTTTTCCAGATACATCTGGTAAATAATCGTAGAAGTACAGCCTACCGGCTGGTTGCGGAACATTACCGGCACCGGCGTTTCCAGGCTCCCGATTTTATGATGGTCAATAATGCCCATAATATCCGCATTGTCGATACCGTGGACTGCCTGCTGCTTTTCATTGTGGTCGACAAGCACAATGCGTTTTTTCTGCATATTTAATAAATTCCGCCTGGAAAGCATTCCGATGTAATATCCATCGTGGTCTAAAATCGGAAAATCACGGTGCCTGTCTTTGGACATGACTTCCCTGACATCATCCACATAATCCTCAATTTCAAATTTTTTCAGGTTTTTCGTGCGCATAAACTGTTTGATCGGCATACTTTGCATAATCAGCCTGGATACCGTAAACGGATCGTACGGCGTGGAGATAATCACACACTCCTTATCCTCCGCTTCGGTCAAAATCTGCTTGGATACCTGCCTGCCGCCGCAGATAATCAGGCAGCTTGCATTATGCTTTAACGCACATTTTTGCATACTTTCCCTGTCGCCTAAAATAACAAGGTCGTCTTTTTCCATGCTTTCTTCTGCCATCGGCAGGCTGTCCGCAGCAACAATCACCTTGCCTCTTATGTAGCGCCCGTGCTCATTTCCTACAAGAATCGTTCCATTTAAAGTCTCGACCATATTTTTATACGGTGTGCGCGCCTTTGCCAAAATCCTCGTATCCAGCACATCCATATAAGATTCCGCAATGTCCGCGTTGACAATCAGGCCAAGCAGCTCATTATTCTCATCTGTAATCGGCAGCGTCACGACTTTGCTGGTCGTCATCAGCTCCCAGGCACGTTTCAGGGAAATGCTGCTGTTTACCCCGATCGTTCTGCGAAATGCAATATCCTTGACCTGCGTGCGCACATCATCGACATAAGCTGGGATTTTCACTTTAAATTTGCGAAGCACATATTTTGTCTCTTCATTCAGATTGCCGGCACGCTTCGGCTCATATTTTGTATCCGTACTACGATTCTTAAGGTCTGCGTATGCGATTGCCGCGCAGATCGAATCTGTATCAGGATTTCTGTGCCCGATCACCCAGACCGGATTTTCCTGTTCAAAATCCATTAAAACACCCCTAATTCTATCAAACCTAAGACAACGATCCCGACCAGATCTAAAACGCCGAACAAAATCAGCCAGTATATATATTTTTTCACTGGCTTCATGCTCTTTTCACTGACTCCCACTTCTTCAAACAAAGGCTTTTGTTCATCGATCAGGTCTTTGATATTACGGAAACACTTAACATCTTCGGTATGAATCTTTTGTGAAAGCTCTTCTTTTAATCCTGTAACATGGCCGCTGATCTCATCGATCGTCTGGCGGACTTCTTCGGACTGCTGGGACATCTGTCGGACTTCTTCGTGGATCTGCCGCCCTGCCTCCGCCGTGATCTGCTCCATCGCCTTGCGGCTGTCCTGCGTCATGGCGGTCATCTGCTCCATTGCCCTCCTGCTGTCCGCTGTGAGCGCCGCGAGTTCATTGCGGTTTTCTTCCGACATGCGGGTCATCTGCATCGTCATCTGTCCAAACTTCTCTGTGACATATCCGGTCATCTGGCTCATGCGGCTGCTGAACTCCCCAGTCATCTCCTCAAAATCCGCCTTTGTGCCTGCACTGAACTGATCTAAGCGGTCATTGACCTGCGAAAAGCCGTCCCATGCTCCCTGCGCCATCGCCCCGATCTGATTGTTCATATCTGAGGCAAGATGCGAAAACCCTTCTCTTGTCTCCTGCGTCATCGCCCCGATCTGGCTGTTGATGCCTTCGGTCATGTACTCAATGCCGCTGCGGCTCTCTCTTGCCATCACAGCGATCTGGCTCATCATATCGGCATTCATCTGCCCGATGCCGTCCGTTGTCTGCGCCCTAATCTGGTCAAGCTGGCCGGACAAATCCTCTGACATCTGCGCAAAACTTTCTTTTGATTCCTGCCGCATCGATGAGAACTGGCCTGCCATATTCTCAATGCTCTCTTTTGTTTTATCAGCCATCGTATCAATCTGGCTGGTTATCGTATCGGACATCTGTGCTATTTTATTCGATGTCTGCTTGTTTAAATGATAAATCTGCGCAGAAGTGTCTTCTGTCAGCCTGTCTACTGTCATTTGCAGCCTTGTGATCAGTTGGTCCATCTGCTG
Source organism: Eubacteriaceae bacterium (assembly GCA_910574915.1). GTDB lineage: Bacteria > Bacillota > Clostridia > Lachnospirales > Lachnospiraceae > Eubacterium_J. The sequence goes on from CAJTCR010000014.1 coordinate 9,336, forward strand.
TCCGACACCCGTTATTAGCTGGTCTGCTTCTGACTGGCGGTGTAAAATAAACTCCTCCAGCTCATTCGCCTGATCCTGCTTTTCATCTACAAGTAATTGCAGCTTCTGTACCTTTACTTCTCTGGAATCCAGCAGTGCCTGGAGCCGTTTGGCTTTTTCACGGAATTCGTCGATCTGCCTTAATAAATAATCTTCTTTTTTCAACGCTCGCTGACGCCGTTCCCTCTCCTGCCTGAGCCTGCCGATCCCAAGAGATGTATCGTTCCCCTTCTGATTCATATGGTTCTTCCTCCGCACAGTTTGCACTGTATTTCTCCTGGTATTTTCATATTCTGCCAAGAAAAGATAAACACCGAACAGACTATCGACGATAATCCAAATATTTTTCGCCGTTTATCTACGTGCTATTTTATCATCTGCGGAGCACTTTGTAAACTGGATTTTATAACAAAACAAATGTGACAAAAAAAGGCAAAATTCGAGCTACTCCCCTTCACGCAGTCTCTCTACAATCGTCATCTTAACCGCCCTGCGGTAGCTTATCAACGGCAGCAATACCCCAAACAGCGAAAATATCGGGATAACCAGTAAGACCGGCAGTATCGTAAAACGGTACGTAAAGAACCAGAAAATGCTTCCTAACACACCGTGAAACGCAGGCGCCATAAGAAAACTGCAAACCAACGATACGAAAACTGCCGCCGCTGCATATACGAGCCCTTCACAGATCAGCATCCTCTTTAGCTGCTCACCGGTCATTCCAATCGACTGAAGCATCGCAAACTCCCGCCTTCTGGAATGAATCGACGTCAGCACCGCGTTAAAGAAATTCAGTACGCCGACCAGCCCGACGACAAAGCTGAGCGAGCCGCCCATCAACAAAAACGTGCTTCGAAACCGTTCAAAATTGTGCACATACGCCTGCTTGGACTCAAAGTCCAGGTTTGGGTTTCCTTTATTTGTATAATGCTCTAAATAAGCCTGCATCGTTTCATTGGTTTCGGGCGTTGTATTAAACAGATAAGTCATAATGTCCGAGGTCTGGCTGTCGCGCTGGAACACCTGCGCGTTTAAGACAAACGCGGCGCTTCCGGCATAGCGGTAGCTCATCGCGTGCTTGATTGTCACACAGGCGGCTACTTCATACGTAATATCTTCCGCCCTTACCTCGTTCATTGCAACCCCGCGGTCGTATCCGTTTTCAATCTCTTCGATCGTAACCGGATCTCCTGTCTCCATGTCCAAAAATTCCATCTCATAGACATAATGCAGCGTGACCTTATCCCCGACCTTTGCAAAATTGGATTTATCCATTGGCTGTCCATAATCATCCGCATCATAGACCGCCGCAATCATGCGTTTGTCCTTATGATACAAATCCGCCAGATCCCCTTCGATCACGTTTAACTGGCTTAACGGATAATCCTCCATGCCATAGAGGTGCGCGTTATCAGTAACATTTCCAGAAGCATCTGTTTCACTGTTTTCCAACATCAGTTCGATTTCTTCCTGCGGCATCCCCCACATGCTGTATTTTTCACGCAACCATGTTTCCGACACCTGCGTGCTGACTCCGGTCAGGTGCCCATAGATCCTGCCTCCCTCGGTAATCTGCCCGCCTGCGTGCAGGCTGTCGATATCCGCTTCCGATATGGACGGCATCCTAAACCCTCTTGTAAACTTTCCTACCTGAAAATACGAAGCATCTCCCAAAATAAAGTCGGAAACGATCCACTTGTACAAGTATTTATCCATATCAAATCCGTGGGTAAACGTATACGTCAACTGTAAAATGACAACCGCCAGCGACATAGACACCACAACGAGCACCGTTTTGCGTTTGTTCCTGCCAAGGTTTGCCCATGCCATGCGAAACGGCCTGCCTTTTGCACTGCGTTTCTTTCGTTTTCTGCCGCCTGCCGCTGCGTCTGTATAGCGCACCGCTTCTACCGGAGATACTTTTGCCGCAATCCTGCCTGGTTTCGCACACGAAATCAATACCGTGGCAAGTGAAAAAACTGCTGCCACAAGAAAAAACCACGGGCTCATAATCCGGTCTGCCTTACCGACGGTTAACGCCCCAAGCAATACCGGGGCAAGCACCGTGCCCGCCAGGCTCCCGGCAAGCAGCCCAAACGGTATGCCGGCTATGGATAGCAGCAGCGCCTGGGTGCGGATTATACGCCGGATCTGCCTGCCGGTCGTGCCGATTGTTTTTAAAAGCCCGTAGAAACGGATATCTTTGCTGACGGATATTTGAAAAATATTGTAAATAATCAGGTATCCGGTAAAAATAACGAGCAGAAGCAGCGCCGCGACCTGCAACATCATTTCAGGATCTGCGTTTTCCGCAAGCTGTGCGCCTGCATATGCCCAGTTCACACCCGTATCAATATAGTTGTCCTGGCTGCCTTCTTTTGACTGAAAGCCATGATTTTGCAGTATCTTTTCCAGATCCTCCTCGATATGCATACTATCAGAAAGCATAATATTCAGCGTCCACTTACCGGCAAGCTCGTCCCGGTCTTCTTCTGGATATTGATTTACAATGTCTTCTACATAAGATCTGGGCAGAAGTGCCATGCTTGTTCTTGACGCCGGATCAAACTCCCACCAGCCGCTCAGCGAAAATGTATCGGTAATTTCTGTTTTATTTCCCATGCCGATCTCATAAGCTAGTGTAATTTCAGCACCAACCGCAGGCTCTACGCCTAAACAGCTTAAAACCCTCGTATCACAGGCGATTTCCTTTGTACCCTCCTTTGGCAACCTTCCCTGCTGCGGCTCGCAAAAGCACCGTTTTGCATAATTAGGCTCCATATACGACAGCTCCGCAGTCGTTTTTCTAAATTTTTCCCCGCTTGCCATGCCAAGAAACAAGCGCCCGCCGGCTTCTTTTATCATCGGATCTTTCTCTAAGATCTCCTTTTGCTCCAGGCTTAAGTCTTTAAAGGAGCCATGCCCGGTGCCTCCGACCTGGCGAAACGTCTCCTGCTGGTACGTATGCAGCATCGTCCCTGCAATCGTAAAAATCGTCATAAACAACATTGTCGTAAGCGCGATCGCAAACACAGCAACCAGGTTGCGGACACGGTTTGCCCGCAGGCTTTCTTTAGACAGCTTCCTGACTGCCCTTTGATTTTTCACCCTAATCATGCCTGCCCACCTCCTACAATGCTGCCATCCTCAATACGGATGATGCGGTCGGCAAGCTGTGCGATTTCTTCATTATGCGTAATCATTACGATCGTCTGCCCAAGCTTTTGGCTCGTAACCTTTAAAAGCCCCATCACATCCTGGCTCGTACGGCTGTCGAGATTTCCCGTCGGCTCGTCGGCAAGGATAATCGCAGGCTTTGTAGCAAGCGCACGCGCAATCGCCACACGCTGCTGCTGTCCGCCGGACAGGTTATTCGGCAGGTTGTGAAGCTTGCTTTCGATGCCAAGCGCGCGGATAATCAGGCTGATATATTTTTCGTTTGGCTCATTGCCGTCTAGCTGGATAGGAAGTACGATATTATCATACACATTTAATACTGGGACTAAATTATAGCTCTGGAAAATAAAACCGATTTTTCTGCGCCTGAAAATCGTCAGCTCCTCGTCTTTTAGCGAAAAAATCGATTTGCCGTCTACAAGCACCTCCCCCGCGGTCGGACGGTCTAAGCCGCCCAACATATGCAGCAGTGTGGATTTTCCGCTGCCAGACGTACCTACGATCGCCGCAAATTCGCCTTTTTCCACGGTAAGGCTGATCTGGCGCAGCGCATGGACTGCGGTATCTCCTGTACCGTACACTTTTTTAAGATTTCTTGTTTCTAAAATCGTCATCTTTGATGCCCTCCTGTTTCCTTTGCTACAGACTTTAGCACACCAATCTTTCCACATTCTTTCCATGCAAACAAAAAATCTAACGGTTTTGCAAGATTGCCCAGACATATCCGATTCCATAAACCGTCCTGATATACTTAGGTTTTGACGGATCGTCCTCCAGCTTTCCACGCAGGCGGCGCACCGTTACAGAAAGCGCGTTTTCATCCACATACTCTGCGCCGTCTGTCCAGATCCGGTCTACGAGCACGGCACGCTCTACCGTGACACCAGGATGCGCGACAAGCAGCTTTAGCAGTTTTTGTTCTGTTTTGCTTAACTCGATCTCTATGTTTTCTTTATAAAATTTCATTTCAGAAAAATCAAACGTAAATACGCCGAGCCGGACGGCATCGTTCTTTTTTTCTTCCTGTCTTTCTGTCTCCATCCTGCGAAGCTGCGTATGCACCCTTGCACGCAGCACCGCGAGGCTAAACGGTTTTGTCACATAATCGTCCGCGCCCGATTCCAGTCCCACTACAATATCTGTCTCCATATCGTTGGCGGTCAGTACAATGACCGGAACACAAGAAACGGCACGGATCTCTTTTAATAGCTCCATGCCGTTCCCATCCGGCAGGTTGATATCCAGCAAAACCAGACTGCAACCTCCCTGTTTTAACAGATCCCTCGCTTTTTTTAACGTGCCGCACGGCAGAAAAGAAAGCCCTTCGGACTTTAACGCCATGCAGATTCCTCTGCAAAGCGCCTCGTCATCCTCGACTACGATAATTGTTTTCATCTCTTATCCTCCTGCATCCATCCTTCCCCTCCCCTGGTCGGAAGGTAAACCATAAAGGTACTGCCTTCTCCTGCCGCAGACCTCACCTTAATATAGCCGTTTTCCTCCATAATAATCTGCCTGGCAAGGTACAGCCCGATCCCTACGCCTTCTTCTCCACTGGCGCCGCTGCCCCGGTAAAACCGGTGAAAAATCTTAGGCGTATCCTCTTCCGTAATGCCGATGCCTGTATCCGATATTTCAATCCTTACAAACAGTTCTGTATATTTTACCGCGATTTTAATCGTCCCGCCTGCCGGCGTATATTTTACCGCGTTGTCAACAATATTGTAAATTGCTTCCTCCGTCCATTTGGGGTCAAAGCTGGCATAGCAGCCCGTTTGCTCATACTCGATTATTTGGCCTTTACGCTCTGCCTTTGCCGCAGTCTGGCTTAGCACCTGCTGTAGCAAAGGCTCAACCATACCCCATCTTGGATGCAGCACAAACATCCCCGTTTCTAACCGCGAAGCCTTTACAAGTGAAACAATTAAAAAATGAAGCTTCGCAGCCTGGCGGTTTAGCTCCTGTACAAACGCCTGCGCTTCCTCTGGCAGCTCCTTTTCCTCCAGCATCTGCGCATACAGCAGCAGGTTCGCAATCGGCGTCTTTGTCTGGTGGGAAATATCGGTAACCAGCTTCTTGACCTTCTCCTTTTCCTGTGTCAGGTTTCTTGCAGACACCGCCGAGGCTGACAGGTAATGCGCCAGCTTCGTCTCTACCGAAGAAAGCATACTTTCATCGTATACACTCTCCACAAATGTGCCGTCCATTGCCGCTTCCAGCATCGCATTCATATGCTCCATTACTTTTCGCGTCCGCCTTCTCGTGCACCATGCCAAAATACACGTCGCCGCAAACAGCGCTGCTGCCGTTGCAAAAAGCCCCTCTGCCACCGTCAACGGTCAAAATCCCGCAGAAACTTTTCTGCTTCCTGCATACTGCACCCGGTCTGCGATACGAGATCCTCAAGGACCACGGCATCGCTTAAACAATGCCTTCCACATACCGCACAGTCCCCCACACGCTCCGGCAGCTTTACCGTACGAAACTGCGCCCGCAGCCCGTCATAGACCAGCATTTTTCCTGTCAGCAGTTCTCCGGCGCCCAGAATATATTTTACCGCCTCCATCGCCTCAAGGCTGCCGACCACGCCGCAGACTGCCCCGAAAATTCCCGCCTGTTTTGCTGACGGCACAGCTTCCTTTGGCGGAGGATCTTTAAAAATGCAGCGGTAGCATGGTCCTCTGCCCGGAACATAGGTCATAAGCTGTCCCTGGAAGCGGATGACCCCTGCATGTACAAACGGCTTTTTTGCCTGCACACAGGCATCGTTAATCAGAAATTTGGTCGGAAAATTATCTGCTGCGTCGATCACAAAGTCATACTCCTGAATCAGATCCTTTATATTTTCCCTGTCTGCGTATACCGGATAAGTCAAAACCTTCAGCTTCGGATTGATACGATGCAGCGACTGTTCTGCTGACCGCACTTTTTTAACGCCCAGATCCGCATCCCCATGCAGGATCTGCCGCTGCAAGTTAGACAGATCCACGTCGTCTGAATCCACAATCCCGATTGTGCCAACGCCTGCCGCGGCAAGATACAGCGCTGCCGCAGAGCCAAGCCCTCCGGCTCCAATCAGGCATACTTTCGCTTGAAACAGTTTTTCCTGTCCGTCTGTCCCCACTTCCTCCAGGATCAGATGGCGTGCATACCGCTCCTTTTGCTCTTTCGTAAATTCCATGTTGTTTCCTCATCCCTTTCACTCACCCTGCAAGCCGCAGCACGTTAATCAGCAAAATCCATGCCAGCCCATAATAAGCCACGACGGCGACAAGGTCATTGACCGTTGTAATTAACGGGCCTGACGCAACCGCTGGGTCTACTTTGATTTTATGGAACAGCATCGGGATCACCGTCCCCATAATGCTTGAAATCAACATTGCAACCATAAGGGAACATCCGATACACGCACTGACCGCAAAGCTGAACGCAAACCCCCTGCCTTTTGCCAGCTCAATATAAACGCCTATAAAAATCATGGAAAGCACGCCAAGCAAAAACCCGTTGACTAACCCGACGCGCATTTCTTTAAACATCAGGTGCAGCTTCTGCCCTCCGGTCAGGTTTTCATCCATCAGCACGCGGATCGTAACCGCCAAAGACTGCGTGCCTGCATTTCCAGCCATGCCAAGAATCAGCGACTGAAAGCTGACTACCAGCGTAAGCTGGGATACGACTTGTTCAAAAATGCCGACAACCGCAGAAACGACCAGGCTGAGCGCCAGCAGCACCGCAAGCCACGGAATCCGCTTTTTCATACTTTCAAGCAGCGGCTCGTTTAAATCCTCCTCTGCCGTCAGCCCGGCAAGCCTTGCGTAATCCTCACCCATCTCTTCGTCCACGACTTCTACAATATCCTGCGCAGTAATGACGCCAAGTATTTTTTTATCATAATCCAGCACCGGGATCGAATCTTCGGAATAGTCTTTTAATTCTTCGATACAGTCGTCTATCGTTTCTTTGGCATACACATACGGAAACGACGTTGTGATCAAATCTTCCAGTGCCATATATTTGCGTGCGATAATCAGGTCTTTTAAGTCCACTGCCCCACAGAAGCATTCGTTTTTGTCGACGACATAGATCGTGGAAATATTGTCGTTGTCTGCCGCCTGCTTGACCAGCTCTTTCATTGCCCCCGGTATGGTCAGCCCTCTTTCGATGACGATAAAATTTGTCGTCATTTTGCTGCCGATCTCATCGTCTTCATAAGACTGGATCAAGCCGATATCATGTCTCGCCTCTTCGTCCATCAGCCGGATAAACTGGTCTGATTTTTCATCCTCCATTTCATCCAGGATGTCCACCGCATCGTCAGCATCCATCGATTCCAAAATATCCGCCGCGTTTTCCATGCCCAGCTCTTCGAGATAACGGCTGACATCATCTCCAAGATACGTAAATATCTCAGATACCGTATCATTGCCAAGCAGCCGGTAGACTTTTAAGCGCTCGTCTTTTGTCAGGTCTTCCCATACCGACGCAATATCATTTTCATGATAATCTTCCAGCTTCTTACGGATCGCCTGCGGCGGTTCCCCGCTCTTGATAATCGCAATCAGTTCTTTTTCATAATCTCTTTTTTTTGGAACCTCTGTTTCCGCAGTACTTAATTTCTTATCTTCCAATTCACCCATAAGAAACCTCGCTTTCTTCCTGTTACTCCTCCTTTGCAGCCCCCAGCAGATAGTTCACAAACTGCTGTGCGGTACGGCCGGAAATACCGCCGTGGCTTAATTCCCAGCGGTTTGCTTCCATACGAAGCTGTTCGTCACACATCGTAATGCCCGCCCTGCGCGCAAGCCCGATCACAATCTGAAAATATTCTTTCTGGCTTGGTTTGGAATAGTTAATCGTTACGCCAAAACGGTTTACAAGCGAAAGTTTTTCTTCCATCGTATCCGACTGGTGCATCCCGTTTTGTATCTTGATATCATCACGGTCATTCCACGTCTCCTTAATCAGATGCCTGCGGTTAGAAGTCGCGTAGATCAGTATATTTTCCGGCTTTGTCTCAACGCCGCCTTCAATGACCGCTTTTAAAAATTTATACTCAATCTCAAACTCTTCAAAAGACAGGTCATCCATATAGATAATAAAACGGTAGTTGCGGTTTTTAATCTGTGCGATCACATTGGACAAATCCTGAAACTGATGCTTGTAGATCTCGATCATCCGAAGCCCCTGGTCATAAAATTCGTTAATCACCGCCTTAATGCTCGTTGATTTGCCGGTGCCGCTGTCTCCAAACAACAGGACGTTGTTCGCCTTTAACCCCTGCACAAATGCGCGCGTATTGTCCACCAGCTTTTTCTTTTGAATCTCGTATCCGATCAGGTCGTCAAGCAGAACCTTGTCCATATTGTTAATCGGATGGAACACGACACCGCGCCCGTTTTCAGACGAAATACGAAATGCCTTGTTCAGCCCGAACATCCCGACCCCGTATGCTTTATAAAAATCCGTGACATACGTAAAAAACTGATCTTCATCCGCCGCCGTCCGAAGCCTGCCGCTTAAGGCACGCACCTTTTCACTGACATTTTTATTGTACATAAGCTCGGTCTTGCCGATCGCCTGATAATCCGACAGCCGTGAAAAGCAGTCGATTTTTAGCTTCTGCTCGATCCAGCCAAAATCATAATGAAACAACTGCATAAACGCCTGAAAATCACTTTTTGCAAAATAATTTACGCTGCCTTCATTCGCGCCTACTTTCTCACACGTGATGCTGAACGGATTTTCATTGGTAATCAGCAAAAAAGTAAGATAATCCTGCCATAAATTTTGATCAAACCCATAATCCGTCGCAAGCACGAGCAGGCGCTTGACCTGCCGGTATACCCGTTTTATCAGCTTTTCCTTTGTTTTTTTGTCTTCGCGCAAATCGGTACAAATTCTGCCAAGCTCCATTAAAATCGAATCCTTTGGCATGTCCCCGTACATTAAAATCTTTGCTACAATCCGGTCCATATGATCCCTCCGTCAACTATTCCTGATATAAAGATACCACAAGCTCGTTTTTCTTTCAAGCAACAAGCAAAAAAAAGGAGCTGACTAAGACAGCTCCCTGATACACTTTCCTTCAGACAGAACCAGCAGAAATTAAACAGCTACAATCACGCCGCCGTCGTTTGCATACATGCTGCTGACCCCTGCCGTATCCAAAATAAGTATTTTTTTAAAATGCATCAGCTTTTCAATCCGCTCCCTGACGCGCTGTGCCCGCTGCGGGCAGTTGCAGTGCGCAATCGCAAGAATGCGTTCCTCCTGGTTTTTGGTACGGTTTTTAATCTCCCGCACCATCCGCTCCAACGCCTTATTTGTGCCCTGCGCCTGTGCCAACTGGCAGATCTGTCCCTCAGGAGTCGCGCCCATCACCGGCTTAATGTTTAGTACGTTCGCCACAAATGCCTTGAGGTTGCTAAGGCGCCCGTTTTTGCGCAGCGTTTCCAGTGTTTCCAATACAAAAAACGTCTGCTGGCCCGCAATATATTGCTGTACCTTTGCTACCGTCTCTTCAAATGTACATCCAGCTTCCTCCATCTCCTGGATTTTAAGCGCAATCAAAGTCTCTCCGACCGAAGCGGAACAGGAATCAAACACATGCACTTTCTTATCTGGAAAATCGCCTGTAAACATCTGCGCCGCTGTCTGTGCACTGTTGTAGGAACCGCTTAAATGCGACGAAAGCGTTACTGTATAAATATGCTCTGCCTCCGATAAAAAGGCATCATAATATTTCTGCGGCGAAGGACATGCAGACTTTGGGCTGTTTGGGCTTTCCTTTACCTTTTGCAAAAACTCTTTCTGGCAAAAGCTTTCGTCGTCTACAACATGATAGTCGTCCACATCCAGCTCCAGTGGCACAGACGCAAACCTGGCGTCCTGCTTCCACTCGTTCGGCAACTCCCCGCAACTGTCTACAATAATCTTATAACCCATAGCTTCCTCCTCAATTCCTTACAATTATTTCCTATATGTCAATATCTATTATTCATCTCATTTTTACATAGTATTCATTACCACATGATAATAACATTAAAATCACATTTTGTAAATATATTTTGGAGGAAATTTCATACCGCTTATGGAAAAATGACAACAAAAATATTCATCTGCATATCGGTCTTATAATAGACCGTCTCCAGCCCGTCGCAATAATCGCTGATATGGTACTGCGTCAGAAAATATTCCTTTGCCTGCGCGCACAGCTCCCTGCTGCTGAATTTGACCGATATATTATTTTTTCCTTTTTTATATGCACGCCTGAAAATACTTCCAAGCTTTGCGATGGACGCTTCGTCTAAGGATGTAAAGTATTTATCTTCCTTTACAAAATAATTGTTTTCAAGCGCCGTGCATTCCGGCAGCGCAAACTTTACCTGTGGGCTGTGGTCTTGCAGCATTTCCTTTGTCGTAATGTTCAAATAATCGTATTCCACATATTTTACATCATTTTCTTCATCGTCGTGATATTTAGAGTTTCCCCAGGTCGCATCGATATAATACCATTCCCCGTCGATTTGCACGAGGTTCCATGCATGGGGCCCGCCCTTTGCCATGCCGGTTACAATCACACATGGGATATCAAGCTTTTCCAAAAGATACTGCATGGCGCTTGCATACCCCTGGCATACCGTCTCCTTTCCAATAAAAACGCTGATAATATTTTGATTGTTTTTAGAATCCATATTGTAGTCTACCTTTTGGATCAGCCTGCGGTAGATCGTTTTTACTTTTTCATAATCATCGGTACCGTTTGTCAGTCCCTTAAAATAATTTTTCGCCCTCCGATCAATTTTTTTCTGCATATCCGCCCGTTCGCTCTTTGTCATAATATAATTCGGCGCAAACGACATCACTTCCGTATGCCCGTTTCTCTGGTACTGGGTATAGCGAAAGCTCTCGACCCAGAACAGCCCGCCGTGGTCAGCCTTGACACAGTTAAAAATATCCTCCAGCCGCCGTCCGTCTGAGGTAGAAAGCGTCACCTCCTCCTCATGGTTCATGACCGCATCAAGCATCTGGTCATATATTATTTTCTCCTCGGCTGGCAGTGTCTCATACGCGTACCTGCCCGACGAAATACTTTCCACATCCTTTGGAAGCTCCAGCGCATTCATCTGCTGGCGCAGCTCCATATTCTGACGGACGGTACTGACGACTTCCTCCACCGGGCGGAGAATGCCCGCAAAATCCTCCGGCATCGCGCAGCCAGACAGCGCCCCGTTTAACACCACAACCAGCAGGCCCACAGCCAGGCACCTTCTGCCATATAACCCGTTTCGTTTCATATGATCTTATCCCTTCTGCTTTTGATCTGATGCATTTTAATTTATGTCAAAAAATTGTTTTCCCTACTATGATATCCTGATTTGGGATGATTTTCAATTCTTTTTTCGAATTTACTTGTAAAATCAACGATATCCCCTATAATAAAACTATCACTATTTCAGGGGGATTATGACTTATGAAGGCATTTCAGCTAACCGAAAAAAAAGAATTTATGCATCTGCTCCTGCGCAGTGAACTGTTTGACCATTTTCTGCTGTCAGAAGCTTCGATCCACGCAGCCGTCCACTACGACATCGACGGCAGGTTAAATCCATCGTTTTTTTCTGAGGACGAACGATCCGTCCAACAGCTCGAGGGACTTACCTATATGCCGTACGGCAGGCTGCGTCCGGTCTTTTTTGAATTAATCAAAGGCAAGTCCGCGCCGACTGCTTTTAAATTTGTACTGATGCTCTCTCCTTCGAACCTGCAAAAAACAATACAGGCTTCTGGCACACCGATTGCACCCGCAGATATCCTTGCGGCTTATATGAATATTTTGTATCAAAAAGAACAGCTTATTCTTACTACCGGCGTCTCCTACCGGATGTTTATACCCGACAAAAGTTTCGAGAGAGATTGGGAAAAGTTTACAATAAACTTCTTAAATCGAAATAAAGTCGTTTTTTCGGAAATTTGACCTGATTTTCGCTTTACTTTTCTTTTTTTTTATGCTATCGTATGCGTAGGCTGAAAACGGCACATTCGCTGAAGACAGCTAATATGATCTTGGAGGTACTGTTATGAACAAAGGTACAGTAAAATGGTTTAACAATCAGAAAGGTTACGGCTTCATTACAGATGAAGAAGGCAAAGATGTATTTGTACATTTTTCCGGCCTGAATATGGAAGGCTTTAAGTCTTTGGAAGAAGGCGCTTCTGTAGAATTTGAAGTAACTGAAGGTGCAAAAGGACCGCAGGCTACCAATGTAACTGTAATCAAATAAGTTAAACGGACAATGTGCATTAATCAATATACGGTTTGCAAATGTACATTATGATGTGATATATTGCTAAAATTATACATGCATATTTGACATACAGAATTTGATTATTCACAGCAAAAATATCTGCCGACGGCAGATTTTTTTGTTTGCGCCTTTTTCCGTTAAAAAACTGCCGCAAAATAACAAGTCCTCTATTTTGCGGCAGCTTCTAACATATGATTCTATCCGATTTTCTTATTTATAATTTACAATTTTTCCAAAATCAGCCTTTAAGCTTGCGCCGCCTACAAGCCCGCCGTCAATATCCGGTTTGCCAAACAGTTCTGCCGCATTTGCTGCGTTTACCGAACCGCCGTACTGGATACGTACTGCGTCTGCCGTTGCCTGATCGTACATTTCTGCAATACATGCACGGATCGCGCCGCATACTTCCTGTGCCTGGTCAGAAGTTGCTGTCTTGCCTGTACCGATCGCCCAGATTGGCTCATATGCGATGACAAGGGATGCCACCTGCTGCGCTGTAATGTCTTTTAAGTCTGACTTGATCTGCATACGAATCCAGTCAAGCGTAATGCCCATTTCCCTCTGTTCCAAAGTCTCGCCGCAGCAAAGGATTGGCGTAAGGTTGTGTTCCAGCGCTTTTTTCACTTTTTTATTTAACATACAGTCGCATTCGCTAAAATAATCACGTCTTTCAGAATGTCCGATAATGACATATTTTACGCCTGCGTCTACTAACATTTCCGCAGAGATCTCGCCTGTATAAGCGCCTTTGTCTTCATAGTACATATTTTCTGCGCCAACTGCTACATTTGTGCCCTTCACTGCTTCTACAACCGGTACAATATCGATTGCAGGCACACAGTAAACAACTTCCACATCATCACTTGCTACAAGCGGTTTTAATTCTTCGACTAATTTTACAGCCTGGCTTGGTGTCATATTCATTTTCCAGTTGCCGGCTACGATTTTCTTTCTTGCCATAAATCCATCCCTCTCAGATTTTTTATTTGTCATTTGCTGCTGCTACGCCAGGAAGCTCCTTGCCCTCTAAAAATTCCAGGGAAGCGCCGCCGCCTGTGGAAATATGGGACATCTTGTCGCCGTATCCAAGTGTATTTACAGCCGCAGCAGAGTCACCGCCGCCGATAATGGTCGTTGCGTCTGTCTCAGCCAGTGCTTTTGCTACTGCAATCGTGCCTTCTGCAAGTGTCGGGTTTTCAAATACGCCCATCGGCCCATTCCATACGACCGTCTTTGCAGATTTTACTGCGTCGGCAAACATAGCCTGTGTTTTTGGCCCGATATCGCAGCCCTGTCTGTCAGCAGGCATTGCATTGGAATCACAGATTTGTGTTTCTACCGAAGCGTCGATTGGATTTGGGAATTCCTTAATGGTAACAGCGTCAACCGGAAGCAGCAGCTTCTTGCCAAGCTTTTCTGCCTTTGCGATCATTTCCTTGCAGTAATCCACTTTGGAATCGTCTACGAGGGAAGTACCGATTTCGTTGCCCTGTGCTTTTAAGAATGTATAAGCCATGCCGCCGCCGATAATCAGCGTATCACATTTTTCCAATAAGTTGTCAATGACATTTAACTTGTCTGCTACTTTTGCACCGCCAAGAATCGCTACAAACGGACGAACCGGGCTTTCCACTGCGTTTCCAAGGAAATCGATCTCTTTTTGCATTAAGTAGCCAACGACTGCGGTATCCACAAGCTGTGCAACACCTACGTTTGAGCAGTGTGCACGATGTGCGGTACCAAATGCGTCATTTACAAATACATCGCATAAAGAAGCCAGGTCTTTGCTGAACTCTTCGCCATTTTTTGTCTCTTCTTTGCGGTAACGGGTATTTTCCAGTAAGATCACATCGCCGTCTTTCATTGCTTCTACGGCTGCTTTTGCATTTGCGCCTACGACTTCGTTATCCGCTGCAAATTTCACTTCCTGTCCTAACAGCTCAGACAGTCTTTTTGCTACCGGAGCAAGCGATAATTCCGGCTTTGGCTCTCCCTTTGGCTTGCCAAGATGGGAGCAAAGAATCACTTTTCCGCCGTCAGCGATCAGCTTCTTAATCGTAGGAAGCGCTGCTACAAGACGGTTTTCATCTGTAATTGCGCCTTCTTTTAACGGTACGTTAAAATCGCATCTGCAAAGTACTTTTTTACCTGCTACGTTGATGTCATCTACGGACTTTTTATTTAAACCCATTTGTTTTTCCTCCAAACCTGATTTTACATAACAAGAGTCCGGTCCTTTTCGACCGGACCCTTTGTTGAGTCTTACTGATAGATTGTCCTATAATTATGCTAATTCTGAGAAATATTTGATCGTACGAACCATCTGAGAAGTATAAGAATTCTCATTGTCATACCAGGAAACTACCTGTACTTCGTACTGATCATCAGATATTTTGCTAACCATTGTCTGTGTAGCATCAAACAGAGAACCGAATCTCATGCCTACGATATCAGAAGATACGATTTCATCTTCATTGTATCCGAAAGATTCATTTGCTGCTGCCTTCATAGCGGCATTGATGCCGTCTACAGTAACGTCAGCCTTATTTACTACTGCTGTTAAGATCGTTGTAGAACCTGTTGGTGTAGGAACACGCTGTGCAGAACCGATCAGCTTGCCGTTCAATTCTGGAATAACAAGGCCGATTGCCTTTGCAGCACCGGTAGAGTTTGGAACGATATTCACTGCTGCTGCACGTGAACGTCTTAAATCGCCTTTTCTCTGTGGGCCGTCAAGAGTCATCTGATCACCTGTGTAAGCATGGATCGTTACCATGATACCAGACTGAACCGGAGCATATTTGTTCAGAGCGTCAGCCATTGGTGCCAGGCAGTTTGTTGTACAGGAAGCTGCTGAGATAATTGTATCAGAAGCTTTCAGTGTCTCATGGTTTACGTTAAATACGATTGTAGGAAGGTCGTTTCCAGCCGGTGCAGAAATAACAACTTTGCGAGCGCCTGCGTTGATATGAGCTTCTGCTTTTGCTTTGCTTGTATAGAAGCCAGAGCATTCTAATACAACGTCAACCTTTAATTCGCCCCAAGGACAATTATTTGCATCCGGGAATGCGTAGATCTTGATTTCCTTGCCGTCAACTGTGATAGAATCTTCGCCAGCAGATACTTTGTCAGCCAGTTCGTATTTGCCCTGTGAAGAATCATACTTTAACAGATGTGCTAACATTGCCGGGCTTGTCAGGTCGTTGATTGCAACAACTTCATACCCTTCTGCTCCGAACATCTGTCTGAATGCAAGACGGCCGATACGGCCAAAACCATTGATCGCTACTCTTACTGCCATGTTTGATTTCCTCCTAAACATTATTTGAAATATTTTATCTATTTGGATATACTTGTTTGGATAATATACCCAAGCTATTACCTATTTTAACCAATCTTTTGTAAAATTTCAAGTAGCATTCTGCACTTTTTATATTTTTTTTTATAAAAATTTATGAAACAGGAAAAACCTGCTATTTTGCTTGCTTTGCCTGCCCAAAATGCAGTAAAATAGCCGTGTCAGCTATATAGAGCGAACAAATTTGAACCGCTTTGGTATATTTTTACAGAAAGGGACGCCGGGAAAGAGGATGTGCCTCCTAAATACTACTAAACAATCTCAAGATGGTTTTGTTTGTTCGCTGTAGTTAGAACGTGTTTGAAGAAAGGAGCTTACAAATGTATTGGGATACACATATGCACAGCAGCTTTTCGGGCGACTGCACAAGCTCACCCGCATCCATGATTGACGCAGCCGTTTCAAAAGGCTTAAGCGGCATCTGCTTCACCGACCATATGGATTACGACTATCCGAAAGACCCGCAAAGCAAAACGGTATTTGAATTTGACCCGCCGCAGTACAAAGCCGCTATTGCCCGCCTGCAACAGCAATATAAAGACCGGCTGCCCGTTTTATGCGGTATAGAACTCGGCTTGCAGCCGCACCTTGCGCCAAAACATGCCGAACTGTTAAACACCTTCCCCTTTGATTTTGTCATCGGCTCTTCGCATGTCGTACATGGAAAAGACCCTTACTACGCTTCTTATTATGAGGGACGCAGCGAAGAGGAGGCATATCGGGAATATTTTGTATCGATTCTTGAAAATATCAATGCCTTTAAAGACTTTGACGTCTATGGGCATATCGACTACGTCGTCCGCTACGGGCCGAATAAAAACGCCTTTTATACGTATGAAAAATATGCGGATGTAATCGATGCCGTGCTAAAAAAGCTGATTTCGCTTGGGAAAGGGATTGAAGTAAATACTGCCGGCTTTAAATACGGGCTTGGGCATCCAAATCCATGTGAGGATATTTTAAAGCGATACCGCGCACTCGGCGGCGAGATTGTGACACTCGGCGCGGATGCACACCAGCCGGAACATGTCGCCTATGCGTTTGAGAAGGTCGCGGGATTGTTGAAGAGCTGCGGATTTTCTTATTATACGGTGTTTAAAAAACGTAGGGCGGAATTTTTGCCTGTTTAAAGTGGCTTGTTTCAGTTTTTTTGTACATGTGGGACGCTGGGAGAGGGGATTGGCACGCCCTGGCGGCGGCTTTGGAAGAATGATAAGAAGCCCTAAGCATCCTGCTGGAACGCTGTGGCTGCGTCCGGTCGCGGCACCTAGTTCGCTGCCTGCTGGCAGCTAAAGGTGCCGCTTGGCTGCGCCCCTAGTTTCCCCGCAGGATGCCAAGGGCTTCTAATCATTCTTCCAAAGCCGCCGCCAGGGCGTGCCAATTCCCTCTCCCGGCTGGTTTTCGCAAGTGTTGCAAAATAAGTGGTACATTGCGTCTTTTGGCTTTTATTTGAGCTTTGAAAAATTAGTTGGAGGAAGGGAGAGCGGAACAGGCTCTCTGAGACGTCGGAAAAATGTTCGGAGCGCTTAGCAGGCTGCGCGAAAACCAGGGGCATCGCCAAGCGAACTAAAGCGAACAAATCAAAACATATCGGGTCTGTTTGGCAGCACTTACGAAGCACAGCCGGGAGAGGGGATTGGCATACCCTGGCGGCGGCTTTGGAAGAATGGTTAGAAGCCCTTGGTATTCTGCAAAAACCCAGGGGCGCAGCCAAGCGGCACCTTTAGCTGCCAGCAGGAAGCGAACTAGGTGCCGCGACCGGACACAGCCACAGCGTTCCAGCAGAATACCTAGGGCTTCTTACCATTCTGGAACGGACGCCGCCAGGGTATGCCAATCCCCTCTCCCGGCGTCCCTCCATAAGAAAATGAAGCAAATCAATTTCACTGTAATACTAGCTACCGCAACCACGCACATCCACAGCATTCCAGTAGGCAGCCTAAAGCTCCGCCCCCATTTCACTTAACAGCTTCTCCACCGAAGCCAGCTTTACACACAGCACAAAAAGCTTCGTTGCCTCAACCATTTCTTCTGGTGTCGGGAAAGAAGGCGCAATGCGGATATTGGAATCCGCAGGGTCTTTTCCATATGGGTAGGTTGCTCCTGCGTCTGTAAGCACCATGCCGAGCTGCTTGCATTTTGCGACGATTGCTTTTGCACAGCCAGGCAGCGACTCAAACGAAATAAAATACCCGCCCCTTGGCTTTGTCCAGCTCCCGATCTCAAGCCCGTCCAGCTCTGATTCCAAAATGGAAAGCACCGCTTCAAATTTAGGGCGCAGAATATCTGCATGTTTTTTCATATGTTCTTTTAATCCGTCAATGTTTTTGAAAAAACGGACATGGCGAAGCTGGTTAATCTTATCGTGGCCGATAATCTGCGTCGTCATAAATTTTTTAATGTAATCCATATTTTCCAGCGAAGTCGCAATCGCGGACACGCCAGAGCCAGGAAAGCTTATTTTGGACGTGGAAGCAAAGATATATACCATATTCGGATTCCCGGCTTTTTCACATTCTTCCAATATGTTTAAAATTTCATCCTGCACATCGTGGTAAATATGGTGGATACAATATGCATTATCCCAAAAAATTCTAAAATCTTCTGCCTTTGGCTTTAAATTGGCGAACCGTCTTACAACCTCGTCGGAATAAGAGATTCCTGTCGGATTGGAATATTTTGGCACGCACCAGATTCCCTTCACGGAAGGATCGTGATTGACATACTGTTCTACTAGATCCATATCCGGGCCGTCCTCATACAAAGGAATGTTGACCATCTCGATATCAAACAGCTCCGTAATTTTAAAATGCCTGTCATAACCAGGAACCGGACATAAAAATTTCACTTTATCCAGCTTGCACCACGGCGTCGAACCGTTCACGCCTTTTGCCACGGAACGCACAATCGTGTCATACATAATATTCAGGCTGGAATTGCCGCAGATAATCACATTGTCCTTTTGCACGCCCAGCATCCCAGCCATCATGCGCCTGCACTCGCCAATCCCGTCCCAGTCTCCGTAGTTTCTCGTATCGTTCCCAAGCAGCGTATTCATATCGGAATTACCGTTGATCGCATCCAGCAGCGGCATTGAGATTGCCAACTGGGAAGCGCCCGGCTTTCCTCTCGCCATATTAAAGGAATGGCCTTTCGCCTCTTCGGTTTGAAACTGCTGTTCCAGCTCCGCCTTTAATGCCAAAAGCTCTTCCCGATTTTTTGTTCCATATGCTTTCATTCTTTTAGCATCTCCTTTAAAATTTTTTCTGATTTTTTGCGCCTGCCTGCTGCAAGCGGCATACAGACAGGCACCTGCACAGCATTATATCATATTCCTTCCATTTCCAAAAGAGTGAATTGCAAAATCTTAGCGGATCTTTCCCCGGATTCGCTGCAGCGCGTTGTCGACTGCCTTTGGCGTCTTGCCCATCTGCGCAGCGATCTGATGGTAATTCATCCCTTCTAAGTACAGCGCAAGCACCTGGCGCTCCATGCGGCTTAACCTTTCATTTGCCTGCTTTAACAGCAGCCTGACATTTTCCTGGCTGATAAACAGCGCTTCCGGGTCGAGCGTGCGCAGATGTTCCCCTGTTTCCAGGTACACGCCTTCTTCCCCTTCGCCGCCTGTATTTAAAGAAATATACGAATTTAACGGCGTATGCTTTTTCCGCTGCGAGGCTTCTACCGCGGTATACATCTGCCTGTTAATACACAGCTCCGCAAAATGGTAAAACGTCGCGTCCTTGTCCAGGCGATAGTCCTGCACTGCCTTAAACAGCCCGATCATGCCCTCCTGGATCAGGTCTTCGGTCTCACCGCCGATTAAGTACAGCGCGTTTGCACGCTTGCGCACCAGATTTTTATACTTTTCCATCAAATAATCCATCACTTCTGTCTGCCCGTCCCGAAGCTGGGCAATCAGTTGTTCATCCGATACATCCCTGTATTTTTCCTGTAGCATGTTTTGATTTTATATCCTTCTTTATTCCAGTCTCTGCCTGACGATCTCATAGGCAAGCACCGCCGCTGCCGCCGATGCATTTAAAGAATCAATATCCCCTTTCATCGGGATCGAAGCTGTAAAATCACACTGTTCTTTTACAAGCCTGCTGACACCTTCGCCCTCGTTTCCGATAACCAGCCCGACTGCCCCGGTCAAATCGTGGCGGTACATCAGCTCCCCTTCCATATCCGCACAGACGAACCAAATGCCGCGCTGTTTCAGCTCGCGGATCGTCTGGCTTATGTTTGTCACCTTTGCAACAGGCGTATAGTTTAACGCGCCCGCAGACGCCTTTGCGACCGTTGCCGTCAGCCCGGCGGCGCGCCGTTTTGGAATCAGCACGCCATGCGCCCCGGCAAGATTTGCTGTCCTTATAATCGCGCCCAGATTATGGGGGTCTTCAATCCCGTCTAAGACAATAAGAAAAGGCTTTTCCCCTTTTTCCTGCGCCCTGGCAAGGATATCATCTACCGATGCATAGGCATAGGCGGATGCCGCAGCAATAACGCCCTGGTGCTTTTTTGTCTCAGACATCCGGTTCAGCCGTTCCTTCTCCACATACTGGATCACTGTATCTGCTTTTTTTGCTTCCCGCAAAATTGACTGCACTGGCCCGTCCTTGCACCCGTCTAACACATACAGCTTATCGATCGTCTTCCCGCTGCGAAACGCCTCTAAGACAGCGTTGCGGCCTTCGATTTGCAGCAGGTTGTGTTCAGGTTCGTGCCTTTCTGCCGTCTGCTCCTGCTTCTCGTTTTTGATGCGTTCCATCTGCCTGCTCCTTTTCTGCTTTATTTAATTGTGTATGATCCTGCTTATGCCCGATTGTACACAAGTTATTTATAAGCGTTGCGCGCCTCCATCCCTGTATGCTCCTTTGGCGTATAATGATCCACCGCCGTTTTGACAAGCTCCAGCAGACGCTCCATATTTCCCTGCAAATACAAATATCCCATCAGCGCCTCAAACCCGGTTGCGCGGCGGTAATCGTTCACCGACGCGTTTTTTGCAGTCGTATGCGACTTAGCATTGCGCCCGCGCATATAGACACTGGTTTCTTCCTCACCTAACAGCGGCAGCAGCGTTTCCATCATTTCTGACTGCGCCTGTGCCTTTGCATAGCGGCTTGCCTGACGGTGCAGCTTGTTGACCTGGCGGTTTCCCTGCCCTACCACAATCGTACGGATGACCAGTTCATAGATCCCGTCTCCGATATAGGCAAGCACCAGCGGCGAATAAAGCTGCGCCTGCTTATGCTCTAACCCGAATTTTTGCCTGATACACCTGTCCAGGCTGTCTGTTTCCTCACAATTATGCACGTTTCCACGTAACTCCTTCTCTTGTATCTTTTAATAAAATCCCTTTTTGCAAAAGCTCCTCCCTGATCTGGTCTGCCCTTGCAAAATCTTTGTTTTTCCGGGCATTCTGGCGTTCTTCAATCAGGCTTTCAATCTCTGCGTCTAACATCTGTTCTTCTTTGTGGATATGAATGCCGAGAATGCCGCACAAATTGTCAAGCCTGTCATAGAGCTTTTGCAGATATTCCTTGGAACACTCTGCCGATACGTGCATATTGATAAATTTTACCAGCTCAAATACCGCAGACACCGCATCCGCAGTATTGCAGTCGTCTTCCATCGCAGCTTCAAATTTGTCCTGGAACTGCGCAGACTGTGCATACAGCGCTTCTTCCTGCTCCTGCATCTCTTCTTTTGTACTGGCTGATTTTAGACGCTCTAACTGTTCCGCCGCGGTACAGATCCTCTCTAAGCCGTTTTTTGCCGCCTCCATTAGGTCTGCGCTGAAATTCAGCGGGCTTCTGTAATGTGCGCTCAGCATAAAAAAGCGCAGCACCTGCAAATCATATTTTTCCGCAATCTCCCGCACGGTAAAGAAATTACCGAGGGATTTGGACATTTTCTGGTTGTTGATGTTTAAAAACCCATTGTGCATCCAATAGCGCGAAAACTCTTTGCCGCTCGCCGCCTCAGACTGCGCAATCTCATTTTCATGGTGCGGAAAGATCAAATCTTCTCCGCCTGCATGGATATCGATCGTTTCGCCCAGATATTTTTTGGACATCACCGAGCATTCGATATGCCATCCAGGGCGCCCCTGCCCCCACGGAGAATCCCATGCCGGCTCGCCTTCCTTTTTTGGCTTCCACAATACAAAGTCAAACGGGTCTTCCTTTAGCTCTCCGGTTACCTGAATATCCCGGTGCCCCGCCTGCAAATCGTCCAGATTTTTATGGGACAGCTTTCCATATGACGCAAATTTCCCGGTACGGTAGTAAACCGTCCCGTCCTTTGCAGCATATGCATATCCCTTTTCCACCAACGTCTGAATCATCGCAATCATGCCGTCAATCTCCTGTGTCGCAAGCGGATGCACGGTTGCCGGCATAATGTTCATCCCTTCCATATCTTTTTTGCACTCTGCAATATAGCGGCCAGAAATCTCCTCTGCATCCACCCCTTCCTCAATCGCTTTTTTTATAATCTTGTCGTCTACATCCGTAAAGTTGGATACATAATTCACTTTATAGCCTTTATATTCCATATATCTGCGAAACGTATCAAATACGATCATCGGCCTTGCATTCCCGATATGGATCAGGTTGTATACGGTAGGCCCGCAGACATACATGCGTACCTTCCCCTCTTCGATTGGAATAAATTCCTCCTTCTGCCTCGTTAACGTGTTAAATATTTTCATGATCTACTGACATTCCTTTCTGGTGAAACTCCTTTTTCTGCCGGCAGCAGCAGCCCTCCTGCGCCGCAGAATCCGCCGCGGCAAAGCTGCCTTCATATATTGAAGAAAGCGCGCATACGGCATAAGCGGCAATCCCCTGCTGCGTACCGGTAAATCCAAGCCCTTCTTCTGTCGTTGCCTTGACATTGACCTGGTTTTTTTGCAGATGCAGTGTCTGCGCAATCTTTTGTTCCATCTGCGTGATATACGGCATAAGCTTCGGCTGCTGCGCGACGATCGTTACATCTATATTTTCAATGAAATACTGCTCCTTTTCCAGCATCCCGCCTACCTGCCCAAGCAGCTTTATGCTGCTGATTCCTTCGTATGCGGGATCGGTATCTGGAAAATGCTTTCCGATATCTCCAAGAGCCGCCGCCCCAAGCAGGGCATCCATCACTGCATGTACCGCTACGTCTGCGTCCGAATGCCCAAGCAGCCCAAGTGTATGCGGGATCTTAACACCGCCAAGTATCAGCTCTCGCTCTTTTGTGAGTTTGTGCACATCATATCCCATTCCTACACGCATGGCAATCCATTCCTTCCTGATTGTTGTTACTGTTTATAATTGGAGACATTATTTTTGTCTACCTTTTCAAACGGCACCCAGACATATTTTCCGTCCTCTGAGACGCCTTCCAATTCCTCTGTGGAAGCACCCGACACAAGTGCCGCGGCTGCTTCCACTGCCGCCTGCCCCTGGCCTGTCCCCGGCTGGTATACGCTAAACGCCATTTCCCCGTTTTCAATCGCCGCGCAGCCGTCTGCCGTAGCGTCTACGCCAAGGATCAACAAGCTTCCCGGATCTACTCCCGCATTTTTGCACGCATTGACAATACCAAGCGCCATTGCATCATTGTTGCAGATCACGCAGTCCGCCTGCCTGCCGGTCTGCAAAAATATACGGAACAGCTTTTCTGCCTTGTCGGCAGACCAGTCTGCGTTGTCTTCAAATACATAATTTATTGTTTTCCCGCTTGCCGCAAACGTCTTTTTGACCCCTTTCGTACGTCCGGCGGTCGCCGAATGCGCGACCGGGCCTTTGATCAGCACGACGTTGATCTCGCTTTTGGAGGCAAGCTGGTCTAGTACATACTGTGCCTGAAATTCCCCTGCGGTAAAATCATCCGATCCTACATACATATAGGCATCCTTTTCCAGATTTTGTTCTTTTGGACGGCTGTTTACAAAAACAATTGGCATGTCGCCCGCGCTCGCCTTAAGCTCGACTGCCGTATCCACATCGATCGCCCCGCACAGGACAGCGTCATAGCCGTCTTTTGCGGCTTTTTGGATCTGGTCAACCTGGTTTTCTACCACACCCTGCGCATCCATTATTTCCAGCATAATCCCCTTTTGCTGCGCTGCCTGCTGTGCCGCGTCTGCCAGCGTCTGGCGAAAGGTATCCATTTGGCTGATCGTAATCAGCATCTTCATATCTTTTTTTGTACCTTCCGACGCTTTCCCGCAGCCGCCTGTAACTGCCGCTGCGCCAAGGCAGACTGCGAGCGCGCTTTTCAGCCTTCTTTTCTGATTTCCGCTTTCTTTCATGACATATCCTCCCCGATCTTGAACATCTTGATCTGCTGCGCAAGCTCAACTGCCGAATCGGTCAGCTCTTTCGCTCCGTTTGCCACCGTTTCGCTGTTGCCCGTAATATGGTTAGCCTGTTCCACCATCGTATCGGAAGAGGCAAGGATTTCCTCAGAGCTTGCTGCCTGCTCCTGTGAGATCGCCGCCACATTGCTTGCAACGCCGTCCACCTGCTCGACCTGGTCAATCATCTCCTGTACCAGCCTGCTGACCATATCCACATTGTCAAAAATATTGTCAAACGTCTGCAACGCGCCGTTTACAAGCCCGCTGCTGTGGGTAATGCTTTGCGCGCTGTCATCCGCCTGCGACACGGCGTCTTTGACAAGCCCGTTGATCTCGTTAATCAGCTTTTCAATATTGTGCACGGAATCCGCGCTTGTCTGGGCAAGCTGGCCGATCTGCGTGGCAACTACCGCAAAGCCCCGTCCGGCTTCTCCGGCTCTTGCCGCCTCAATCGAAGCGTTCAGTGAAAGGAGGTTTGTCTCATCTGCAATATTTCCTATTACATTCGTAATGTTCGTAATCTCTTCCGAAGCTTTCCCTACTTTGTCAATGGCTTGCTGCAAGCTTGTGACCGACGCGTTGATATCCTCCATCGCGCTGCCTACATTTTGCATATCCGCCTTGCCCTTTTGAGATACTTCCACCGTCTCGCGCATCTTCTCATTGACCTGCACGCTGTTTTCCCTCGTATCCGCAACAACCATTGCAAGCGTCGTGGCGTTCTGGGCGATTTCGTTGACCGATATGGACAACTGTTCCACCGTTTCGTTTAACTCCCGCATAGAAGCGCTCTGCATTTTCGACGCGTCGTACATCTGCCCGGAGACATCGTTGCTGCTGCCTGCCTGCACATGCAGCTTGCCGGAAACGTCGTGGATCGAAGCGATCATGGCACACATCGTATGTGCAAATTTTTCCATGCTGCGCTCCATCACCCCGATCTCGTCCCTGCTGCGTGTGTGAATCTTGACCGTAAAGTCCCCTTCCGTCATGGCAGTAATCGCTTTTGTCAGCCCTTTGATCGGACGGATTACCACATATACGACACGTTCGATTAAAACTGCCAGCAAAAGCACACAGATTACGCCCACAATAATCATCGACGTGCGGATATGGTCGACATCCCGGTAAATCGCTTTTACCGGAACATAAGAAACGAGTATCCAGTCCGCCCCGGTAATCTCCGCAAAGGCAGCCATATTCCCGTCAATCTGCACGGTGCTTAAATCGTCCTCCTTTAAGCGTGCTGCCACGTCTTTTAAAAACGCATCCTGCGATTCATCCAGCTTTGCCGATACAAGGCTGCTGTCCCGGTGCGCCAGAATCGACAGATCCGTACTGTCCACCAAAAACGCCTGTGCCTGGTCCATACTTACAAGGCTGCTGACAATAATGCCGATCTTTTGCAGTGACAAATCCGCGGCGATTACCTTCAGCTCGCCGCTGCCGTCATTTAAAATGCCGCTGGCGCTGATCTGCGCCTCCCCCTGGGCATTGGTGTATGCGCTTGTAAATGCCATATTGACCCGTTTCATCCCTTCCTGGTACCAGACCGAATTTACCGGGTCGCTCTCTGCCTTTGCCGAGCCTTCCGCCGTCATGATCTTTCCAGAAGCATCCGCTACGTACAGCCCCTGCGGATAATTATTATTGTATCCAAAATATCCGTTTAAAAGCTGCTGTAGCCAGTCATCTGTCATTCCCATTGATCCCATTGTTTCTATGCTCTGTTTGACGGCACCTAGCGCCGACAAATTGGTGTTCAGCCACGCTTCAATCTCGCTGACCTGGTTTTCTACCGACGTCTGCAACAGATTTTGCGCAGCTTTTTCTACCGTCGTGCGTGAGATTTTGTACGAGATTCCGACCAGTATGGTAACAATCACTATCACAACCGGCAGAATAATGCCGAGCAGCTTTGTCCGAATCGAAATGACCTTCTCTTTTTTGCGTTTCATCTTTCCTGTTCCTCCCCAATATTTCACTGAATCTCTTGCTGTTTCCAGTGCTGCATTTATTTTACCACACTTTGCACAGAAAGAAAATATTTATCTTCCCTAAAATATTTTCGTCATTTTATCCAAAATCTTATTCAAATATTGTTATTTTGACGAACTTTTTCTGCCGCCCGCCCTTTTTTCGTCAATTTCCCATCCCCGCTCCAAAGATCTTTAGAACATCCCCCTATAGCCAGCTTTCCCCAAATCTGCTATAGTATGACTTGTAAACAGCAGACAGAGTGAAACGGCTGGCGCAAAACACAGCCGTTCAGACTTAAAAATAGGATTATACAAATTTAGGAGGATTTTAAAATGTCAAGTGTATCACTGAAAAACATCTGTAAAAAATATCCAAACGGATTCGAAGCAGTAAAGGATTTCAACCTCGAAATCGCTGATCAGGAATTTATTATCTTTGTAGGGCCATCCGGCTGCGGCAAATCTACAACACTTCGTATGGTTGCCGGCCTGGAAGATATTTCATCCGGTGACCTGATTATCGACGGCAGACGTGTAAACGACGTAGAGCCAAAAGACAGAGATATCGCAATGGTTTTCCAGAACTACGCGCTGTATCCGCATATGACCGTATATGACAATATCGCTTTCGGTCTTAAAATGAGAAAAGTTCCAAAGGACGAGATCGATAAAAAAGTAAAAGAAGCTGCAAAGATCCTTGACTTAGAGCAGTTATTAGACCGTAAGCCAAAGGCTCTTTCCGGTGGACAAAGACAGCGTGTT
Organism: Eubacteriaceae bacterium; assembly: GCA_910574915.1. Classification (GTDB taxonomy): domain Bacteria; phylum Bacillota; class Clostridia; order Lachnospirales; family Lachnospiraceae; genus Eubacterium_J. The sequence goes on from CAJTCR010000014.1 coordinate 36,318, forward strand.
GCTATGGGACGTGCAATCGTACGTAATCCAAAAGTATTCCTGATGGATGAGCCGTTATCCAACCTGGATGCAAAGCTCAGAGTACAGATGAGAACAGAGATCTCTGCTCTTCACCACAAATTAAAAGCTACGATCATCTATGTAACACATGACCAGACAGAGGCTATGACACTTGGTACAAGAATCGTTGTATTAAAAGACGGTATTGTACAGCAGGTAGATTCTCCGCAGAAATTATACAACCAGCCAAACAACCTGTTCGTAGCAGGATTTATCGGATCTCCGCAGATGAACTTTGTAAATGCTACCTGTAAAGTAAGCGGTTCTGACGTAACCTTGAACTTTGACAAGTTCTCCATCGCACTGCCGCCTGCAAAAGCAAAGAAGCTGGTAGACGGCGGCTACAATGGCAAGACCGTCATTATGGGTATCCGTCCAGAAGATTTGGGTGATTCCGATTATGAAATGAGCAACTATGCAGCAAAGATCGATTCCAACGTAACCGGATACGAGCTGCTCGGTTCAGAAGTAATCCTTTACTTCCAGGTAGGCGGCGCAAATATGAGCGCAAAAGTAGAATCTTCTACAACCGCACGCCTTGGCGACCATGTAACACTTGCTCTGAATCCAGAAAAGATCCATGTATTCGATCATGATACAGAGCTTACAATTACAAACTAATTTGTAACAGCAAGCAGAAATGCGATCGAAAAGAATATAAAATAAAAAAGAAAGGAAGCCCGATATCACCAACCCGGTATTGGCTTCCTTTCTTTTTTATGATAACATAGTGAAAAAACGGAGGGCAATTCATGAAAAAATTCCAGGCAATTCTTGATGAAATTATGGAAATCTCAAGGATTCCAATGATCTTATACAACGCGGACGGAAGCTGCGCGGCTGCCTATACCGGCACCGACGCCTCACTGGACGACAGTGTCCACGATTTTATCTGCTCCGACGTAGACAGCCAGTCGCTTGGAGCATTCCACTACTTTAAAGTCATAAGCTTTGATACACTCTCCTACATACTGCTCGTATCCAACTTTGCACCAGATTCCTTTACGATCGGGCGTCTTGCCGTCTGCCAGTTAAAAAACCTATTGGAGTCCCAGGAAGAATCCGTTACAAAATCAGCCTTTATCCGCAGCCTGGTTACCGGCTCGCTCTCTGCCGCCGAGATCAGCCGCCAGGCAAAAAAACTCAGGCTGTCCCCCACTGCCTGGACAGCCTTTGTAATCGAATGCCAGGAAGGTTTTTCTGATTCCTATGCCTATCAGCTACTGGAACATGCTTTCGCAGGCCATAAGCTGGATTTTTGCTGTGAGCTGGACGAGCAGCATCTGCTGCTTGTCAAAGATCAGTCCAATATTTTAAAAGAATACAAAGCACACGATGCTTCCAGCGAAAGCATCCACCGGACAGGACGCAAAAAAGCCTCCGCCGCAGATAACGGGCAAATCGCCGCCAGCCTGAAATTTTTTGCACAGACACTTGCCGATACGCTGCGTGCCGAAGCGCTTTTGCAGACACACATCGGCTACAGCACGATGGCAGACAGCTTTTCTGCGCTTGGGCGCATATACCAGGAAGCGCTTACCGCCCTGAAAATCCGGCGCACGTTTTTTGCGGAACGGGACACGATCGCCTACGAACGGCTTGGCATCGGCAGGCTGATCGCACAGCTTTCGGCTGACATCTGCCATACCTTTTTACATGAAGTATTTGGCGCGCACCTCCCTGACAGCCTGGACGAAGAAACCCAGAATACGATTCAGAAATTTTACGAAAACAACCTGAATATCTCCGAAACCGCCAGACAGCTCTACCTGCACCGCAATACGCTCGTCTACCGGCTGGAGCGTCTCGAAAAAACACTGGGGCTGGACATCCGCAAATTTGACGACGCTATGACGTTTCACCTTGCCATGATGGTGCTGGCACATGTACGGGAGCTGGAGAGCTGAGGATGACATTGCAATTATCACTTTGGAAAATTTGTTTACGATTGACTTGTATAACGATATGTGCATGTTGGCACGTGAACGTTGTATTGTACTGACAGAACATCAGTCAAGTATCAATGAAAACATGCCTACAAGTCTGCTTTTATATATAGCAGAAGAATATAAACGACTGTTTTCCGGCGAAAAAAACAAACTGCTGCATAAGCGCAAGCGTGTGCCGATCCTAGAGCGAACAAGTTTGAGTTACTTTGGTAAACTTTTACAAGAAGGGACGCCAGGAGAGAGGATGGGTACACTCTGGCGGCGGCAGTTCCAGAATGTTAAGAATTGCTAGGTATCCTGCTGCTGCGTTATGGCTGTGTCCGGTCGCGCCACCTTGTCCGCTTCCGGCTGTCCGCCGAAAGCTATCGGTGCCGCTTGGCTGCGCCCCTAGTTGTTTTGCAGAATACCAAGCAATTCTAAACATTCTTCCAAAGCCGCCGCCAGAGTGTACCCATCCTCTCTCCCGGCTGTTCTTCGCAAGTGCTGCCAAATGAGCCCGATATGGTTTGTTCGCTGTACTAGAGCGTGTTTGAAAAATCATTCCCGTGATCTGCACTCCCCACTTTGCGGAGAATTTATCCCAAATTTAATCAACATAGCTCGCTATGACTCCTAAATTTGGGATAAATTCACCACAAACTGTGAAGCACATCTCACAGAAAGCATTTTTCAAACACGCTCTAGAGTGAATTTTATCTGCTTTGCGTTTTCCAAGGAACTATTTTGTACAGGTTCTCCATGTAAAACAACCTAGTACAGCATTGTAGAAATAACAGTGAATACAGCGCCCGCTATTTCCGCCATCACCGCGTTGTCGTCAGTCAACGATGCACCCGGCATCGCCTCCTTCCTTCGCCTTGTGCTGACAAAAATAACGTGCACTGTATTCACTGTTATTTCTGCAACGCTGTACTAGAATCTGTTATATCATATGGTTGATTTTGTTTATGGCAGACAAGCCTAACCATATTGCGCTTGTTTCGTAGCATTTATGAAAAGCAGCCGGGAGAGAGGATGTGCCTCCCCTGGCTGCGGCTTTGGAAGAATGTTTAGAAGCCCTTAGTATTCTGCAAAACAACCAGGGGCGCAGCCAAGCGGCACCTTTAGCTGCCGGCAGGCAGCGAACTAGGTGCCGCGACCGTGCGCAGCCACAACGTAACAGCAGGATACTTAGGGATTCTTAGCATTCTGGAACGGACGCAGCCAGGGGAGGCACATCCTCTATCCCAGCGTCCCTTCCTGTAAAAATTTACCAAAGCAATCCAAATTAGCCGAATTTATCGATCTTACCCAAGATATTGATTCTGGCACAAAAGGCAAAAAAGAACAGGAAAAGCTGGATATTATATCTGAAGATTTACTGGAAATATGGAATGAGGAAGCACGCGAGGAGGGTATGGAACGTGGCTTGGAACAAGGGATCTTTCTTGGCGTTGATGACATCTTAGATCTGGGCATTACACAAGACCAGGCTTTTAAAGCAATCGCTTCCAAGCATCAAATCTCTGCTGCAAAGGTGAAAGAAATTTACCAGAAAAAGAAAAGCAGCCTGGTCGAAACCTAACCGCTTATAAAAAATCTCAGAGGCAGCGCCCCTGAGATTTTTAGTTAAACCGTGTTTTCGTTTTAGCTCTGACTGGCACCTGAGTCAGTGTTTGCCGTTACAGTTGCAGTTAGTCCAGAAGCTTCTTCTGTTAACTCACCAACTGTTGCTGTTACAGTATACGTAACATTATCGGCAGTCACTGTAAATGTCAATTCACCAGTTACTGTTTCTGCAAATGTATAAACACCGTTTGAAGCAGAAGTTGAATCTGTTCCGCCACAAGATGCAGTATTTGCAAATGTAGCACCGCTAACTTCTGTTTCTCCTAACTTAAACGCACTTGCTGTTACAACAACAACGACACTTGAGCCTGATGTAACTTTTGCAGCCTGAAGTGTAATGGAAGGATCTCCTGTTGGAGCTGGATTTTCATTATCTCCATTATTGTCATCACCGTTGCCTGTATTATCGTTGTCATTGTCTGTATCATTATTACTGTCGACAGGTGCATCTGGCATTGTAGCACCCTCATCTGGCAGTTTTTCTGAACCTTCTACTGTTCCATTTGTTGCAGCATCTACGGTACCATTCGTATTTGCTTCAATCTTGCCGCCCTCAGCAGTTGCTTCTCCGGCTACTGTCGTTGTTACCTCGACTTTTGTATTGATCTGTACTTCCATATCTTTTGCTGCATAATCCAACGTACTGCCCGCAGCATCTTCACTAAGCCAGATCTTAGCACCAGATGCTTCCTTTTCCATAGATACCGCTACCGGAACCTCAGAATCCAACTGTGCTTCTTTTGTTGTAAGCGTTACTTTAAGCTTCAGATTTTCTGCAATCTGTCCGACAATCTTAACTACCATTGCGGAGACCTTAAGTCCTTTTTCGATCTTTGCAGTCGTGCCTAATGTCACTACAACGCCTGCGTCTTTCGAACCCTGACAAAGAATTTCACTGCTGATTGTACCATTTACTTTCAATTTAGCCGCCTGCTTTTCAGCCGTAAATTTCAATTCGTCTACTACCGCAGATTCCTCTACAACAATATGCGGATTTGGAGCTTTGACATTGAATTTATTGCGTTTACCAAACTCATGCCATGTCTCTGACTTGATATTGCGGATCTCGATGGACTTAAAGGTAGCATAGTTGCTGATGGTCGCGTCTTTTGCATCCACAATCAGGTCAATCCTGCTGTATGTGCCTTCCGCGATTTTCAGTTCGCCTGTAGCGTTTTTGATCGTAATCGTCTTCAGGCTGGAATTTTTCAGTGCGGCATCCAGTTCTGTCTGGTTGGATACGGTCTTAGATGTAGGTACATAAGTGCCGCCTGAGCCTGACCCAGAGCCTGTGCCGCCCCAGCTTGAACCGCCGCCCCAGCTCGAGCCGCCTGTGGATGACGTCGAAGGCTTCACTGTTGTACTTCCTTTTACGGATACTTCGGTCTTTGACTTGTCAGCTTTTGTCACTGTGATCTTCTTTGTTGTGTTGTTCTTTACCGTAACGGTTGCCGCTTTGTTCGTTACTTCTACGGTACTTTCTTCTGCACCTGCGCCAAGGTCGATCGAAGCATTTGCCGCTGCCTGGATAACCACCGGTACAACCGAAGATACTGTAGTGTCTGCTGCTGCCGCTGCGATGGATACTGGTATTTTTGTCTTTGTCGTTCCTAAAATGCTTACTTTTGCTTTTGCATTGACCGTAATGCCGGATGCGGTACCGTTTACAACGATGGTTACATCTGCGTTTGCATATGCAACTACAATACCTGCTATATTTGCGGCTTCGTCAACTACGACACGTGCTTTTGCCGCATCTACTTTAAGCGTATTGCCTTTTGCCTTTTCTGTCCATGTGTCTGCTTTGATCGCTTTGATTGTGACAGATTTAAAGTTTGCGTTGTTTACCACATCTGCGTTCGGGGCGTTGACTGTCAGGTCTACATTGCTGTACTGGCCTGCCGGGATGTTGAAGGATGCTGTACTTGTCGTGCTGATCGTAATGCTTGTAACTGACTTATTGCCAAGTGCCGCATCCAGCTCCGCCTGTGTAGACACCTGCGCGCTTGTTTTTGCAGGATCTGGTGTGGACGGAGTCGGTGTTGGATCAGGGGACGGAGTCGGTGTAACAGAACCTGCCTGTACAACCTTAATCCGGCACCGCAGTGTCTTTTTGTTATTTGTCTTTCTTGCGGCAGTCTCCACATTCACACGGATCGTAGCCCTGCCTGTGCTCTTGCCTTTGATCTTAACATTGGAAGCAGACTTTGCATACACATTGGCAACTGCCTTATCCGTGCTGACTGCCTTTTTTACCTTCCAACTAATCGTATTGTTTTTCAGCTTCAATGAATATTTCTGTCCGACTTTTAATGTCTTAAACGTCGTATTCAGGCTGACAAACTTTTTCGCCGCTGATGCAGTCTGTATTTGCATCGATGACAAAGAAAATGTCATAGCCGTTGACAAAACAACTGCAAGAGCTTTTTTCATGAATTTTTGCTTCATGATCTCCTCCTCTACTCTTTTTTTGCAGCGGACTTCCTGCTGCAATGTGTCTTTGTACGGATGGGCTGTGACAGCAGCCGCATCCGTACGATGAACAAGTTACATCTATATACAAAAGGCGGCAAAACAACACACCTTTGGTATATCACGCAAAGTATTGCACTACGCAAATTTTTGTGAATTTTCGTCTGCTGTTAACGTTAGCGTAAGGAGGTAACGATAAAACATTGAAAATTGATGAGATAGACAATGCCCAAACAGCAATTCAAAATCCACAAAAATTTGCGTAATACAATACGCCGTTTTCTGCATTATGTACATCCAGTTATACCGACGCGGCATGATGTGTCTTTTCAGACACTTTGTCTGCAAAAAAAATTCCCATTGGAGAATCCAGGCCGATATAGTCCACAATTCTTTGAATCTCACCCTGCGTAAATTCTGAGATCCCGTTGCATTTCCTGTAAAAAGCAGAACGGCTGATATGAAGTTCTGTACACAGTTTTTCAATGGTGATGCCCCTGGTCTTCATTTCATATTCCAGTTTATATTTGTCCAATCTGATCCATCTCCTTCCGTGTCATTTAAGACACTATTAATCTACCATATATCAGAGAGACTGTCAATATACATTTGTCTTTTAAGACACTTTTTTAGAGATAAAATAAGATAGATGTTGCAAAAACGACACATTTATTATATAATAAAGCGGCAAAAAAGAAGATGCACCGCGTCACGCCCAGCACATCTGCCTATATAAAAATAGCAACAGAAAATCGGCATGAAATGAGGTGTTCAAATATGGATATGGGCAAAAAGATCTACGAGCTGCGCACGCAGAAGGGTCTTACACTGGAAGAACTGGGCAATATGGTCGGCGTTGGAAAGAGCACCGTCCGAAAATGGGAAAACGGCATGATCGCGAATATGAAACGGGACAAGATCTTAAAAGTATCCGAAGCACTCGAAACGTCCCCTGCCTATTTAATGGGATGGAACGAGCCAGAGCCGGCAGGCTGCCAAAGGAGCCTGTTCCCAGACGGCACGATACCAAAAAATATCATCTCTGTCCATGACAAAGCCATACAGATAACAGCAGATTTTTGCCTGAAAGCAGCCGGAGACAGCATGAACAACGCCAGAATCTTTGACGGTGACCTCGTATTTATCCACCGGCAGGACTGGGTAGAAAACGGAGAAATCGCAGCCGTGCTTTTTAACGGTTCCTCAGAAGCTGTGTTAAAAAGGCTGTATTATTATAAGGAAAAGAAACTGCTTATACTAAAGTCGGAGAATTCTGCGTTTGAAGACTGCGTATTTGTGGAAAAGGAAATGAAAAATGTCCGCATTTTAGGCAAGGCAGTCGCACTGCAAAGCTGCCTGACTTAAGAAAAAGCCTGGCATGTTCCGTTTCAAACATGCCAGGCTTTTCCCAAATACGTTGTTTGTCTATGCCATATCATATTTCATATCTTTTAAAATATCAAAACAGTCAAAGGTCGCAAAATAATCTTTCGGCGTCTGCGCGCGGCGGATCAGCTTCGGCGTGCCGTCCTCTTGCAGCAGCACTTCCGCAGACCATAGCCTGCCGTTATAATTATAGCCCATCGAAAACCCATGCGCGCCTGTATCATGGATGACCAAAAGGTCGCCGATCTCAATTTCCGGCAGCATACGGTCAACCGCAAATTTGTCGTTATTTTCACACAGTGAGCCGACAATATCATACTTATTGCCGCACGCGGCATATTCCTTGCCCATAACGGTAATATGGTGATAAGCGCCGTACATCGCCGGACGCATCAGGTTTGCCGCACATGCATCCACACCGATATAATCCTTGTACGTATGCTTTTCATGCACCGCTGTTGTAACAAGGCAGCCATAAGGCCCTGTCATAAACCTGCCCATCTCCGTATAGATCGCCGTATCGCCAAGCCCGGCAGGAACTAATATTTCATCAAACGCTTTGTGTACGCCTTCCCCGATCACACGGATATCATTTGGCGTCTCGTGCGGCTGATACGCAACGCCGACACCGCCGGAGAGGTTAATAAAATCAATCGTAATGCCCAGTGTTTCCTTAATTTCCACTGCAAGCTGAAACAGCGTTTTTGCCAGCATCGGGTAATAATCATTCGTGACCGTATTGCTCACAAGAAAAGAATGCAGCCCGAACCGTTTCGCACCCTTTTGCTTTAATATCTTGTATCCTTCAAAAAGCTGCTCCTTCGTAAACCCGTACTTTGCATCCTGCGGATGATCCATAATGCCGTTGCTGACCTCGTACACGCCGCCCGGATTGTAGCGGCAACTAATTGTCTCTGGTATTTTTCCAATCGTCTTTTCTAAAAACGCAATATGCGTAATATCATCCAGGTTAATGACCGCTCCTAGCTTGTCCGCCAGGCGAAACTCCTCAGGCGGCGTCTCATTGGAAGAAAACATAATACCCTCTCCCCGGATTCCAAGCGCATCGGAGAGCATCAGCTCTGTCAGGGAAGAGCAGTCGCAGCCGCAGCCATACTCTTTTAAGATCTGGATAATAAACGGATTTGGCTCCGCCTTTACCGCAAAATACTCCCGATAGCCTTTGTTCCAGGAAAACGCCTGTTTCACTGCCTGCGCATTTTCCCGGATCCCTCTTTCATCATACAAATGAAACGGTGTCGGAAACTGCTTTACGATCTCCTGTAGCTGTTCTTTTGTTACAAACGGTTCTTTTTTCATGTTTTTTACTCCTTACTTAAGCAGATTTTTCAGGCTGCTGCAAAAACAGTCTGCACCAATGCCATATACAGTACCGTTCCCACGCCGATACTCAAAAGATTATTCCTTTTCCATACGTGCAGCACAACGACGGCAAGCACAGAAACCAGCTCCGGCACGCCAAACGGAAACTGCACGATACTGACTGCCTTTAAACAGTACACCACCAGCATCCCAATTACCGCAGGCGGCAGCACTCTTCCCAGATACTGCACCGTAGGCGGAATCTCTTTTCCCGGCGGAAAAAATAAAAACGGGATCAATCTTGTAAAAAATATCGTAATGCCGACAACCAGAATCACAACGATCGATTCCCACACACTAATGGGCATATTTTTTCTCCCCCTTCCGGTACGCCAAAAGCAGCGTCATAATGCAGATCATCGACGGCAGGATAAAATTGCCGCTCCCAAACAAAAGCAGGCAAAGCAGCGTGCAGCCAAGCCCTATGTATGCCGGAATATGGCTGCCTGACGTCAGCCACTGTTCTACAAAAATAACGACAAACAACGCCGTCATCGCAAAATCAATTCCCGTCGCATCAAACGGCACCGCCGAACCGACCGCCGCGCCAAGCACCGAACCCAGGATCCAGTAGCTTTGATCCAACGCGGCAAGGCAGAGCAAAAACTTTGTCTCATCGACCCCCTGCGGTACTTTTGTCAGGCAAAGCAGCGAATACGTCTCATCCGTCAGCGAAAAAATCATATACCACCGTTTGCTGCCCATCTTTTGAAACCGCTCCAGCATAGACAGTCCATAAAAAATATGGCGGATATTGACCATAAATTCCAAAAATACGATATGGAGCAGGCTGATTCCCGGTACAAAAAAATTAACCGCCAAATACTGGCCGCTGCCTGCATAATCGAGCAGGCTCATAAATCCTGCCCATATAAAATTGTAACCTTTTTCCTGAAACATCACGCCAAAAGCAAACCCAATAAACAAATACCCGGTCAAAACCGGTATCGTATATGGAAATGCTTCTTTCAAAGCCGCAGCGTATCCGTTTCGTTTTCCACTCTTTTTCATCAAAATTCACCAAAAACTACTCTACAACAAAACCTGCGGAAAATCAAGTATTTTCCCGCAAATCCTGTATAAATCAACTGTCTTATCTGCCTGCCCCGCTGTAAGCAAACAGCCGCAGCCAGGCATCTCGATGCTTATGATATATGTTTTTAAAAAGCGCAGACAAACCATATACAACAAACGCCGTAGCTACCGACAATCCTACATATTTCGGAAACATCTGCGCATACGAATCGTCTGGAAACATCTTTCTGATCCGCCCGCTCCAGGCATGATGCGACAAAAACAGCGAAAAGCTGAATTTGCCAAGCCAATACGAAACCGGATGGTCATAAATAAACGCAAGCAGCCCCTGGTGGCTAAAGCTGATCGTCACAGACACTGCAAACAGCAGCAAAATCACAAACTGCATTCGGGAAGTCCCATGCCCGTACGTCCAGTAAAGCGCAAATAAATATCCGCCTGTTTCCGCCGCAGACAACAGCGCCCGCGCAAAACGGGTAAGCTGCACCTGCTTTAGCTTCTGGCAGGCAATATAGCAAATGCATCCGATACAAAGCACCGCCATCGCACGCAAAAATCCCCGGAAGCAAAGCCCCATCCAGTCCGTATTGCCGCGCAGCGTTTTAGACGCCGTATACAAATAGCCTGTAATGCCGACAGCAAGCAGCGGAGCAGTCAAATATAAAAATTGCTCCCTGTTTTTATAAAAAAACGGCAGCAGCACCGCCATCGCGCACAGCATCGCCGAAATATACCACGTCGCGCCGTTCGCATTGTAATCGTTAAACCCTGCCATCCTTAAAAACAGCAGCTCCCAGATGCACAGTACGCCATGCTTTGCAATCTTTGCAAGCGGCTGCAATCCGCCTGCCGTATGCTTAATCAGAAAAGAAACTGCCCACGCCACATAATATTCCGGGCACATGCTCTTTATTTTATGGAACAAAAACTGCCAGGTGCTCTTCCATACAGGCTGTTTCATGGCGTCCTCTTTTTGCTTCATCAGCTTTGCCGCCATCAAAAATCCAGATACAAGAAAGAAAAACTCCACCATATTTGCGCCGTCTACAAAAATATACGTTTCGTCCCCGGCAAAATAAAGCGAATGAAAGCACAAAATCACAACGGAAAATACAAATTTCCAAAAATCAATGGCACCGTTCCGCTTCATGTCGCCTCCTCCTTTCCTGTCTTACTGCCTGCGCGTTTTGCGGTTTACCCAGTATACAAAGAAAAACAAAGCTGCAAACGTCCCAATGACTACCCCGCTGCTGTCAATCAGCATGTCCATAAGCTCACAGCTTCTGCCAGGAACAAACAGTTGGTGCAGTTCATCGGAAACCGCATATAACGACCCCAGAATAATTGGAATGCCGATCATCCTGCTGCGCTTTTTCTCCCTGTCCGCATAGCTTCCGGCAAGCAAAAACCCAAGTACTGCATACTCCGTAGCGTGTGCTATCTTACGGATCGGATGGTCTACCATATCCGCAAAAGAAATCTGCATATTGGAATCCATATCTGCAAAGCTCGGTACGACCAGCCGCCCGAACAAAATCCCAATCGACATGCTGTCCTGTGTAGACAGATCCGCATTTCTCGCAGAAAAAGCAAAAATCACGCACATCCAGCACACTGCTAAGATCAGGCACACTTTCTTTCTTCCTTTTTCCGTTTTTTTCATATTTGCTACCTCTTATATCGCGCCGTTTTGCATACCATATTTTAGTATTGCCCTGTTTTCGCATTTTTCAATCAAATCTTTTTACATTACTGCCCGTCTTTTAAATACAGCAGCTTTAACAGGATCGGCGTCAGGATCGAAGATACAATAATCAGCAAAATTACCGATGTAAAATATACCGGCGTCAGCAGCCCCGCAGACAGCCCCTTTTGCGATACAATTAACGCTACCTCTCCCCTGGTCATCATGCCTACCCCGATCTTTAACGAATCCAGCCGGTTAAACCTGCAACAGCGTGCCATCAGGCTGCACCCGATAATCTTGGAAATAAGCCCTGTCAGCACAAACGCCACGGAAAAAATCAAAATTCCCATGCTCACACTGTCTACATTTGTTTTTAAGCCGATACTCGCGAAAAAGACCGGGCCAAACAGCATATACGAATTTGTGTCCATCTTTTCCGCTATGTACTCCGAATCCCTAATCGAGCAAAGGATAATGCCTGCCACATATGCGCCTGTAATATCCGCTATGCCGAAATATTTTTCTGCCACATATGCCATTGCAAGGCAAAACGCCAGTCCCGCGATTGGAATACGCCTTGTATGCGGATACTTTGTATCAACCATTTTAAATATCCGGTAGCTGATCATCCCGACTACGATCGCAAACAGGAAAAACAATACCGTATTCATCAAGACCGCTACAGGATCTGACGCAGGGTTTTTAAATCCGATCACAAACGTAAGCACGATAATGCCAATGACATCGTCGATAATCGCTGCGCTTAAGATCGTCGTTCCGACCTTTCCTTTTAATTTTCCCATCTCTTTGAGCGATTCCACCGTAATGCTTACCGAGGTAGCCGTAAGGATCGTACCGACAAACACCGCCTTATAAAACGCTTCCGATCCCCAAGGCGCTACCCCGTAAAACGCCATATATAAAAGCGCGCCGCACAGTAACGGAATAAATACGCCTGCACAGGCGATCAGCGCCGCAATCGGGCCCGTTTTTAAAAGGTCTTTTAAATCCGTCTCAAGCCCCGCGGAAAACATAAGCAAAATCACGCCGATCTCCGCCATCTGCACAAGAAAATCCGACTGGTTTACCCATCCCAAAATACTAGGCCCAATCAAAAGCCCCGCAACAATCTCTCCAACTACCTGCGGCGCCCTGCACTTTCTTGCCGCGATCCCGCACAGCTTTGCAGCAACGATAATAATCGCCAGGTCTTTAAATACCAAATAGGATTCCATTTTTCTACCTCTTTCATAAACATTTATTTTCTAAACTCCGTACGATATTTTATATCTGCGCACATTTTTTGTCAATAGAAGATCACACTTGACACAGCCGCATTGTGCATTTATAATAAGTTTATTACATATGTAAGACTAGGAAGGAGCCGCCTATGAAAGCACTGCCAAAAATCTCAGAAGCAGAATATGAAGTTATGAAAATCGTATGGAACTATGCGCCGATCAGCACAAACGAGATCACAGAACATTTAACGCGCACGACGGACTGGAGTCCAAAGACAATCCAGACCTTAATCAAGCGCCTTGTAAACAAAGGGGTGCTTACCTATGAAAAGCGCAGCCGCGTATTTGTCTACACGCCTCTTTTTGAGCAAAACGAATATATCAGACAGGAAAGCCGTTCCTTTTTAGACCGTTTCTATAATGGTAATTTTACTTCGATGCTGACCGCCTTTTTGGACAGCGGCAGGTTATCCGATACCGAAATCCATACGCTGCGCGCCCTTTTATCCAAAGATCCGAAAAAAGGAGACCGTTAAAATGGCAGATTTTATGATTTCATTTTTGATCTCTAATCTATGGATCGGTATCATGACCGCGATGCTTCTTGCCGTACAGAAAATCTTTCGCCGCTGTTTCACAAACCGTACAAAATACCATCTTTGGTTTTTGCTGCTTGGCTTTTGTATCGTGCCGCTGCTACCGCTTCCAGCCATGCAACTACCGCTATTAAAGCCTGCGGCGGTTTTTCAAGGCACAGCGCCCAATGCCGCTGCCGCGCGTCCTGAAGGCGCCGCTGACTGGCTGCGTGACTTTAGCATTACGATCAGCAAACGGTCACCTCTTGGAATGTGGAAGCTACTTTTTTTGCTGTGGGTAACGGGGATGGCTGTTATGACAGCCCGTGTACTACGTCATACACTGCGTTTTTATCAGATCCGCCAATCTGCGCTTCCGCTGCAAAATGCTGCCCTGCGCAGTGTTTATCAGTGCTGTCTTAAGGAAATGCACATGCAAAAGCAGGTTCCTGTCTACAGCACTGCGTATTTAAGCTCGCCTGTAATTGCCGGGCTTTTCAGACAACGCATTTATCTGCCGATTTCGGTTATATCCAATTTTTCCAAACAGCAGGTACGCTATATGCTTTTGCATGAACTGGCACACTACCAGCACAAAGATACGCTTGTGCAAGTGCCGATGAAGCTTATACGGATCGCCTACTGGTTCCATCCGCTCGTCCTGTATGCCCTGTCTGAGATGCAGACAGACCGGGAAACCGCCTGTGATGCCTGCGTATTAGAGCTGCTTTGTGAAGAGGACTATAAAGATTATGGAAATACACTGCTTGACCTGGCACAAAACGCATCTATGCCTGTGTTTCCTTTTGCCGCCGGAATCAGCGGAACTATGATACAGCTAAAAAAACGTGTGCTAAATATCGTGGCATTCCACCGCCCGACCAAAAGACAGCGCATCCAAAGCAGGCTCGCCTTCCTTTTAACAGCCGTAATGCTCTCCGGCTTTCTGCCGCTTTTGTCCACACATGCTGCTGCGGGCAGCCGCTATAATTTTAAAGAAGCAGGCAGACAGGTGCGCACGGTTGACCTGTCCAAACAATTCGACGGCTACAGCGGCAGCTTTGTACTGTACGATACGGCTGACCGCACCTGGCAGATCTATCAAAAGGACGCGGCGCTGACACGCATAGCCCCGGCTTCCACTTATAAAATCTACAGTGCCCTGCTTGCGCTGGAAACCGGAGCGATCACGCCCTGGCAGTCTACCATCCGCTGGAACGGACAGACTTACGGCTTTGCGTCCTGGAACGCAGACCAGGATCTTACATCTGCCCTTAAAAACTCCGTAAACTGGTATTTTCAGGCGCTGGACGCGCGTATCGGTATGCCAAAGATCCAAAACCATATTCGCCGGATCGGGTATGGCAACCAATGTACCAGCCGAGATACCAGCTATTACTGGGCAGACGGCACTTTAAAAATTTCTCCCGTCGAGCAGGTGGAGCTGCTGCAAAAATTTTATTACAATTCGTTTGGTTTTGCGCCGGAGCATATCAATGCCGTCAAACAGGCGATCCGGCTGGAATCTGGCCACAGCGGCACGCTCTATGGAAAAACCGGCACGCTCGGATACGAAGATGGCAGTATATCCAGCTGGCTGATCGGCTTTGTGGAAACAGGCAGCCGCACCTGCTTTTTTGCCACAAACATTCAAAACGACGGCAGTGCAAACGGGCAGACAGCAGCACAGATTACGCTAAATATCCTTTCAGAGATGCACATTTGGAACAATGCCTAAAACCATTGATCCAGTACCTTTTTCACTTTCTGCACCACGTAGCCGCTTCCCCCGCGCCCTTTTACATCTTCTGTCATGCTTACCATTAAAAGCGGGCGAGCGGCATCCTGTTGTGCTGTAAATACCGCCATCCACCCAAGCTCTGTCCCGGTCGTATCCTCTTTGGACGCCTTGATCTCTGCTGTCCCGGTCTTGCCGGCAAGCACCAGGTCTTCCCGATGCAGCGCATAGCCTGTCCCATCCGGGTTATTTACTACCTGGATCAGCCCTTCAAGCACCCGGTTTGCCGTCTCTTTTGAAAATGCATCCGTGATCCATGCTTTTGGCGGCTGCTCCTGCTTTCCAGTCAGGCGCGGCATTAAAATTATTCCATCATTATAAAATGCAGAATAAATACAGGCAAGATGCAGCGGGTTTATTAATATTTGTCCCTGTCCATAGCCGCTGTCTGCCAACTGGATCTCTGTCTGAATATGCTCTTCATTGGAAAACTGCGCTGTTGCCATTGTGATTTCAAACGGCATTTTATTCGTAAATCCTAATGTTATTAACGAATTTTCCAACTGCTTTGCTCCGATTTTAAGGGCTGTTTTTGCAAAATAAATATTGTCCGACCAGATCAGCGCGTTGTCCATCACAACCGGTGCATAGTCATGCAGCGTCGTCACATGGTACGCACCCCAGGACGCGTCTTTCTGCCAGCTCAATCCTTCCGAGCCAAAGTCTTCCTCCGGGTTTAACGTGCCCGTTTCCAGCCCAATCGCCGCGATCACTGGCTTAAATGTAGACCCAGGGCTCCATACCTGCCGAAAGCGGTTATACAGTGGTTTCTTTTCATCCTCATTTAAGATTTTCCACTGTTCTTGTGACATTCCCATAATAAAATCGTTGTTATCAAACGCAGGCGTACTGACCAGGGCAAGCACTTCCCCTGTCCCAGGATCGATCGCAGCGGTACAGCTCTGATCGTCCTGAAACTGCTCATAAAGGCTGACTTGCAGCTTCGCATCGATCGTCAGCGTAAGATCTGTCCCATGCTGCGCGTCCTTTTTTGCCAGTTGTGCGATCTCCCTGTTGTCTTGATTGGTCACATAGATCCTGCACCCGTTGTTTCCTTTTAATTGCTTTTCAAACAAGCCCTCCATACCGGTTCTGCCGATCACGCTGTTTGCCGTATACCCTTCTCCTTCATGCTCTTTTAAATCCTCCGCCGTCACATTCTGGACATAGCCGACCAAATGCGCTGCCGCCTCTTTGTATGGATATTCACGTATTTCCGTCTCACCGATCATAATACCGGGTATGTTAAGCAGATTTTCCTGCCGTTCTTTTTCCTTTACCATCTCTGCCTTAGGCTCCAACGACAGCAGTTCGATCTCCTTTACGCTTGGAAGTGTCCGAAGCGGTACAAAAGAATCCTCCTTTACCCAGCCCGCATCCAGCTTTTTTTCGACCGCTTCCTGCTCCATCTCAAGCAGCTTCGCAATCTTGGCAAGATCTGCCGTTTGATCTTGCAGCTTTCCCGGCACAATGCCGACCAATGCCGCCGTACCCAAGCCGGCAAGCACCCTGCCGTTTCTGTCCAGGATCTCTCCCCGTTCTGCTTCTAACACAGCTACACGCACCTTATCGGTTTTGCGAAGCTGCGGAAAGATCAGCGCATCCGTCCACGACAGCTTATATGTATCTTCTGTTTTCTGAAAATACGCTTCATTTTCAAAGCAGATTTCGCCCGCTGCTGTATCGAACGCGGTTTCATAACAAACAATTTCATTTTCTTTGTCGTAACGGACATTTGTGATACGCATATTCTGCATTTCGATACCTTCATAGATCGCAGAATTTCTGTTTATAAAATCTTCTTTTGCTATATTTCCAGATGCTTCGATATCCAGCATGGCATACATTGCTTCGTAATCTTTGGCTGCTACGCAGTCCATATAGGCAAGCAAACAGTCTGCTGGATTTTCCTGGCGTTTTTGGATTTTGTCTGGCTTTGTAGCTTTGTGCAGGTGTAATAGCAGAAGCAGGATGCTGAATAGCGCTGCTCCGATCAGCAGGATGCTTGCTAGGAGCAGGTGTTTTGTTTTGGTGTTTTTTATTGTGTGGTTGTTTTTCTTCATATGGATTTTGTGTCAGGTTTTGGTGCTATTGGGAATATGATTGAATTGCTTTGGTAAATTTTTACAGGGAGGGACGCCAGAAGAGCGGATGGGCACCCCCTGGCGGCGTCCGTTCCAGAATGCTAAGAAGCTCTAAGTATCCTGCTGGTACGCTGTGGCTGTGGACGGTCGCGGCACCTAGTTCGCTGCCTGCTGGCAGCTAAAGGTGCCGCTTGGCTGCGCCCCTGGTTGCCCCGCAGAATACTAAGGGCTTCTAAGCATTCTTCCAAAGCCGCCGCCAGGGGGTGCCCATTCGCTCTCCCGGCTGTTCTTCGTAAATGTTACGAAAACAAGCTTGATATGGTTTGTTTTGTTCGCTCTGGCTGTTCTTTGTAAATGTTACGAAAACAAGCTCGATGCATATGCTCCAGCGGATACTTCAAATTTATTTACCTGCTACAAGCAGAATCAGCTATATCAAATAATAAAATCCCGATTATTTTATATAAAAAAGCTATTTAAAACAGCATTTAAAAACGCTAAGCAAACAAAATGACTACACATTGAAATACAACTCCAGTTTCTTTCATACAAAACAATCAATATCGAACTTATTTAAGCAGCATTTACGAAAAACAGCCGGGAACGGGAATGGGCAAGCCCTGGCGGCGGCTTTGGAAGAATGTTAAGAAGGCTTAGGGCTTCTTAACATTCTGGAACGGACGCCGCCAGGGCTTGCCCATCCCCGCTCCCAGCGTCCCTTCCTGAAAAAAGCAGCACCTATTCAAATTACAAACTATTCCTCTATAGCACTCCCCCTTCTCCTTTCCTCTTTTCTTAAATATTACACTAGTAAGATTTAGATGTCAAGCTCTTTTCACACAAATCCGTAATACACACAAACGTCACAATCAAAAATGCTCCCGGAATCAGTATCATCCACCAGGCGCCGCAAAACAGCGCCTGCTCAGACAGTGAAAGCATACTCCCCCAGGAAACCACTTCTATCGGCAGTCCAAGCCCCATAAAGCTGAGGGCGGCTTCCACAGCGATGGCACTGCGGATATTCATAACGGCATAAAACCGTACCGAAGGCATAAAATTTGGTGCCAGATGTTTCCATAAAATATGAAAAAAGCTACCTCCCATGCATTTGGAGGCAAGTACATATTCACTGCTGCAAATCTGGCGTACTTCGGTGCGGATCATTTTTGCCATGCTCATCCAGCTTGTAATTCCAATCGCAAACGAGATACTCCATGCGGTTGCTTCTCCCAAAACTGCCTGTATAAAAATAATTACCAGCAAGCTCGGCACACTGAGCAAAATTTCTGCAAACCGCATCAGCAATACATCTGCCCATGCAGGGGCGCAGCCGCTTACCGCGCCAAATAGAACCGCAATCCCTGTGGAAATGCCTGCCGCTCCAGCTCCGATCAGCAGCGAAATCCTGCCGCCATACCAGATCATAGAAAAAAGATCCCTGCCCAGCGTATCGGTTCCAAACAAAAATTCCTGGTTCGGCGGCACCTGACAGTGATTCAGATCCAGATACTGCGGATCTTTCGTCATAATCAGCTCACAGCACAGACAGCCTGCCACAATGCAAAAAAGCAAAACCGCTGACAGCACTGGTTTTCTCTGCGTATCGCCATCCTGTATGTATTTATGGCACATTTCCATGTTCTCCTTTATGCGCTATTATTGATCCTGTTTTTTGGGAAAACCGGATACGCGGATCGATTTTTTCATTGACTGCCTGCGCCGCTATGCTGCATACAATCACAAGGATACCTGACAGTATGCATAACAGCATCAAAAGGTTGTAGTCCTGATATCTGGCGCTTTCATAGGCAAGCGTCCCAAGCCCCGGATAGGAAAAAACCAGTTCGACCATATACGTGCCTCCTAAAATATGCGGCACGGAAACAGCCATCAGGCTAATGTAAGCAGGCAGCACATTCCGCAGGCAGTGCAAAAGCAGCACGCGTTCCTGCCGCAGCCCCTTTGCCTTTGCAAACAGCGCATAGTCTTTTTCCATCTCTTGTATAATACGCGTGCGTATCAGGGAAGCATAATACCACAAGTGGCTGAGTACGACGACGGAAAGCGGCAGAATCAGATGGCGGATACGGTCTGTGAAGTCTCGTTCTTTTCCGATCGTGTAGGCACCGCTGCTAGGCAGCCACCTGCATTTGATCGCAAAGAGCAAAATCAGCACAAACGACAGCCAAAATTCCGGGATGCAGCTTGAAATAACGCCTGCTTTGCACATCAAGCGGTCAAACAGGCTGCCCTGCCGCCGCGCGCACAGCACGCCGAACACAGGCGCCAGCAAAAACACGAGCAAAAAGCCCGTGCCGCCCAACACCAGCGTATTTCCGGCACGGGCATAAATCACCTGAACGACATCCGTTTTATATTTGTAAGAAATCCCAAAATCCCCATGCGCCGCCCGTTTCAGCCAGCGGATATACTGTACCGAAACCGGCTGATGGATACCCAGCCTTTTTTCGGCAAGTGCACGCTCTTTGCTGCCCATCTTCTCAACATAGTCTCCATAGTAGGCCGCCAGCGGATCTCCGGGCGCAAGCCTGGACAAATAAAATACCGCCGTCGTAAGGCAGCATACGCTCAGTACAAATACAAACAGCTTTTTCATACTTGTTCCTCTTTCCTTTTATTCCAATACAAAATGCCCCGGCGCAGCCTGTGTCCATACTGCGCGGCTGTCAATCTCCTCCTGCCAAAACACCCTCTGCTTTTTTTCCTGTTCTTTTGCCGGATCAGGAACCGGGATGGCTGACAGCAGCGATCTCGTATACGGGTGCAGCGGATGTGCAAACAGCTCTTCTACAGGAGCGCATTCAACCAGCCTTCCGCGGTACATCACACCTGCCCGGTCGCACAAAAGCTCCACGACCGAAAGGTCATGGGAAATAAACAAAAAGGAAAATCCCCTCTCCTTTTGCAGATACTGAAACAGACGGACAATCTGTGCCTGCATGGATACGTCCAGCGACGCGATCGGTTCGTCCGCCACCAGAAGCTGCGGCTCCATCGAAAGCGCCCTGGCAATAACCACACGCTGGCGCATCCCGCCGGACAGCGCAGACGGATAGGCGTCCAGATACCGCTCGTCCAGCCCGGTATCGTTCATTAATAATGCGGCATATGAGCGGTACGAGCCTTCTTTTGGCTTGATCCGGTGAATTTTCATCGGTTCTGTAATCAGGTCGCACACCTTCATCCGCGGATTCAGGCTTGCACCCGTATCCTGAAAGATCATCTGCCTTGTCTGCTGCATGATCCGTCTCTGCCCGCGGCGGATCTTTGGATCGTTACTGTCCATTCCCTGATAAAAAATGCTGCCGCTGTCCGGCTTGTACAGGTTCATGATACAGCGCGCCACTGTAGATTTTCCGCAGCCCGAGGCTCCGATCAGACCAAAAACCTCTCCTTTGCAGATTTGAAAAGAAACATCCCGCACTGCCTGGACTGGCTCATGTTTTCCAAGCGTATAACAATACGACAGATGCCGCACATCCAAAACCAGCGGCGGCGTTTTCGAAACCACAGGCGGCAGCGTTTTTCGTTTGGAAAATACAGGCAGGCAGCGCAGCAGCTCACATGTATACGGATGCTTTGGCTT
Source organism: Eubacteriaceae bacterium (assembly GCA_910574915.1). Lineage (GTDB taxonomy): Bacteria > Bacillota > Clostridia > Lachnospirales > Lachnospiraceae > Eubacterium_J. Next base: position 57,206 of record CAJTCR010000014.1, read on the forward strand.
ATGATAAATCTCTTCTGCCGTCCCGGTTTCCACGATTTTCCCGTCATGCATAACGGCAATGCGGTCGGCAAGCCTTGCCGCGGCCCCCAGGTCATGCGTGACGAATACAACCGCCATGCCAAGCTTTTGGCGCAGCTCATCCAGCAAATCCAGGATCTTTGCCTGCGCCAGCACATCCAGTGCCGTCGTAGGCTCGTCTGCAAATAAAATCCGCGGATCCGCCGCAAGCGCTGCTGCAAGCACAACGCGCTGGCGCATCCCGCCGGAAAACTGATACGGATACTGCATCTTTTTCTCTGCCGCAGGATCGATTCCCACTAGCTGCAAAAGCGCCTCCACTTTTTCTTCTATTATTATGCTGCTTTGGCTTTGTTTCGAAAGCAACGGCTGGTGCACCCTGACAGCTTCCGCGATCTGGGCGCCGACTCTCATTGTCGGATTCAGGGAAGCCATTGCATCCTGCAAAATCATCGCTGCCGTCTTTCCCCGCAGACGGCACATTTCACGTTCCCCGTACCCGCTGATATCCGTTCCGCAAAGGCAGATCCCATCCGAACGGATCTTTGCAGACGCAGGCAGCAGTTTTAAAATACTTTTGCACAAAACGCTCTTTCCACAGCCAGATTCTCCTACAATCGCCAGCACTTCTCCCGGATGCAGGCAAAAGCTCGCGTCCCGTACCGCCTGCACTTCTCCAAACGGCGTCTGAAAACTGACCGATAAATGCTTTACTTCTAATTCCAACGGCTCTGTCATTCGATTGTCCACTCCGTTACATTCCAGAAAATCCCGACGCCATGATGCCCCATCACCGTATCCTTTGCAATCCCCTTTACACCAGACTTGGACACATAAGCAGCATCCACATAGCATAAAAACGCAAATGCCGGGTCTTTTGCCAGCTCTTTTTGAAACTGTGCATAAGCCTTTGCCCGCACACGTGTATCCGAAGACTGGCGCGCCCTGACAAGCCATTTGTCAACCTTTTTATTGGAATAGCCGCTGTAATTAGCTGCTTTGTTCGTCCCGAACACCTTATATGTATGGTCATCGGCATCAAACGGGCTGCCCCAGCCGATCAAATACGCCATCTGCCCTTCCCAGTCCACCTGTACCGGAACCTCAACCGAACAATATATGCCCGCTTCTTTTAACTGCTGCGCTGCTGCCTGTGCCAGATCTGCGCGTACCTGATCGCCTGCACCGACACTTAGCACAAAGCCAACCTGCTCACCGTCACGCTCGTAAAAGCCGCCGCTGCCCATCGTACAGCCTGCGTCTTCCAGTATCTGCCTTGCTTTTTTTGGATTGTATGTATAACGCTGCACATCCTCATAATAATAACGGTTACGCTGCAACGGGCTGTAAGCCGCTTCTCCATGCCCCTGCAAAATCGCATTTACCATCGACTCTTTATCCAGCGCATAGCATACCGCCGGAATCAGGTCTTTGTTTTTCTTCCAGTATGCATGTTGAAAGTTAAACAAAATCCCGCGGTAGTCAGACGTTTTCATAAGATGATACGTATACCCTTCTCTGTCCGCAAAAGACTGTGCATCCTTCGGCGCCAGCAGCGCAAGATCCAGCTCCCCTGCCTCCATTTGAACGGCACGCGCCGTATCGTCCGGGACAATCTTAAATACAATCTGGTCAATCTTTGCCTTTTCTTTAAAATATTCGTCATTTTTCTCCAGCACAATCGCCTGTCCTTCCTCCCAGCGTTTTAGCCTGTAAGCACCCGTACCGACCGGATGGCGGAAAAATTCTGACTCCTGCATATCTTCCCCTTCAAGGCAGTGCTCAGGCAGCACCGGCAGCGTCATATAATCCAAAAACGCCGCGTGATAAGCTTTGAGCTGAAACGCAACCGTATAGTCGTCTATCACACGGATCTGCACGATATCTTCATAATTTGGCGCATTCTCCGAGCCATTTGCCGGATCCATCACCGCTTCAACCGTAAACTTTACATCCCTGGCTGTAAATTCCTCTCCGTCATGCCATTTTACATGCTCTTCCAAATAAAACGTATAAGTATTTGTCTCTTCCTCAAACTCCCACCGCTTCGCCAGACAGGGAATCACCTCATTTTCACCGTTATGCGCAGTCAGCCCGTTAAAAAGCAGGCTGTTGATCTCCCCATGCTCATCCATCGCCGGATTGATCCTCGTATAATCGCCGCTGCCATATACAAGTACAGACGGTTCTGCCTGATCCGTACCTGTGCTTTGCCAGGAAGGGGTGTTCGCACATGCCGCACATAAAAATGCTGCGGCAAAGATCCACAGAAATGCCGCTGTCTTTTTTTTGATCCGTTTTGCATTTTTTTTCATGTTATTTTTTTACCTCTTTCCTTTTCGATTTTCGTTTTCCGCTTATTTGCAAAATTATTTCTTTAACGAGTTATTTTCCCATATCAGGCTGCGTCCCGCAAGCCTCCCAGGGGGATATGGAAACTGTCGAAAGAACAAAAACTGCCCTGGACGAAACCGCTTTATCAGCCTGTTTCGTCCAGGGCAGTCCAAGTTGCTGCTTATTCGACTCCTTTTTCTTCTTCCTTGATCTCCCAGTGGATCAAAAAAGTCAATGCCGCACGCAGCACGATAATGCCTGCGACAGTTCCGATCTCCTGCCACTCGCGAACAACGACCGTTCTTAAAATTTCGCTGCCCAGCTTAAATTCCAGCCCCATCGCAAGCCCTTTTGCCAGGGCAAGCTTTGTTGCGGGAGAACGTTTTAAATAAAGGAAAAACCCTTGCAGCCCGGAAAAAATAATAATTCCGACGCCGATAAATTCAAAAATCAGAATCGCGGCTTCTACAATATGACGCAAAAGCACTTCCAATAACGCAATCATATACACACCCCTATCTGCATACTTGCTGCCCTCTTTTTTTCCAATACCTTCTGTTTTACAGCCTGTTTGCGGTTGATTAATCCAGCTTTAAGATCAGCCCCAGTACTCTGCGTGCACATGCCAAAAGCTCTTCTTTGGTCAGAAGCCCCTGTTGCAGCGCCAGCAGCACACGTTCCGGGTATCCGGTTCCCATCTTGATATCGTTTCCGGCTTTGATCTCTTTATAATGCTCGCCATATGTCCACCAGTCTGTTGTAATTACGCCTTCAAATCCCCACTCGCCGCGCAGTATGCCTTCCAATAAATCCCAGTTTTCTGACGCACGCTGCCCGTTCACCAGATTGTAAGACGTCATTAAAGCCCAAGGCTGAGACTGCTTTACGCAGATTTCAAATCCTTTTAAATAGATTTCACGCAATGCACGCTCTGAAACTCTGGAATCGCTGTTTTTCCGGTTTGTTTCTTTGTTGTTGCAGGCAAAATGCTTTACCGTCGCCGCGACATTCTGAGACTGTATGCCTTCCACCATCGCAGCCGCGATCGTGCCTGTCAATACCGGGTCTTCGGAATAATACTCAAAATTTCTTCCGCAGAGCGGGCTCCTGTGGATGTTCATTGCAGGCGCAAGCCATACGCATAGGTTATTTTCCTTTACTTCTTTTGCAGCAGCACAGCCCACCTCTTTCACCAGCTCCTGGTTCCAGGTAGAAGCAAGCATCGTGGCACATGGCCATGCCGTCGTATAAATACCGCATTCCGGTGCGATCCGAAGCCCGGCAGGACCGTCTGCTGTCATCACATTCGGGACGCCATGCTCTGGAAGGTTCCCAAATCCGAACGTATTTGCCACTCCCGTATTTGGCTGGCCACCCAAAAGCTCTGCTAAATCCTCCTCGGAAAGCTGTGCCAAAAACGCATCCAAATCCGCCTTGCCCTGTGCGACGTCATCAAGCAAGATCAAATCTGTATCCTGAACAAACATCTGGCGGCGCTTTATTTCACGCACCCGCGGCAACATGCCTTCTGTCTCATCGCCGTTCCATCCAAGCCCGTTTTCCATACAATTATGCGGCGCTGTCTTTGCACTTTCTTCCATTGCAGCAATGCTTCCATCTGAAAGCATTCGTTTTGTAAGAAGTGACGGAGCCGCTTTTTGCGTAAGCTGCTCGACCACTTTGTTTTCGTCAAGCTCATACATATAGCTGATCATGACTGCATCCCGCACCGAATTGCCTACATAAAAGCAGTAAATGCCTTCCTCCAGCACATAGGCAGATTTTGCCACCTTTCCTGCGTCGTCATAAGACGCCATCGACGAAACCGGGAAGGCAAGCGTCAGTACCTGTGTTTCATTCGGCTGCAACAGCCTGGTCTTTTCATATGCCGCAAGCTCCCTCGCCGGTTTTCCAAGCAGCCCCTGCGGTGCGCCGTAGTATACCTGGACGACCTCTTTGCCTGCTGTTTTGCCGGTATTCGTCACCTGGACTCCAATGCAGATCTTTTCGTTTCTCTCTCCTGCCCAAAGCGCTTCGATTTTAAATTGTGTATAGGACAGCCCAAATCCAAACGGATAATTGACACGGTTTTCTTCATGCTTCATCGTCTCAAAATAACGGTATCCTACATAAATATCTTCCGTATATTCCACGTATTCCGGCGATTCGTGAAAATCAGCCGTAGACGGGTAGCCGTCCAGGTTTGCCGCAAACGTATCCGGCAGCTTTCCCGAAGGGCTTTCCATCCCAAGCAGGATATCCGCAGCCGCAAGTCCGCCTTCCATGCCGCCCTGCCAGATTAACGCCGCAGCCTGAATGCGGTCGTTATGTACAAACCAGCTTGTATCTACCATGCCGCCGACATTTAACACGACCGCAACATGATCAAAATTGGCGCAGACATCGTCCACCATTGCCTGCTCTGCATTTGTCAGGCAGTAGTCTCCGTTTTCAAAAATCCGTTTGTTTAACTCTGCCTGAGCAACCTCACTTGGGAACGCCCCTTCATAGACCACGCTTTTCCTGTCCCAGCCTTCTCCAGAAAAACGGCTGATTACAATCAGCGCCAGATCCGCTTCTTGTTTTGCCCCTTCAAGCAGCTCTTTTGGAATCTGCGGCTCCACGGTCATGCCTGGCACAGCTCCTTGTGCATACTGTTTTTGCACATTTTCTCTATAAAACTGTGCCAACGGCTCGTACACCTTCGCAGGCTGTTCTCTTTTTACCAGACCGTCATAAAGGTTCCACACATGCGACACCGTGACATCTCCGCTGCCGCCGCCTCCTTTGACATAATCAAACACACCTTTTCCAAACAATGCAAGCTTTGCACCCTCTTTCACCGGAAGAATGTTTTTGTCATTTTTTAATAAAACAACTCCTTCCCTACACGCCCTGCGCGCCAGCGCCAGATGCGACGGCGATGCCGTAACCTTCCTTGCATCCTCTCCCAAAGGTAAATTCGGCTGAAATCTTGCCCTTGTCCACTTTTTCATTGCTTTTCTGCCTCCTGTTTTTCAAATTGTGTACTGGCTAATTTGCCTTGTTTTATAATTCTATTCTGTTTTTAAAAGAAAAGAATGTTCATTTGTATGATCTATTTATAAAAATGTAAACTGAATTTAATGAATGTAGTCTAATTTGCGTGTAACTGTTTTGATTGTGGAGTGTACTTTTTTGTGAATGCGGAACGCCGGGAGAGCGGACGGGACTGCCCTGGATGCGTCGATTCCAGAATGCCAAGAAGCCCTAAGCATTCTGCTGGTACACCCTGGCTGTGTCCGGTCGCGGCACCTTGTCCGCTTCCGGCTGTCTGCCGAAAGCTATCGGTGCCGCTTGGCTGCGCCCCTAGTTGTTTTGCAGAATGCAAAGGGCTTCTAACCATTCTTCCAACGCCGCATCCAGGGCAGTCCCGTCCGCTCTCCCGGCTGATTTTCGCAAATGTTACAAAAAAAGTACAGGGTGTATGGCTGATGGCATCTTGTTTTTACGGAGATGCCTTGCCGTGGGCTGTTATTTATTATAGTCTGTCCACTTTGCATGATATTCGCCACAAATTATGGTCACATGGCACACTTGCGATCGTAACATTTACGAAGAACAGCCGGGAGAGGGGATTGACACGCCCTGGCGGCGGCTTTGGAAAAATGGTTAGAAGCTCTTAGTATTCTGCAAAACAACCAGGGGCGCAGCCAGGGCGTGTCAATCCCCTCTCCCAGCGTCCCTTCCACATAAATTATAACACCTTCGCAAAATCAATCATATACCGTAACTTCCCCTCATCTGCCTCACTCTGTCCCATTTCCAGCCGTTCCAGCACCGCAAACACCTTACCGGACGCAGCCGCAGCCTCCGCCTCAGAGACATCGCCACACAAACAAAAACCCCCATTCTTATGCCCGGCACAAAAAGAACCGTCTGCACATAATGGCTGCTCCTGCCCTTTTTGTATACATTCCGCCTGTGGATGCCCTTCCCGGCAGTCTGAAAAGCGCAGGCTTTTTAAGTTCATCTCTACCTTTGTAGAAAACGGCTGTGTCTGATACAGCTCAAAATTTCGCCGGATCTCCTGGGCGATCTGCTGTGGGGATGCAGCCGTGCTTTCAATAATCAAATCATAATTACACGCATCATAATAATCAATTCCATACAGATTTTTGAAACGTTCCTGTTCCAGCTTTGCCCTCTCTTCCAGCCCAGCCTGCGCCTCTTTGATATCCTGGTATGTCTCGGCGCTGCGGCTGTTCCCTGTAAACACTCGCCGTGCCGCTTCTTTTGTATCTACAAGCAAAAATACCTTAAAGCTGTGCTGTACAAAATGCCATGCCAGCCTGGAGTCAAATACGGTATGATCCATCGTCTTTCCAAGCTCTGTGCTGCGCTGATCCAGCATATCGTCAATACTGCGGTCTTTTTTTGCCGCCTCGTTTAATTCAATCACGGTCATCCCCTTTTCCGCCGCAATCTGACGAAAAATATCTCCTGCCGAAATAATCGTAAAACCAGACTTTTCCAGCTCTTTGCACACGCTGGATTTTCCGCTGCCCAGATTTCCTGTAATGGTGATATTCATAATGCTGTCCTCCCCGTTTCTGATCAGTTTATTTTCTTTTAGACGTTTTAAGTTATATTAACACAGAAACATTTTTATGGGAAGAAAAATATTTTTGGAATATTGCAAATTTAAAATCCAAAGCCGTACGCCGTTGGGGGATTCTTCTTTACTTTTTGCAGCGGCTATATTAAAATAGGGAAAATACTAAACAACATCAATCACCAGAGGTACAGCCATTGCAAAACTATATTCTTATTATCGAAGACGACAACGACATCAATAAAATGTTAAATGAACTTTTGACAATCAACGGCTATCGGACGATTCAGGCATATTCCGGCACAGAAGCACTGCTGCATATTGAAAAGCAGGCGCCGGATGCCGTAATTTTAGACCTGATGCTGCCTGGCATGTCAGGCGAGGAGGTACTTGCAGGCATAAAAGCGGCGGACCGCAGCATTGCCGTGCTTGTCGCATCTGCAAAGGACGATGTGACATCGCGTATTTCCCTGCTGCGTGCCGGCGCTGACGATTATCTGACAAAACCGTTTGACACCGGAGAGCTGCTTGCCCGCTTAGAGGCAGTTTTAAGGCGCAGCAAAAAGCAGACAGATACGGATGCGGCAGAACGTATCCCCATCTCCATGCAGTATAAAGACCTTACGATGTACCCGGATCATTTTACCGTATTCGTCGGCGGGCAGGAACTGCCGCTTACAAAGCGCGAATACCTGATCCTGGAACTTTTTATGGAACATCCGGGAAAAGTCTTTACAAAAAGCAATATTTACGAATCGGTATGGAACGAAGAATTTGTCGGCGAAGACAACGCGGTCAACGTACATATCAGCAATATCCGCCAGAAACTGGCAAAACTGCATCCAAATGAGAGCTATATCCAGACCGTTTGGGGAATTGGTTTTAAACTGGCATAATAAAACTTTATGTTTTCTTTATACTTTTCCTAAGGTTTCTAAAATTCCACGGGCTATACTGTAACAGAAGCTGAAAGAAATACGAAAGGAAAGCAGAAAGGAAACCATTATGGACTATGTATTGCAGACAACATCGCTCACAAAGATTTACGGCAATTCCAGAGTCGTAAACGATGTGAGTATGCATGTAGAAAAAGGAAGCATTTATGGATTTATCGGAAGAAACGGCGCCGGAAAAACGACGTTTATGCGCATGGCTGCCGGGCTTGCCGCGCCAAGTGCAGGCTCTATGGCGCTGTTTGGCTCCGGTGACCTTGAAAAACAGCGGATCCGTATCGGCACTCTGATCGAAAATCCTGGCATCTACCCGGGCATGACCGCACACGAAAATATGGAAACCATACGCCGAAGCCTTGGCATTGCCGACCGCAGGCGCTGTGACGAGCTGCTTGCGCTTGCCGGGCTGTCGGATACCGGAAAAAAGAAAGCAAAGCATTTTTCTATGGGCATGAAACAGCGGCTTGGCATTGCCATCTCCCTGCTGCGCGGCCCGGACTTTTTAATCCTGGACGAACCGATCAACGGACTAGACCCTGCCGGAATCAAAGAAGTACGCGACTTGCTTTTGCGCTTAAACAAAGAAAAACAAATCACGATTTTAATATCCAGCCATATTTTGGGCGAACTGTCGAAAATAGCTACCCATTATGGGATTATAAGAAACGGTTCCCTGATTGAAGAATTTGACGCAAAAGAATTGACACAGCGATGCCGCCGATGCTTAAAGCTCTCTGTCAGTGAGCCGCAGGAAGCTGCCAATCTTTTGGAACGAATGCTTGCGATCCATAACTACGACGTGCCGCAGCCTGGTATCCTGCGTATCTTTGAAAAGCTGGACGATACCGCGAGAATCAATCAAACACTGGTTGAAAACGGCATTTCGCTGCGGGAAAGCTATCTCGCCGGGCAGGATCTGGAAGGCTATTTTATGGATCTGCTTGGCAGCAGCAATGAAAGCGTTTGAAAAAGTAAGGAGGAAACCAAAATGTGTCGTTTATTAAATGCAGAATTATATAAATTAAGAAAAAGTAAAAGCTTTTACACCTGTACCATCCTAACGGTCGTCCTTGTAATCGCAATGTTTGCGGTGTTCTTGACCGCAGACAATATTCAAAACGGCAAAGTGGAAAACGGTACCGGCGGCGTTGTTGTATCGATCAGCCAGGAATCTCCTACAGAAGCTTCCGCTTCTATCTGGGATACGATACAGCTTATGGATATTTTACGGCAAATTTTTTCCGGTGATGTAGTGGCGCTCTTTATCGGTACGTTTATCAGCATCTTTGTCATCAGCGAATTTTCCACCGGAATGTTAAAAAATGTAGTCGGAAAAGGCTGTTCGAGAAGCTCCATCTACTTATCAAAGCTGCTTGTCGCGATGTTTGCTTCTTTTTTAATCATTGCCGCTGGTATCTGTACAGCGCTGATTTGCGGACGGATCTTTATGGGCGCGAATGCCTTTACGGATCATTTCTGGAAAAACCTGCCTGTTTATACCGGATTGCAGTTTCTTATGCTGCTGCCGCTGGCTTCCATCTTTGTACTGATCGGGGAATTTTTCAGAAACCTTGCGGCAGGCATTTCCATCGGAATCGCAGTCGCTTCCCTCCCTGTTATTTTGTTAAATTTATTCGATATGAAATTTGCAGACAGCAGCTTCACGCCTTCGCAGTTATGGCCGGTGACACGGATGGCAGGTTGTCCGTTTGAAGGATTTCAAACAGAATATATAACAGGCACCATCCTTGTCGCAGCCTTTTGGCTGATACTGACCGCCGGGCTTGGCATGTGGCATTTTTCAAAAACTGATATTAAATAAGAACAAGGAGAAAAACATGGCATCTGTTTATCTTGGGATATCCCTTTGCTTTCTTGTATGCATCGGCATTTTGCTCGCGCGCCTTGGCTGTTATCAAATGCAGGTAAAACATCTGATACAAGAACTGCAAAATGCACAGCTAGAGGACACCAATCTGCTGATTACTTCCGCTGTCAATATTGGCAGGATACCGCGGCTAATCTGCGAGCTGAACCGCACGCTCGAAAAAAACAGGCGCATCAAGGAACGCCTGATCCGCGAAAACCGCAGCTACCGCGAAAGCATTACAAGCATCTCCCACGATATTCGTACGCCTCTGACCTCGGCAAAAGGCTACATGCAGCTAATCCGTACGGACTCTGCGCAGGTTACCAAACAAAAACGGCTGGAATACGCAAAAATCGTAGAGCAGCGCCTGGATACGCTGTCCAGCCTGCTCGACCAGTTATTTTTATATACCCGCATTGAAGCAGGCGAACTGCCGCTTACGATCGAAACTATCAACGCCGGAAACCTGTTTGCAGAAACACTGTCTATGTTTTACAACGATTTTTTGGAAAAAGGATGCCAGCCCAATGTGCAGCTTCCATCCGTGCCATGCAGGATCAAGGCTGACCGCCAGGCTTTTATCCGAATTGTGGAAAACCTGATAAAAAACGCACTGGTACATGGCATTGACACTTATCAGATGTCCCTGCTGCAAGAAGGCACCCACGCTGTCGTACGTGTCGCAAACCGTACGGACAGCATCGATGCCTCAGACATTGCCTATATTTTTGACCGCTTTTATACGACAGACCAGTCCAGAAGCCGTAAAACAACTGGGCTGGGGCTTGCCATTGTCAAAGAGCTTGCTTCCCAGATGCACGCAGATGCTGCCGCCAGCTTAAACGGGGATCTTTTTTCGATTGAAGTACGATTCCCGCTCTTATAACCGCGGTTACTCCAGGTTCAGGTGTTTTTGCACAATAATCCTGCAAATCATATAGTAAACAGCCACCCAGAAAATCAGCAGCAGGCTGCCTGCGCCCATTGCCCACGGAGCCGGATTATGCACCGTGCCAAACTTTTCTGCATAAATCAGCGATCCTATAAAAAAACCAATCAAAGACACAATCTGGCTGGCATAATAAAGCCCGACTGTCGCCGCAATGCCGAATGCGCCTTTGGAACGGTGCGACAACTGTCCAATCGAGCTGCCCGCAAAAAACAGCAGCAGGGCATTCAAAAATCCAAGAAAAAACAGCAGCAGGAAAAAAAGTGCAAACCATACACTAGATACCCCTAATTCCTGTGCGGTATCACAAAATGCTTTTACAAGTACCTGAAAAAACGAAGCAAAGCTTTGCCCATCGACCACTATTGCTATCGTCACAAAGGAAGCTATACTTAAAATCCCTGTCAGGCACATATACGCAAATGCCGCCACGATTTTTACATGTAAAATCTGTGTCGATTTCATCGGCAGCGTATGCGTCAGATATCCCTGTGCCGAATACATAGACTGATAAAAATGAAAACACAATGAAATAAAATTTGCAACCACTGTAACAACCAAGGTCATTGCATAAATTGCACATACTACAACAAAAATTGCACTAAAAATCCTCGCACCTGCAAACCGCCCGGCAAAATAACTGACAATCGTAAGCAAAGTTGCAATCGCAAGGACACCGTACATGACAAAAACGGTCTTTCCCTGTGTTTTTAACTCCTGTTTCAATAATTTTCCTAACATTTGAATACCTCCCTGAAATATGCATCTACAGATTTTCCTTTTTGGCTGCGGATCTCATCTACGGACAAATGCTGCATCACCCGCCCGTTTTGAATCAACACGACCTCATCGAGTACATTTTCTATATCCGCAATCAGATGTGTCGCAATCAGCACCGAAGCCTCCGGCTCATAATTGGAAATAATGGTCTTTAATATATAATCCCGCACAGCAGGGTCAACGCCTGCGATCGGTTCATCCAGCACATACAGCTTTGCCCTGCGGCTCATAACCAGCACAAGCTGCACCTTTTCCTTTGTGCCTTTCGACAATGTTTTCAGCCTGTCGTCCGCACTGATTTGCAGCTTTTTTAACATATCATAAGCACGCTCTTTTTCAAAATCCTCATAAAAATCTTCAAAAAACGCAATTACATCCCTGACTTTCTGGTTCATATTCAAATATGTCTGGTCTGGCAAATAGGAAATATGCCGCTTGCTCTGCTCGCCGATTTTTCCTCCGCAAAATAAGAGCTCTCCTTCTGTCGGCGTCAAAAGCCCGTTGATCATCTTAATCAGCGTCGTCTTGCCGCTGCCGTTTGGCCCAAGCAGCCCGATCATGCGCCCGCTTTCCAGCGTCAGGTTTACCTGATTTAATACTTCCTTTGTCTTATACCGTTTTGTCAGTTTCCTGCACTCCAATAATGCGCTCATGCCTTCTCTCCTTCCATAGACTGACGCATCAGCGTCAAGGTCTGCTCCTTTTCATACCCAAGCTCTTTCATACTGTCCAAAAACAGCCTGATCTTTTCTTTCGCAATCTCTGATTTTACTGTCTCAATCATTTCCTGATCCTCCGTAATAAATCTACCGCTTGTACGCTTTGCATAAACAAGCCCTGTCCGTTCCAGTTCCGCAAATGCACGCTGCATCGTATTCGGATTCACCGCAGCCTCCGCCGCCAGCTCCCGCACAGACGGCAGCTTTTCTCCTGGCTGGTACTTCCCGCTGATAACATCTATGCGGATGCGCTCTAAAATCTGTATAAAAATCGGACGATCGGAATCCAGATTCCATGCCATAAGTTCCTTTCCTTTCTTCTTGTATTTGATGTTTATTGTATCTCTGTACTAATTGAATAATACACTAATACAGTCTAAATGTCAACTATTTTTTATTTGAATTGCTTTGGTGTATTTTTACAAGAAGGGACGCCAGGAGAGAGGATAGGTACACTCTGGCGGCGTCCGGTCCAGAATGTTAAGAATTGCTAGGGATCCTGCTGCTACGCCCTGGCTGTGTCCGGTCGCGGCACCTAGTTCGCTGCCTGCTGGCAGCTAAAGGTGCCGCTTGGCTGCGCCCCTGGTTGCCCCGCAGAATACCAAGCAATTCTAACCATTCTTCCAAAGCCGCCGCCAGAGTGTACCTATCCTCTCTCCCGGCTGTTCTTCGTAAGTGTTGCTAAAACAAGCTCGATGTTGTTTAATTTGTGTAAAAAAACAAGCTTGATATTGTTTAATTTGTGTAAAAAAACAAGCTTGATGTTGTTAATTTGTTTGAAAAAAAACTGGGATATGTTCGACGGCGATGTGAAGATGCAACGACTAAAACTTTTAATGACAAATACAGTGCACGTTATTTTTGTCAGCACAAGGTGGAGGAAGGAGGCGATGCCGGGTGCATCGTTGACTGGCGACAACGCGGTGATGGCAGAAATAGCGGGTGCTGTATGCACTGTTACTTCTGCAATGCTGTACTAGATAGAACACTGGTAATACAGCGAACAAAGCAAACCCTATCGAGCTTTTCTTGCAACACTTACAAAAAACAGCCGGGAACGGAGATTGGCGCACCCTGGCGGCGGCTTTGGAAGAATGGTTAGATGCCCTTAGTATTTTGCGGAAAAAGCAGGGGCGCAGCCAAGCGCCACCGATAGCTTACGGCGGACAGCCGGAAGCGGACAAGGTGGCGCGACCGTACACAGCCACAGCGTAACAGCAGAATACTTAGGGCTTCTTACCATTCTGGAACGGACGCCGCCAGGGCGCGCCAATCCCCGCTCCTGGCGTCCCTCCATGCGAAAAAGCAACACCCTCTTCTTACATTTTCCACTCCGCAAACCCACTGCTCCAATCTGTACGCTGCATACACGCAGACATCATACACACCCCATATGCGCCTGCCTGAATACACGCTGCCGCATTTTCCTGCCGGATACCGCCCAGCGCATAGACCGGCAGCTTTGTTGCAGCGCATACCTCCCGTAAAAAAGAAGATCCTTTGGGCGGCAATCCGCGTTTGCAGTCTGTCGCAAATATATGCCCTGCCGTCAGATATGTGGCTCCTGCATTTTGCGCAAGCACTGCTTCCTCTACCGAATGCACAGACGCGCCAAGCACGCGAAAGCTGCTTTTTTTCTTTTCAGGCAGGGAGAGCAGCAAAGGCAGCGGCAGGTGCACCGCCTCTGCTCCAAGGCGAAGCGCTGCGTCTGTGTATGTATGCAAAATACAGCGCACCGGATAGGGCGCGCACACCTGCATCACTTTTTCGGCAAGCTTTTCATACGCGGCTTCCGGCAAATCCTTTTCCCTGACAATCAGCGCCTTTGGGCATGACCTGGCAATCTGCCTGATCTGCGCAAAATAGTCCTGTGTGCATAACTGCCGGTTTGTAATACAGCAGATTTTTATTTGTTCAGACATTTTTTCTCCGATCTTTGTCCTTATTTGATAAACAGCTACGACACATAAATATAATCATTTAGCACCGGCTGCAATCCCTCTTTTGCGATATCCTGATACATTTGCGCAAAGCTTCTGCTGTCTGAGATTTCAAACTGCTCATCGCCTGTTTCCGCTTCGTTTTTTCCGTGGTACTTGCTCTCATGGTCGCCGATCCCGGTAGACACCCCGGCGGATACTTTGGTTGCAGCGATTTTTACAATGCCGTCCCGAAAATGCTTCTGTTCCCTGCTCGATACGGTAATGCCGACATACGGCAAAAAGATCCGGTACGCGCACAGCACCTGGCAAAGCTGTGTTTCATGTACGTCCTGCGGGTGGATCTTGTCATTATGGATAATCGGGCGCAGCCTTGGGCACGACAGGGAATATTCTACATGTGGGTATTTCCGCTGGAGCTCATACACATGCAGCGCGGAAGCAAGCGCGTCTTTGCGAAAATCAGAAAGTCCCAGCAGCGCCGAACACGCGACTGCGCGCATACCGCCTAAAATCGCCCGCTCCTGAGCCTCAAAACGATATGGAAAGACCCGTTTGTGTCCAAGCAGGTGCAGCTTTTCATACTGTGCGATATCATACGTTTCCTGAAAAACGGTCACATAATCCGCGCCGCATTTGTGCAGGTAGGCGTATTCATCACTGTTCAGCGGATAGATCTCCAGCCCGACACTGCGAAAATACTTTGCAGCCAGCCTGCACGCTTCTCCGATATAAGCGACATCGCTCATTTTTCGGCTTTCTCCGGTAAGAAGCAATATTTCCTCCATGCCGGAATCAGCGATCACCTGCATCTCACGCTCGATTTCTTCGATCGAAAGCTTTTTGCGCGAGATATCATTATAGCAGTTAAATCCGCAATATACGCAGTAATTCTCACAATAATTGGCAAGATACAATGGCGTAAACAAATAGACGGTATTGCCAAAATGCCTGCTTGTCTCATATTTTGCCTTTGCCGCCATTTCTTCCAGATACGGCAGTGCGGCAGGAGAAAGCAGCGCCTGGAAATCATCTACCGTACACGTCTCATGCAGCAGCGCCCGGCGCACGTCCGTATCTGTATATGTATCGTAGTCATAGCTGTCCATCCGTGCCAGCACCCGCTCCATAATATCCGAGGAAATACGCTCCATCCCTTCCATATACTGCATAGGGTCTGTTCTTTGCGCAGGGTCGTTTTCCAAACGGTGCTTGCGCGCTAATGCTTCTTTGTCCAGATTGTCACCATCTACATAAAACTGGTTACCTATCCTGTCTGCTGTCATTTTTTTCTCCTTCCTGGTGTAAAGATGAATCCCGCAAAAATCCGGTCAGCGGATCAGAAGCAGCCGCCCCGCGCTCCAATACACGCCCAAGCCCGGCAAGGTACGCGCTGCGCCCTGCCGCAACCGCATCTTTAAACGCGCCCGCCATTGCAGGGATATTGCCTGCTGTCGCAATGGCTGTATTCGCCATAATCGCAGCGGCACCCATCTCCATCGCCTCACATGCCTGGGACGGGCGCCCGATGCCTGCGTCGACAATAATCGGCACATGGATCTCATCAATTAAAATCTGAATAAACTCCTTTGTTGCAAGCCCTTTGTTCGACCCGATCGGAGAAGCCAGCGGCATCACCGCAGCCGCGCCTGCATTGACCAGGTCTCTTGCGGTATACAAATCAGGATACATATACGCAAGCACCACAAACCCTTCGTCTGCAAGCTGCTCCGTCGCCTTTACCGTTTCCGCATTGTCTGGAAGCAGGTATTTGCTGTCCCTCATAATCTCGATTTTTACAAAATCACCGCAGCCTAGCTCCCTGGACATGCGCGCAATACGCACCGCTTCTCTCGCATCCCTTGCCCCGGACGTATTCGGCAGCAGCGTCACGCCTTTTGGAATATAGTCCAGTATATTTTCATTTTTCTTTGTATTCGTACGGCGCACAGCAAGTGTAATGATCTGCGCACCCGCATGTTCCACAGCCGCCTGGATCAGCTCCATTGAGTATTTGCCGGAGCCTAGTATAAAGCGGGAAGAAAATTCTTTGTTGCCTAATATAAGGGTATCTTTTTGTGCTGTCATAAGGAAACCTCCTGTTTATTTGTTTTTTGTTAAATTAGGATTTTTTTACATATGTAGGGACGCCGGGAGAGGGGAGGGGCAGGTATGGGAAGCGGCTTTTCCAGAATGGTAAGAAGCCCTAGACATCCTGCTGCTACTCTATGACGGCGTACGGTCGCGTCACCTTGTCCGCTCCGGCTGCCCGCCGCAGCTATCGGTGCCGCTTGGCTACGCCCCTAGTACAGCAGAATGCCAAGGGCTTCTAACCATTCCTCCAACGCCGCTTCCCATACCTGCCCCTCCCCTCTCCCGCCTGTTTTTCGCATGTGCTACTAAAACACTCAAATACCTATTTTATTTTTATGCTATAGGAAAACAATGCTATCTCATTCGCTACAAAACCATGTAGCACAAGTTCACCAGCACCACTCCCCCACCACATGCCGTCATTCACTTAACACCCGGAAAGAACAGCCGGAGGAAGGGGAGCGGGGCTGGCTTCCTGTGACGTTGGAAAAATGTTTAGGAGCACTTAGCATCCTGCAAAATAACTAGGGGCGCAGCCAAGCGCCACCTGTAGCTTCCGGCTGCCGCCGGAAGCGGACAAGGTGGCGCGACCGGACACAGCCAGGGCTTGGCAGCAGGACGCTTAGTGCTCCTTACATTTTGGAAAAGGAACAGGAAGCCAGCCCCGTTCCCCTTCCTCCGGCGTCCTTCCCGCCAACATCCCTCCCGCCACCTTCTTTCACCCTCCCCCTACAAAACTCACAATCTCCACCACATCACCATCCCGCAGCACATACTCCTCATACCTGCTTTTCACAATAATCTGCTCATTACATTCCACCGCAATCGCATCTTTACGATAATTGTGCTGTATTAAATAATCCATTAACCGCATTCCTGCCACATCTTCGTTCTGTCCATTCATCTGTACCATACAAGCCAGCCTCCTTTCTTTTTTATATTTCCATACAAAAAAGCCGCAGAAAGGAATACACCCGTGGTGGTGCACCCCTTCATGCGGCTTTTGCCGACACTCTGTGTCTTTATGTATTTACCTATGGACTGTTTTTATCTTACTTTGTTCTGACTGATTTGTCAAGAAAAATAAAAAATATTTGACATATGTACGATTTCGTACTATAATCAAACAAGTACGATTTCATACATAAAACAAAAGGAGGATGCTGATATGGCAGAATTGATGACAAGCGAATTAAAACGCTTAAACTACCTGACCAGTGAGATTGACGCCGCTTATCATGAAGCCGCGCGAAAGCTGGGCTTATCGGACAGTACGATGATGGTGCTTTACGCTGCCTGCAATAACGGCGGGAGCTGCCTGCTAAGCGACATCTGCAAAATATCCGGCACAAGCAAGCAGACGATAAATTCTGCGCTGCGAAAGCTGGAAGCCGACGGGCTGATTTACCTGGAAGCAGACAATGGCAGGCGAAAAAAAGTATGCCTGACAAAAAAAGGCATGGACTGCTCCGCAAACGGAGTGGCAAAGCTTGCAAAGCTGGAAAATGATATTTTAGGTTCCTGGAAGGAAGAAGAACAAGAGCTGTATCTGGAACTGACCAACAGATACTTGCTGGCACTCAAACAGAAAATTAAAGACGAACTGTAAACTTTAAACATTTTTTGCATTTACCGTTATAACAAAAATCAGCAGAAAGGAGCAGGAAAAAGATGCAAAAGAAACAAATTCAGCTATCCGACCACTTTTCTTATCAAAAACTGATCCGCTTTACGCTTCCATCGATTGTTATGATGATCTTTACCTCTGTTTATGGCGTAATCGACGGGTTTTTTGTATCCAACTTTGTAGGAAAGACCCCGTTTGCCGCGTTGAATTTTATTATGCCGTTTTTAATGATCCTTGGCGCTGTCGGCTTTATGTTTGGCACGGGCGGCAGCGCCCTGATCGCAAAGACAATGGGTGAAGGCAGGACGGAAGAGGCAAACCGCATGTTTTCCCTGTTTATCTATGTCGCGGCTGCCTGCGGTTTTGTCATTGCAGCCCTTGGGATGCTTTTTATCCGTCCAATCGCATCCGCACTTGGAGCAGAAGGCGAAATGCTTGCACAATGCGTGATTTACGGCAGAGTGTGCCTGCTTTCGCTGCCTGCGCTGATGCTGCAATACGAGTTCCAGAGCTTTTTTGCTGCCGCAGAAAAGCCTAAGATGGGGCTTGCGGTCACGATCGCTGCCGGAGTGACAAATATCATCCTGGATGCGCTGTTTGTCGCAGTAATTCCCGGCGGCATCGTCGGAGCGGCAGCGGCTACTGTATGCGGCCAGCTTGTCGGCGGCATCACACCGCTTTTTTATTTTGCACGTGAAAACGACAGCCCGCTGCGGCTTGGCAAGGCTTTTATGGATAAAACTGCCTTGTGGAAGGCATGTGCAAACGGTTCCTCGGAGCTTATGACCAATATCTCCATGTCGGTCGTGAGTATGCTGTATAATATACAGCTTATAAAATACGCAGGCGAAAACGGCGTTGCCGCATACGGCGTACTCATGTACGTAAACTTTGTGTTTTTGTCCGCTTTTATCGGCTATTCCGTCGGCACGGGGCCTGTCATCAGCTACCACTATGGCGCCGCGAACCATAACGAGCTGAAAAGCCTGCGCAAAAAGAGCCAGACTGTGATCCTTGCGTTTTCCGTGAGTATGATTGTGCTGGCACAGGTGCTTGCAAAGCCGCTTTCTGTTCTTTTCGTCGGCTATGATCAGGCACTGCTTCGCCTGACGCTGCGGGGATTTTATATTTTCTCCTTTTCCTTTTTGTTTGCAGGCGCGGCGATTTTTGGCTCCGCTTTTTTTACCGCTTTAAACAACGGTTTTTTATCCGCGCTGATTTCGTTTCTGCGTACGCTGCTGTTCCAGGTATCGGCAGTGCTTCTCTTTCCGCTGCTGTGGGGGATCGACGGCATCTGGGCCTCTGTCGTGGCGGCTGAATGCATGGCGGCGGCGGTTACGATACTGTTCCTGTTTAAAATGCGCGGCAGATACCATTATTAAAACTCGTTATGATACCTCGTCTGTCGCCTCCTGAATCAACTTTTGGAGCCTTTGCGCCTCTTCCTGTGTCAGCTTTCGGTCTTTTAGGTAAGCTGTAATAAAGGAAGGGAGGCTCCCGCCAAACCTCTTTTTCAAAAAACTGCGGCTCTCCTGGCACTGAATGCATTCCCTCGATACAAGCGCACGCACGATCGTATGGTCATTGCAGATCACCTGCTTATCTGATAAATTGCGAATAACCGTATATGTGGTAGACTTTTTCCAGTTCAGCCGTTCCCCGCAAATATGCACCAGCTCCATAGAGCTTGCCGGCTCTGTCTCCCACAAAATTTCCATAAAACGGTATTCGCTTTCATTAATATGATATTCCATATTGTTATCCCTTTCCATCGGCTTATTTTCCTCAGTCTATAACAGCAGACCAGCTTTGTCAAGCATCTGCGAGATCTATTTGCATTTTTCCACAAAACCTTTTATAATAAACGGATAGACAAAAAAAGCTGAGAAAGGAGAATCGTATGACAGCACTTCGCAATATGACGTCCGGGTCTCCGGGACGGTTAATTCTCTCTTTTGCCCTGCCTCTGATGCTCGGCAACCTGTTCCAGCAGTTTTATACAATCGCGGACGCTGCGATTGTAGGGCAGGTGCTCGGCGTATCCGGCATCGCAGCCGTGGGAGCTGCCGAATGGATCATCTGGATGATGCAGGGTATGATCCAGGGCTTTACGCAAGGTTTTGCGATTCAGATGTCGCAGGATTTTGGCGCCGGGCAATACAAAAGACTGCGCAACGACATTGCCAATTCTGCCCTTTTATCCGCGGTAAGCGCTGTCATTATGCTTACGGGCGGGCAGATTTTTGCAGCATGGATGCTAAAGACGCTGCATACGCCGGAATCAGTCTGGGCAGATACAATGACGTATATGCGTACGATGTTTTGGGGCATCCCGATTGTGATGGCTTATAACCTGTTTGCTTCGATCCTGCGCGCGCTTGGAGACGGCAAGACACCGCTGTACGCAATGATCTGCGCTTCGTTTATCAATATCGGGCTGGATCTTTGGTTTGTCCCGGTGCTTGGCATGGGCGTGTTCGGCGCTGCGGCAGCTACGGTGCTGGCGCAATGCTGTTCGAGTGTGTTCTGCCTTATTAAGATCCTGCACATTTCAGCCTTAAAGTTCAAACGGGAAGACCTTACTGTTGATGCAAGCCTGCATCTGCGGCTTTTAAAGCTCGGGATGCCGATGGCATTTCAAAATTTTGTAATCTCCGTCGGCGGAATGATCGTACAGTCTGTTGTAAACGGATTCGGCGTCGCTTTCATCGCAGGATTTACCGCAACCAATAAATTATACGGGATGCTGGAGGTTGCAGGAACTTCCTACGGATTTGCCATGACGACCTATACCGGGCAAAACCTCGGCGCCGGCAAAACCTCGCGTATTCGAAAAGGCTACCGGGAAGCGCTTATTATTGCCGTCTTTACCTCTGCCGCTATTGCCGCTGTAATGGTTTTGGCTGGAAAATGGATTTTGCTCTGCTTTATTAACGGTGACCCGCAGATGACCGCTAAGACGCTGGCGATTGCCTACCGTTACCTATTTATTATGAGCCTTTGCCTGCCGGTCTTATACTATCTGCATGTGACGCGCTCCTGTATCCAGGGGCTTGGCAATACGGTACTGCCGATGCTGTCTGGCTGCGCGGAGTTCGCCATGCGCACGGCTGCCGCACTGCTTCTGCCGCTTGCCTTTGGGCAGGATGGTATTTTTTACGCAGAAATCGCAGCATGGGCAGGCGCTGACCTTGTACTCTTTTTCAGCTTCTGTTATTGTATGAAAAAGCTTGCTTCCGGTGACAAAAGGGGGAATTTCTAATGCCGCACAAAGGAAATCCCAAAATCGAGTTCCGTTATTATAAAATGCCGCAGGACGTTCCGTTTCTGGCGCTGTTCGGCGACAAGTGGATACAAAACTACGGACGCGACATTGATTTTTTGCATTTTCACAATTACCTGGAGATCGGGTACTGCTATGACGGAACAGGCACACTGTCCATTGGAAGAGAAGAATACCGTTATGAAAGCGGCTATTTTTCGGTGATACCGCAAAACTGCCTGCATACGACAAACAGTGACCCAAATACAATCAGCAGTTGGGAATTTTTATTTATCGATATCGATACGCTGCTTAAACAGATATGTCATACCGGCGGCACCAAACGAATCACACAAATTGCTTCCCGCATCAATTCCAAAGCATATTTAAAGCCGGAAGCAGAACGCCCAAAGCTTGGGCAGACGATTCGCAATATTTTTAATATTATGCGCTACAAGGAGGAGTTTTATCTCGAGGAGGCAAGCGCAGAGGCTTCCATCCTGTTAATGAACCTTGCAAGGGAAAATAAAGTCGGCAGGTTTTCCGAAAAAATGCCGTTAAAAGAAGCGGTGCCTATCGCGCAGGCACTGGACTATATCTCGATTCACTATATGGAGCCGCTAAAAATCAGCGAACTGGCGGAAAACTGCCATATCAGCGAATCCCATTTCCGCAAGATCTTTACTGCCTATATGAGCATGGGCCCGATGGAATATATTAATATGGTGCGTGTGCGGACAGCCTGTGACCTGCTTAAGCGAACCGATGATTTTGTGACCGATGTGGCAAATAAATGCGGCTTTGCGACATTTTCCACATTCAGCAGAAATTTTAAAAAAATTATGGGCGTTTCACCAAACGAATGGCGCAAACGCCCGGATAATTATGAGCAGCAGCTTCTTAAGTCCAGCATCCATCTTGAAAAAGGCTGGTAATTATTTCACTGCCCCTGTAATACCTTCTGCGAACTGCTTCTGCAATATGAAGAAGATAACCATTGTAGGAATCGAGCAGAACAATACGCCGCACATCAGCATTCCGTAGTCTACGACATAACCGGTAATCAGGTTTGCAATCAGCATCGGCATCGTCAGCGATTTATTGTCTGTCATAATAACCTTCGGCCATAAATAGGAGTTCCAGGCATTCATAAACGTAATCACCGCTGCCGCCGCATACGTGGACTTCATCGTCGGCATAAACATGCGGAAAAAGATCTGTATCTCGCTCAGCCCGTCAATCCGTGCCGCCTCGATAATGTCGATCGGAAACGCCCGCGCATGCTGGCGGAACATCATTATCATAAACGGCGTCGAGATCATCGGCAGAATAAAGCCGAGCGTCGTATTCAAAAGCTTTGCGCTTGAAAACAACTGAAACAACGGTACCATCGTCGCCACCTGCGGCACCATCATCGCAAGCAGCAAAATCGAAAACAATTTATCTTTCCATTTGTCATTGTAGATCTCAAACCCATAACCCGCAACCGAGCAGATCAAAAGGCAGACTACCGTCGTTGCAAACGCATACAAAAACGAATTGCCAAGCGCTCTCCACAGCGGCTGCTGGCTGGTCAGGTTTTTAAAGTTTTCCATAAAATGCGTACCCGGCAGGATACGTCCTCTTGAAACATCCGTCGACGTATTTGTCGCCGCGGCAATCATCCAATAGAGCGGAAATACGGAAAAAATCGATACAATCGTAAGGAAAATATAAGTCGGGATCAGCCTGCGCTGAATCATGGAATTGTTTTTCTTAGTCACGCGTATCACCTACTTTCAGGTTGATTAAAGCCAGAACCGCTACCATGATAAAGATTAAAAACGCCATTGCGGAAGCGTAGCCAAAGTTCGGGACATTGATAAAACAGGTATTGTATACATAGTGGGACATCGTAATCGTCGTATTTGCCGGCCCGCCTTTTGTCAGGTTGACAGACTCGTCAAACAACTGCAGCGTACCGTTGATCGACGTAATGACCGTCATAATAATCGTAGGCTTAAGAAGCGGAACGGTAATCCGCCAGAACGTTTTCCAGCCATTGGCGCCGTCGATCTTTGCCGCTTCGTACACCGAATACTCGATATTTTGAAGCCCGGCTAAGTAAAATACCATATTGTATCCCGTCCACCTCCAGACAAGCGCAATAATAATGACGATTTTCGCGCTTAGCGAGTTGCCGAGAAAGTTATATCCGCTGTTTAAAATATGCAGCTTTACCAAAATCGTGTTAATTAGCCCTTCTTGTGCAAACAAAGACCTAAAAATCAGCGCGTAGGATACGAGCGAGGTTGCACAAGGGAGAAATACACAGGTACGGAAAAAGCCTTTGAATCTTAGCTGCTGATTATTTAAAAGCTGCGCCAGCAGGATTGCGAGAAGCAGCATAATCGGCACCTGAATCAGCAGATACAGAAAGGTATTGGTAATCGACTGCTGGAATACTTTATCTGCAAGAATTCGTTTATAGTTATTAAAAATCGGGTCTGCAAACCTCATATTTTTCCCCGTTCCGGTTTGCAGCGAAATTACAAACGCACGAAACATCGGATAAAAACTCATCACCGCAATCATCAGCGTCGCCGGCGTTAAAAACGTCCAGCCGGCAATCCTTTGTTTTTGGATCAGTGTCATGCCATTTTTCTTGGTACTCACAAAAATACCTCCTCTCTTATTCGCAAAAGAACCTGCGAATGAACACGGGGAACTGTACCCAGTCCCCCGCATCAAACGCTGTACGCAGTGACAGCATTACTCTGACATCTTAAATTCCAGAGTTTCCTGTGCTTCTTTTAAAGCATCTTCTTGTGCAGTTCCGTTTACAATCTGCATAATCGCTGTGTTTACAGCTTCTCTTGCTTCATAATGATACGGAGTCTTTGTAAACTCAGGAATATGAGAAGAATATTCTACGAGCGTAGAGTAAATTGGCTGTCCGCCGTAAAATTCTACCGGCTCATTGTATACCTGAGACTCGCCTGCCGGAAGGTAACATGCGATACCGGATGTTGCCGGAAGGATTGTATCATAAAACTCTGTGCTGGAACCAAATGTGTTCAAAAGGAAATCTTTTGCAAGATTCACATCCTGGCAGTTCGATGTAATATACCAGGAAGATCCGCCGTTGTTTGCATAGTTTGTAGCTGTTTCCACATCATCTACTTTTGGAATGGTTGTAATCTGCCACAGGCCCTTCTGGTCTTCGATGCCGACCAGCGTTCCGTTCATCCAGTTACCGTTAATGATGCCTGCCGCTTCGCCGTCAGTAACGGTCTTTACATATTCATCCCAGTTGTTGACAAGCTTCACTGCATCTTTTTTAATCATATCCGCATACAACTCTACACATTTTGCTGCAACTTCATTGCCTGTTATGTATGCCTTTCCCTCTTCGTCTACAAAGTTTGCGCCGCAGGACTGGATCATCAGCATAATGATGTCGCCGCCGGTAGACTCGCTTGTCAGCAGGTATTTGCCGGTTTTTTCATGAACGTCGACCGCGATCTCTGTAAACTTCGACCAGGTAATGTCCGTCAGGTCTTCGATTTTATAGCCGGCTTCCTTAAGGATGTCGGTACGATAAAACGCTGCGCATACGCCGTTGTCATACGGTACGCCGAAATGCTTGTCGTCTACCATAGAATAGCTCTGCTTTAATGCAGCAAAATCTTCCCATTTAATACCGATATCCGTCAGATCTGTAAACGCGTCAGGATAGCTCTTTAAAAATTTCTGATAGCTGTTGTCCTGCATCAGCACGATATCCGGCATCGTACTGTAGTCGCCTGCGTTTGCACAGGTCGTAAGCTTTGTCTGGCAGTCATCTGAGGACTGTTCGATCACTTCCAGCTCGAAATCAGGATGATCTTTTTTATACTGCTCCGCAGCCAGTTCCATCGCCTTGATATTAAAGGTCTGATCCCATGCCCATACGGTGAGTTTTCCGCCGCCTGCGGCATCCCCTTCTTCGGAACCGCCTTCAGCATCAGTGCCGCTTTCAGCGTCAGTCCCTGCGTTTGCATCGTCACCAGAAGCATCCCCCCCCGTCTGCGTTATTTGCATCGCCTCCGTTGTCTTTTGCATCATCGCTGCCGCCGCACGCTGCTACAGACAACGCCATCATACCAGCGAGCAAAGCTGCCATTAATTTCTTTTTCATATTTTATCCTCCTTTTTCTTTACGAGATGGATCTATTATAGCAATTCATTCTCATATATAGTTTGCAAAAACGCTTATATAAGTTGCAAATATAATCAAAAATATCGCCTTTGCATAATATTTATAAAAAAACTTGTCCGTTTTTATCTAAAATATACATACAAAGGCGATCGGCTGTCACACGTATTTTTATCCGGCAGATTCTGTCAGAAATACTCGGTCTGGATAGCTTTTTTTGAGCACCTCCAGCATTTCCTGGCTTAAATCGAGCAAAAGCTTGATCTTCTGCCTGTTTTCCATAATAATCATCGTATAATAAGGCGTATCCGCTTCATAAGAAGTATAGTCGTATTTTGCAATCTTTTGCGTCCCGGTGCCTTTGCGGTATTTTGCCACCGCCTCATGCCGGCTTGGAGCCGCCACCTCCATCTCATGCAGCTTTAGTACATGCGCCGTATAGCGGTAACGCCTGCCTAAAATCACATCGATGGTCAGCGTGCCTGCCTCGAGCACATACTCATATTCCTTTTGGCTGAGCACGCTGTAAAAAAAATACAACACGACCAGCAAAAATCCAGGCAGCATAAACCCCTGTGAAATCATAATCCCAAGCAGGATAAAAAAGATTGCAAAAAAGATCATGATTTTTTTCAATACGCCTGTCATTGCTTTTTGCTTTCTGATCACCTGCTCGGTGATTCGGTAGTGGTACATCCTACGCTTCCTCCATATCGTACCAGACGATCTGCGCCGGCTCCAGGGCAAGCGCAAAGCTGGTGCCGTCTGCGCGGTAAATCACGGTTTCCTGGCGCTCGTCGGTATTATTTACGGCACAATACCTGCGGTTATCAGGATAAGCGTGGACTTCCACATTGTGATTGTGCGAATACCAGCAGCGCAGCATATCTTCTTTTCCTGCGCTCCAGAGTACCGCGCGGTGCAAAAGGCGGCTGTTTTGCAAGCTGTACGGCAGGCCGCTGATATATACCGCGCGCCCTGCGCCAAAGCTGTTTACGGCAAGCTGCACGCTTTCCTCCTGTTTGACAAGCACCGTCGCGCCTTCCAGGGCATAGATATTTTTCTTTCCTTCGCCAAAATCGAGCGTACCGCCTGCATCTTCGGTAATAAAATGCGGATGCTCCTGCCAGTTGTATTTGTCGTAGCCAAGCGTAAAGCCGTTTTCTTTTTCTACGCCGAATACGGTCGATAGCTGGAAAAAGTGCCCGTTTGCCTGATGTGCGCAAGGCTCGCCGACGCCGATTAATCCCCCGCCTTCATAAACAAAGCGCTTTACGGCACTCGAAATGGCCGGGTTGCACCACCATTCTCCTCCAGTATGCGCCGTATCCGCATCCCCGATATTCAGCACAACGTCAAACTGCTTAAGCAGATCAGGCTGATCCAAAATATCCGAAAAGCTGATAAAGCTGACGTCAAACGGCGCGCCGGAAAGCGCCTCAATCACGCCTGCATACGAATAATTCTTTTTAAAATAAATCGCATGGTGCACCATATGGCAGCCCCACGAACGGCTTTTGCCCCAGCAGTTTAATACCGCGACTTTTGCCGCGCAGTACGGCGTGCCGCCTGCAATCTCTTTGTATAGCTGGCGGAACTGGTTGCAGACGTCTTCCACATACGCTACGAATTCCGGGAAATCCAGCGCCAGCTTTAAATAGCCGCCGTATCCGATCCGGTCTACCGGCTTTCTTAAGATCGCCCTGCGCGCCGTTACCCAGTTTTCCTTTGCTTCCTTTACCGGATCTCCTCCTTCGTGAAACGTATCCGGGAAAAAGTACGGCAGCAGGCGTCCTTCGGTATAAGAAACGCCTTTGATATCGCTGATTAACCGCAGCGTCGCACCGTTGCCGACACTGCCGACGACTGCGTCCAGCCCGGTCGTGGCAAATTCTTCCATGTACGGCTCTGTGCCAATCCAGTGGTCGCCTAAAAACATCATCGCTTCTTTGCCGTGCGCATGGGTAATGTCTGTCATTTCCTTTATCAGCTTTGCGACTTCCCGCCGCTGGAACGCGACAAAATCCAGATACTGCCTGGAAGGGACGCGGTACTGGTTGTTATAATACCCCTGGTCAATGATATATTCCGGGCGGAACGCATACCCTGCTTCCCGCTCAAACTGTTCTAAAATATAAGGGCTGACCGAAGCCGAATAGCCATACCAGTCCACATATTTTTCCCGGCGCAGCTCGTCAAAGACAAGCGTAAACTGGTGAAAAAACGTCGTAAAGCGCAACACATCCACATACGGATGCGTTTCAATATAGCGTTCCAGCCGCTTTAGCGTAAACGCGTGCGTCTTTGGCTGACGCACATCAAACGTCATCTGGTGCTCCACGCCTTCCCAGTTATTGACCGTCGCATTGTACATATGCACCGGGTCCCAGATAATATACGCTAAAAAGCTGACCGTATAATCATGAAACGGCTTGCTTTTTATGACAACTTCACCATCTTCTTCTGCAAAGCTCCAGTCTGCTGTCTTTACAACCTCGCCGCTGCTGCGGTCTATCACTTCCCACCAGCGTGTCATATCGTCTTCTGTATTCAGCTTTAGCAGCTCTGGATGCAGCCCTTTCATCAGGCGGATGCGCAGCGTACCGCTGTCTGCCGTAACGATCGGCGTCATCAAATACATCTGCTGGATCTCCTGCGGGTGCGCCTTTGCCCATGCGTTGTCCTTTCTTGTCGTATAATAGGTCGCATACACCTTCATGCCTGCGTCCTTAAGCTCGATCGGAAATTCCGTGCCGTCGCAGTCGCGCACTGCGTCAGCACCCCATTTTTGCGCAAGGCGCACCGTGTCTTTGATCACATCCATATCTGTAGGTATCGTGACCTGTCCTTTTTGCTTCTCCATCGTGAAAAACCTCCCTCTGTTTTCTTTTTCTAGCTTTTGCATAGCAGCTTTGGCTCTTTGTTATTCCGCCTTTGCCACAATATCCGCCATCTGTTCCCATTTGCGCTCCATATCTGCGACAAGGGCAAGCTGCGTCCGGCAGCGATCCAGGTTGTGGTGCTCCCTGTGAATGCGAAAATACGTATCTCCCGAAAGGTAATCGGTTAAAAAGCGCATTCCGCATTCTAAAGTCATAAGCTTCGCTCCCATTGGCATCATCTGTTTTTCCAGTTCGGTCAGGCTGTTTTGGCAGCCTTTTAAATATCCCTTTACATACAGCTCATACAGCTCAAGGCTCAGCGATACCTTGGACAAATCCGTCTCATCCTCTGCCGCCGTATTTGCCCCAAACCGGATCGAATCTCCAAAATCATAGACCGACAGCCCCGGCATCACCGTATCCAGGTCGATCACACAAATCCCTCTGCCCGTTTCCGCATCCAGCATGACGTTATTCAGCTTTGTATCATTGTGCGTTACCCGAAGCGGCAGCTTTTTATCCGCCAGCAGATCCGTCAGTACAGACATCTGCGATTCCCGCTCCATTAAAAACGCGATTTCTTTTTCTGCTGCCTTCACACGGGCACATACATCCTCCTGCACCGCCTTTTGAAACGCCGCGAACCGCTTTGGCGTATTGTGAAAATCCGCGATCGTCTCATGCAGCGTATCCGCCGGATAATCGGAAAGCAACGACTGAAATGTCCCAAACGCAAGCGCGCTTTCATAAAAATCACTCTGCCGCTCTACCGTATCATAGCTGACCGCATCCTGAATAAAACGATACATCCGATAGCATTTTCCATCCACACGGCAGTAGCCATCGCCGTCCCTTGTCTGAATCACACACAGTGCCTCCCTGTCCGGGTCACCGCCGCGCTCCCTGATCTTGCGGCGCAGAAAATCCGTTACGTTTGTAATATTTTCCATCAGCCCGTCGACATTTTGAAAAATATCCGTATTGATCTGTTGCAGGATATACTGCATCTGCCGCCCGTCCTGCTCCATCCGCACCAGCTCCGTGCGGTTAATATGCCCGCTGCCGTATTCTCTGACATCGAGAATCGTTCCATGCAGCGCAAACATGTGGATAATGTCTTGTTTGTTCATAAAAATGCCCCCTTTTTCTTCTGCCAATCATATTTCTCCTCGTTTCAACGATATCAAAAACATACGAAAAAGTCAATTTGCAAATCTTTCAGTTCCTTTTCAAAGATTGTTGAAATCTGCTCAAAATCTGTTCATTTCCTCCATTTCCTATTTTGTTTTTGACCATAACAAAAGGACACTTCCCTAAAATTTTCTTTTAGGAAAATGTCCTTATCGTACAAAATATGAACTTCATTATGGTGAAAAACAATCCATTGTATCCGTTTCTTATGTTACAATCGGGGAGCTTCTTAATGCATGGGGCTTCTTAGCATTCTGGAACGGACGCAGCCAGGGCGCGCCAATCCCCTCTCCTGGCATCCCTCCCTAAAAAAACACCTAATCAAAAATTCAACCAGCAAACAACATATTTTACGGCTGGTCTAAAATCCCCATAAATACCGGCGCGCCAGTTTCCATATCCATAATCATATACAGAAAAGAACGGTTAAAATGCACGACTGGCTTCTCCAGATCGACTCCTGTTGCGGCAGCAACTGCCCCGATCGTTGCGGCAGCGGCTTCTGTGCCTTCTTCTGCCACTGTAATCACTGCTTCCTGCAAGACCAAGCTCAAATACAGGTTTTCATCCTTGGAAGATTTGCCAAGCAGCGTTAAGTTTGCTTTTTCCTCATCAAATGCTTTTTTAATGCCCATTGTCTTCAGGCTGTCGTTTAAAGTCTTTCTACACCGTACCTCAAATTTTGGCAGCGCAAGCTCTACTGTCTTTTGCGCTCCGCCTGCAATTAGGTCTGCCAGTTTTTTTGCATCATACGAAGCGTACCAGTCGCGGATTGGCTGATCCCCGGTCGGCATCACTGCGACAAAGGCAAACTTGCTGTCCTTATACGGCATAGCAACGCCCTGCGCGTCTTTATTTTTAAAATATTTACACGAATAGTTGATCGCGTGCATCATATCCGTCTTGACAGTCGTGCCGTCATCCAGCCGGAAATCGTTTTCCCCTGTCCCTTCTGCCAGAAACTGCTGCTGCCAGTCCGCATGGAAATACAGCGCGTTTACAAGCGCAAGCCTCGTTTCTTTTTCCAGCTTTTTAGCAAGCAGCTTTGGAATCATGCCGTTCGTGCGTTCGTCTACCCATTTGTTGATCTTGTTTTTTGTAGCGGCGGTGTCCAGCTTAGTTTCAAATACATCACACTGAAACTGCTTTTTCGCGGTATCCAGCCATTTTTTCTTTGCCGTAAACTCCTGATCCATCCATGCAGAATTGGCAATCGTAAGCTTTGCCGCGTCATTTTTTTGCGGCAGCGTCTGCATCATGCTTTCTGCTAAGGCAAGAGAGCTGCTTCCAAGCACTTTGTCAAATTCCTTTTTGGTCGTCCCTTTTGCACCGTCTGCTACCATGCCAAGCGTCATATACGCAGAGACCGGAGACATCACCGGATTTTCTTCTTTTAAATACTGTCCAAGCAGCTCGTAGCCAAACTGCTGCACCTTTTGCATGTCATCCTTTGTGTCTGCTGCTTTTTCCTTTGCCTGCACCATATCGCGCCTGTTTGCCCCGCCATGCTGTCCTGCCAAAATCCCCGCAAACGCGGCAGCGGCTACGGCAAGCGCCAGTACTGAAGTTACCAGTCTTTTTTTCATAAAAGCTCCTTTCTGAATAAACTGCGTCTGCTTTGCCGCAGTTTATCGTAAAAAATAAATTTGATTCTTTCTATACAGAATAAAACGTATTCCCAGATCATATGGTTGCAATATTTTTCAAATTTTTTCCAAAAGCATCTCCGCCAGCCTGACGCCTGCTTTTTCTGCTTCGTATTTTTGCACTGTCAGCTCCGCCCGCTTTACACGGTGCTGAGCAGATACCGCCATCCCTGTCAGCGTCAGCCGCTTTTTTCGGATACTTGCATACGCTGCCACCGGCGCCTGGCACCCGCCGCCAAGCGCCCGGATAAAGCTGCGCTCCGCCAATGCCTGCCAGCCGGCGTCTTCGTCAAAAAACGGTGCAAGCAGGCTTTTGTCAAAATCCTTCCTGCCTTGTACCGCAAGGATTCCCTGGCCCGCAGCCGGCACCATCTCCTTCACCGAAAACAGGCGGCTGATACGCTGCGAAAGCCCCAGACGCAAAAGCCCTGCAGCCGCCAGCACAAGAGCACCGTATTCGCCGCTGTCTAGTTTTTGCAGCCTGGTCAGAATATTTCCTCTGACAGATTTTACTGTACAGTCAGGAAACAGCTCCTGCAACTGGGCGGCGCGCCTTGGGCTGGATGTCCCTATCGGCGCAGAAAGATCCGGCTGCAACTGGCCGCTGTCCTTGGCGCCAATTCCGTAACTACAGCTTTTCGCAGGCAGTACGAGCGCGTCCTGTGCAGCCTCCCTGCGCGAATAGCCAAGCACCGGAAAATCGTCTGGGATATCTGTCGGCAGATCCTTTAAAGAATGGACGGACAAATCCGTACGTCCATCCATCAATGCCTGATCCAGCTCTTTTACAAACAGCCCTTTGCCGCCGATCTCATCCAGCCTGCGGTCTAACATCCAATCGCCTGCCGTTTTCATTTTTACAAGCACCGCTTCGCAGTCCGGGTGATGCGCCATGACAGACTGCCGCAGCAATTCCGCCTGCGCCACGGCAAGCGCACTGTCCCTCGTTCCGATTCGTATAATGTTTCCCATGCTGCCCTCACTCTTCTTCGTCTGCGAGCCCCTCTAAGCTGCGCAGCCTTTTGCAAAAACGCGCGGTCTTTTTATGATTCCCGTCTGTGCTCACAACACCGACTACAAGCTGGTCGCGTTCCACAAGCGCCGGAAAATAAAAGTCGCACTGCGTACTGTCCGAGGCGTTATTGACAGGAATCTTCCTGTTTCGGCATTCCTGTACAATCGCCGCATTCACTTTGCTGTTATCGGTCGCCGCCAGCACATAGTCCGCCTGCCGGTGTTTGAGTTCCCCCGGAAGGTAGGCACGCTCCTTGATCAAAAGCCTCCCGGGGTTACCGCTCAAAAG
Source organism: Eubacteriaceae bacterium (assembly GCA_910574915.1). Classification (GTDB taxonomy): domain Bacteria; phylum Bacillota; class Clostridia; order Lachnospirales; family Lachnospiraceae; genus Eubacterium_J. The sequence continues at coordinate 89,545 of CAJTCR010000014.1, forward strand.
CGCGCGCATGTCTGCCCCGGTCTTTGGCGCTATCACGGTCACAGCGGCGCCATAACGCAGCAGCCCGCTTACCCTGCGCGCTGCTATTTTGCCTGCTCCAAATACTACAAATTTTTTCTCAGAAAGATTTACAAATAACGGAAAATATGCCGGCATCGGATCTGTCTCCATTCAAATATCCATCTTCTGCTCCAATAGCTCCACACAGCGGCGCATTTCTTCGCGTGCAAGCCCGTCCCGCAGTGTATACAGTATTTTGCCGATTACTTTTTGCGCGCTTTCATCCAGCGCCGCAGACAGCATCTGCTGCTGTTCTTTTGGAAATGCACCCGTTACGCGCTGCATTCTCCAGCACAGCTCCTTTGCCGCCTCGCGTCCGACCTGCTGCATTCTTGGAATCAAATCTCTGCACGCGCACCAGTCGTTCCATTCTGCTGCCTTTTGCGACAAAATCCGTTCCGCTTCCTGCTGCTGCGCGGATGCCAGTGCACCGGACGCATCGCTTTGAAACGCATCGATATCGTATAATGAAACGCCGTCCAACTGCGTGATCTCCTCTTCCATATCCCGCGGCACGGCAAGGTCGATAAACACCTGTTTTCTGCCGCAGGCTCCCCTTGCTTTCTCCAACGGCTCCCTTTTGATCGTAAGGTTCGGGCTGACTGTCGCCGACAGCACAAGGTCGCATTCTGGTATCTTCTCATACCGCTCGCCGTAGTGGATTCTCTCGCATCCCGCCGGGATCTCCACCATTCCGCTGCGGTACTGGCGCACCGTAACGGTTACCAACGCCCCCGCTTCCCGCAGTGCGAGCGCCGCTGTTTTTCCCATCACGCCGTTGCCGATTACAAGGCAATTCTTTTTTTCGAAAAAAAAGCCCTGCCGCCTTAGCTGAGCCAATGCGCAGTGCACGGTTGAAGCGTCTGTATGTACAAACAGTTCCTTTGCCTTTACTTCCTTTCCTGCCGTTACTGCACAGCGGAATAAAACTTCCAGCACAGGATCGGTGCAGTAGCGCTCGCGCGCCTGTCTGAGCGCTTCTTTTACCTGCGAGAGGATCTGCCCTTCCCCCAGCACCCTGGACTTTAAGCCCGCTGCAAGGTACATCAGGTGCATGGCAGCATCCTGCCCGCTTCTGACCTGAAAATAAGGCGCATACTCCAAGGCAGGAAGTCGGCAGACGTCCGCAAGCAGTGTCCAAAGGCACAGCTCTTCCTGTTCGGTACTGACATACAGTTCCATCCGATTGCAGGTCGACAGCAGGACACAGCCCTTTACTCCCGGCTGCTTTTTGATCTCTTCCATCGCACGCCCCGCCTGTGAAGCCGTAAACGCAAACTGCTCCCGGATCCTGACACCTGCGCTGCTGTGGTCAATGCCTATCATCTGGATCTTCATCGTCCATCTCCTCCGCACATCGCTGTGCTTTAGCCTGCATAGTTCTGCCACTGTTCCAGCACACCGATCAATTTTTCATTTTCTTCACGGCTGCGCACGCCGATCCGGTAGTATCCCTGTGGCATTCCCTCGAAATTGCTGCAATCGCGCAGCATAATCCCGCGCATCATACTAAACGCATGGAGCCTTGGGCGGCTTTTGAAAAAGATAAAATTCGCTTCCCCTCTCGCCTGTTCAATACCGATACGCGCAAGCTCCTCTAACAGCCAGCAGCGCTCTTTTGCCGTCTCCTGCACGGTCTTTTGCATAAATTCATGCTCCTTCGTGCAGGCAATGCCTGCCCTTTGCGCGACTGCCGATACCATCCATGACTGTACCGCGCCACGCAGCTTTTCCATTAAAGACTGGTCTGTACACAGCCCATAGCCCAGCCGGATGCCCGGCATTGCAAATATTTTCGTAAATTCCTTAAGGACAAACAGTGATCCCGGTGCATCCTGTGCGCACATCGAAAAATCTGCCGCGCCCTCCACATAGTCCAGGTAGCATTCATCCAATACAAGCACCGCCCCCGTCTGCTCGCACCGTTTTATGACACGCGCCATATATTCCTTGTCATACAGGATCGCTGCCGGGTTATTCGGATTGCACCAAAATACCAGATCGATCTCTTCTGTAATATGCTCCAAAAAATCATCCAGCGGGACAAAAAAGCCGTCTGCTTCCTTCGTATAATAATATACCGCCTCACACTGTGCCATAGACAGCGAGCGGGTATATTCCTCAAATCCCGGTGTTGGCAGCAGCGCTTTTTTCGGCTGCAATACCTGTGTCAAAAGCCGGACAATCTCAGCGGCGCCGTTGCCGCAAAACACCTGCTCCGGCTTTACCCCTTCCCACTGCGCTACATGCTCGTTGATCGTCCCCTGATACTCCTGCGGAAACTGTACGGCAGCCGTCAAACCGCTTCGAGCCGCCTGCATAACCTGATCTGGAATCCCTAAAAAATTACTGTTTGCCGAAAAATCGATACATGTATTTTGAAAAAACACATTCCCTCCATGCTGAAACATCATTTGCTCCTTTCTGGTTATCTACTTCCTGTTTCCGAAAAACTCAGAAAGCGTTGTGCTAAGCTGCTGCGGATCAACTGGTTTTGCTACATGCGCATTCATTCCTGCCTCCAGCGCTTCTTTTACATCTTCTGTAAATGCATTTGCCGTCATAGCGATAATCGGAATCTGCTGTGCGTCCTGCCTGTTTAAGCTGCGGATTTTTCTCGTCGCATCGTAGCCGTTCATCACCGGCATCTGCACATCCATAAGGATCGCATCATACCTGCCCTGCTTAGATCGCGCAAACTCTTCGACTGCAAGCTGTCCGTTTTCCACAACCTTACATGCCGCGTCCTGCATCGCCAAAATCTCACTGAGTATTTCCGCATTCAGCTCGATATCCTCTGCCACGAGAAACTGCCTGCCTGCAAGCGGCGGCACGTCTTCCTCCTGCCTGCCGCCTTTTTCATCCGCCTTGCGAAGCTGTTTTAAGCATTCCCGAAAGTTCGCCACAAAAAACGGTTTCGGCAAAAAGGCATTGATCCCTGCCCTGACGGCCTCCTCTTCGATCTGCGCCCATTCATAAGCGGTCAGCACAAGGATCGGGATATCCGAAGAAATGAGCCTGCGAATATTCCTCGCGGTTTCCAGCCCGTCCATCTGCGGCATCTTCCAGTCAATCAGGATCACGTCATATATACGGCTGCCTGCCGCCTGCCGGATCCTGTCCACAGCCTGTTCCCCGCTTAACGCATAGTCGATATGCACGCCGGTGTCCGCCATCAGGTTTTTAATATTCTCGCAGACTTCCTGCGCGTCGTCCACGACTAATATATTGGAAATGCCGTACTGCTCCCAGAATTTCGCATCGCTGTTTTTATCCGGGATACGCAGGCAGATACGAACGGTAAAAATACTCCCCTTTCCCAGCTCGCTGTGCACCTCAATCGTACCGCCCATCATCTCCACAATATTTTTTGTAATCGCCATCCCAAGCCCGGTGCCCTGCACTTTTCTCGTCGTATTATTATCCGCGCGGGTAAATGCGTCAAAGATTTTTTCACAGTACTCAGGCGTCATACCATATCCGTTATCCTCCACTGAAATCGTAAGGTTTTGAAACTTACGCGACGCAGGCTGCTCACCTACGACCTTTAGCCTGATCCGTCCGCCCTCCTGCGTATACTTTACCGCATTTGACAGCAGGTTAATCAATACCTGGTTGATCCTTGTCTCATCTCCGATAAACTGCTCATGCAGCAGGCCTTTGACATAGACATCAAACGCCTGGTCTTTGGCGTTTGTCTGCGGACGGATCACCGTATCGACCGCCGTTATCATATCGGCAAGCTCAAACTCACTGATATTTAACACCATCTTGCCGCTTTCAATCTTACTGATATCCAGCACGTCATTGATTAAGCTCAGCAAATGCTGGCTGGAAGCAATGACTTTTCTTGTATATTCCCTGACCTTCCCCGGATTGTCCGCATCCCGCATCAACAGCGCAGAAAATCCGATAATCGCATTCATCGGCGTACGGATATCATGGCTCATATTGGACAAAAACGCTGATTTTGCCCTGTTCGCCGATTCTGCCGCCTCCAGCGCATTCCGCATCTGCTCTGCCTGCTCCTCAAGCTCCCTGATCCGCTCCTTGTCCGAACGGTTTTTCCCTGTTTCGTTACACATATCCTTTCCCTGACAGCTCCAATCTGAACAATTCGATCCTTCCAACAATCTATAAAAAGCTTTTCAGTTACACAGTCCACTAAAAAGAACAGGATAATTATAACATTCCTGATTCGCAATATCAAGAGTCATAGTGATCCTGTCTTAAAAATGACCTTGCACGTTCTTCCAGGGACAATCATTATCGTTTTTAAAAAGCAAAAGCCGGAAAACACTGCATTAACAGTCTTTCCGGCTTTTGCTGCGAGATATTCGCCCTTTGCTAAGAATGGAATAGACGGGAATCGAACCCGTGTCCAAAGACCCCTCCACCGTACTTCTACGAGCGTAGTCTTTGCTTTTACATTCCCTCCGCGGCACCCGCAAAGACACGGTTGCCGTTTTAGTAGCTTCATCATACGCCTGTATACGCAAAGCTTAGTATACATCGTTTCCTACATCGTCGATGCCTGGGTTCTAATGTGTAGGTGCACTAGATCAGACAACTGCCATTAGGCAGCGTATGCTAAATTATCGTTAGCGTTTAATTTTAATTTTGAGAGTTAACGCATCTCCTGCGGCTCGCTTCTCCAGCTTCAAAACCCCTGTCGAAACCTTTACTATCCCATATAAAATTGTATTTATTTTTTGTCATTATAGACCTGCTTTTAAAAAAAGTCAATAGGGATTTTAAAATTCCTTGTACTCCCCCAAAGATCTGTTGTATAATAAATGCAATTACCTTTTCGTGTGGAATTCGCTTTGACGCTTATAATAATAAAAGAAACAATCACAAGGAGGAAATTATAAGATGTTCAAAGGTTTTGCATTCTTTTTTCACACATCGATGAAATATGACAAATTCTATTTTATCGACATGGTGTTAAACCAGCTTGTATTTGCCTGCGGCGCTGTGTTTGCGGTAATTTTGCCGCGATTTTTGCTGAACGCCATTTTTTACGAAGACAGAAATACGAACCGGCTTCTGTTTTTATTGTTACTATCGATTGGCATCCCGTTTGTCACTTCGGTATGCAGCGGCATATTGGAAAACCATATTTTTCTGCACCGCATCCATGTGTATAACAAGTTTAACCAATTTATGTCTGAAAAAATCCTGAAAGCAAACTATGTGTTTGTCGAACAGGAAAGCTTTATTGAGCTGCGAAAAAAAGCAGAGAAATATTTGTATGGAGATTACCGAGGCTTTGGCGTTGTCTTTGAAAATATGATGACTGCATCCGGGCAGGCAGTTTTATTTTTTGCCACCGCCATCCTGATCTCTACCATGCATCCTGCCTTTCTTCTGCTGTTTTTAGGGCTTGCCGCAGTGCAGTCATGGCTGCATGGCATGATGAAAAAGAAAAACTACGAAGTGTCGCTTAAGCAGGTGCCTTTGGAAAACCAGATGAGCTACTTAAACGACGTTGTCGCCAATTTTACGTACGGCAAAGAGCTACGCATCAACGCGATGGGAGACTGGCTCAGCGGCATACTCAAAAAGCAGATCGAAACGATGATGGGATTTTACGGCGAAATCGCCAAAAACAACGACCTCATCAGCGTGTTATCCGCTGCCGTTATGCTGATCCAGCAGGGAAGCACTTACGCATATCTGATCTTTCAGATCCTGCACGGCAATATGGGCATCGGCGATTTTACAATGTACCTAGCAGCGCTTGGCACCTTTACCGCCACGCTGCAAAGCCTGACTGCCAGCCTGGTCGACGTCAGGCAGTACAGTTCCTATTATACGTATCTGGAACAGTATTTAAATTTGTCCAGCATGGGCGAAAATCCAGACGGGCATGTATTTCCCATGCACCAGCCGCATGAAATACGGTTTGAAAACGTTTCCTTTTCCTATCCCGGACAGTCCGGTGCCGCACTGAAAAATATCACCCTCTCTGTCAGCCAGGGCGAAAAAATTGCTATCGTAGGTGAAAACGGAGCCGGAAAAACGACACTGACCAAGCTGCTGACAAGGCTGTACGAAGCAGACAGCGGAACGATTACGATTGACGGATATCCAGTTAACGACGCCAATTATCCTTCTCTGATGCGCCTGTTTGCGGTTGTGTACCAGGATTTTAAACTGTTTTCCTTTACCCTGAAAGAAAATATCGCGCTTGCACAAAGCGCGCATACTTCCGACGAAGACGTCTGGCACTGTATCAACCAGTTCGGGCTGTCTTCCAAAGTCAGCACATTAAAGCACGGGATACATACCCATGTATTTAAAAACTTTGACGAAGAAGGCTTTCAGCCATCTGGCGGAGAAGCACAAAAAATCGCACTTTGCCGCGCCGCCTTAAAAGACGCAGATATTGTGATACTCGACGAGCCTACGGCTGCGCTCGACCCAAAGGCAGAGGATGAGATCTACCGCCAGTTTGACGCTATCGCAGGCGGGCGGACGACTTTTTACATTACCCACCGCCTGACAAGCACACGTTTCTGCGACCGGATCATCGTATTAAAGGACGGAGAAATCTGTGAGACCGGCAGCCACGACGAGTTAATGGCAAAAGACGGCGTCTATGCCAGGCTGTACCACTTACAGGCAAAGTATTATGAAAAATCATAATCCGTAAAACCATGCAGCCCGTTGGAACTGCATCATTACCGTTTCCAACGGGCTGCATAACTCAGGCTGCATTTTTTTACAATTTCCAAAAAATCTTCTTTCACAAGTTCATATTTGGAAGGATCGTGCAAAATCGCCGAAGGATGGTACGTTGCCGTCAACGCACAGTTTTTTCGATGCGTCCATGTGCCATGCTGCCTTGAAATTTTAAAATCTGGTGCAATAATACGCTGTGCCGCGACACGCCCAAGGCAGACAATGATTTCTGGCTTTAATAAATATGTCTCATACTTGAGATACGGAAAACACGCCTTTTTTTCCTCCTCATTTGGATCGCGGTTGCCAGGCGAATGGCATTTAATAATATTCGTAATATACAGATCCTCCCTGCCCAGCCCGCATTCTAGCAAAAGCCTGTCCAAAACTTCCCCGGAACGCCCGACAAATGGCACTCCCTGTTGGTCTTCCTGCGCTCCCGGCGCTTCCGCAATCAGCATAATATCCGCCTGCCTGCTGCCCCTGCCCATAACCGGCAGGTGCCTGGACTGGCTGAGCGGGCACTGCGTGCAGACAGACAAATGCTCATAGATCTCATTCCATGTACCTTGCCCAAAGATGCTCTGCATAGCCGCAAACTCCTTCTGCCTGGAAACCGCGGAAGCGATCATCACATTTGCCAGGTTCAAAAGCCCCAGAACGCTGAAGATGTCTGCAAACAGGTTTCCCGCTATTTGATAAACGTTTAAAAATGCCTCAAGCTCCTTGGCTATGGACTGGCTGGATTCATACGTGGCCTGCGTACTTCGTGCCGTAAGGCGGTCGAATTAACTTTCTTTACGCTGAAACTTGATGTTTTTTGAAACCAATTCTGGAAAGCGGTATGAACACCACCGTTAATATCGTGTACATGATTGCTCTTACAGCAAGTGCATCCATAACGAAACCACCAAATTGATAGGAAATATATTTACTGATTTCAGGCATAGTTGCACGATAGGGCAGTAAGAACAATATTAAGTTATATAATCCGGTTGTTCCATTGGGTGTTAAGAACATGGGGATAAAAAGTACAGGTACAAGCACAATCAACACCATATATGGACTTTTCATATTTGCAGAGAGAACCAGTGTCAGCCCAATCATTGCAAACAAAATCAGGTAGATTACTCCCAAATTGAAAAGAACAGACTGCATAAATGTAAACGGATATGGTATTGTTGTCCCTGCAATCTGCAAGGGAAGATTCCACCCATCCATACCAAAGGCGGCAAGCGGCAATCCACAGGCAATAATGACATGAAGCGTAAACGCAATCACGCCAAAAAGGAATGAGGATATGGTTTTTGCTGTTATCAGCTTTGTTTTTCCATATTTGCCTGCCAAAATAACTGCATCTGTCCCCGTCTGATACTCCCCGGAAAAAACAGGGGCAATCACAATACAGACACAAAGCAGCGCAAACATGAAAAGTTCAAAGCTGCTTATAATGATTTCCCATCCTTCGTAATAGCCATATTGTAAGGGTGTATCTACTTTACTGTTCATATTGCTCCAATATGTCTTTTGGGCATCAGATAATTTACGGGACGGCATATTTAACAATGCTTCTATTTTTTCTTCCCTTGCCTGATAAAAACCTGCTCCGTTTGTCATATCCAAATCCGGCAATTTTTCCAAACCCGTGTTTTCGCCCGGCGCATCATAATTTGCGGCTATTGTATTCAGCAGCTTCTCTCTCGGAGCAACAAAGTTCCAGTAGGCATCACCAATTAAAAACTTTTCATTCCCGTTGTATCCTACATTATTCGGATTCTCAAAAAGTTTTTGGTATTCACGAATCATTTCTGCAATATATTCTTCTGTCAAAGGTACTGCCAAATCTGAATATTGCCCTTTGGCATAAGCAATCCCCTTACTTCCTTTCATAACCCCCTCCTGATTATATGTTTGATACTGCAAGATTGGCAGACCAAAAAGAAATGCCGTCAGCAAAAGGCTTACCGCCATTACAATAAGCGTTGATTTTTTACGCAGAATTTTTAAAAACTCATACTTAATCAATGTTTTCATCTGTTTCGCCCCTTTCAAACTGTGTATCTTCGCCAAAATGAAACAAAAACAAATCCTCCAAACTCGGTTCAACAGTATATGCGTCTGCCGTGGGTGCAGTTTCAGCAACAATCCGCAAACGAACCATATTGTTTTCGTGGTGCAGATTAACAACAGAAAATGTCCTGCTGTATTCTGATGCTTTCTGATTATCTTCTAAAAACTCCCAAACTTTGCCACGAATACTGTCTGTTACCGTATCCATAGGTTCCTGCAGCAAAAACTGTCCCTGTTTCATCATCAGAATAGTATCCGCAATATAGGAAACGTCCGAAACGATATGTGTAGACAAAATGACTATTTTCTCTTTTGCAAAATCTGAAATAAGGTTACGGAAACGTACCCGTTCTTTTGGATCAAGTCCCGCGGTAGGTTCATCTAATATCAGTATAGACGGGTTATTTAGTTCAGCCTGTGCAATTCCTAAACGCTGCTTCATACCACCGGAATATGACTTGACTTTTTTATCCGCTGCTTCCCATTAACAGCACGTTTCTCCCCATACTGCTTGCATAAGTGTTGTAATTGCAGTTCCATAGGAACCCTCCTAATCATTTTATTTAGACTCAAAAAATAAATGGTCTATGCTGTAAAGCATAAACCATCTATCTTAGGTGTGGCTTTTCTGTATCTTAAGTTAACCTTAAGTCTGTGCATCAAGAGTAATGATAAATTCTGTTCCAATGTCTGGACTGCTCTTGACGCTGATATTTCCACCATGAAGCAATACTATCTGTTTTGCAATAGCAAGCCCAAGACCACTTCCCTCCGGCTTCTCTTTGGTATTTGTTCCTCTGTAATATCGGTTGAATAATTTGGCCTGCTCTGCTTCATCCATCCCACTCCCATTATCACGAATGGAAATGAAAACAACACTTGCCGCACTATTACCGATAGATATTTTTATCTTTGTGTCGGGCGGATTGTGTATCAGGGCGTTAATGATAATATTTTGAATTGCACGCCGGAGCAAATCAGGGTCAAGGGAAACGATAAGTTCTTGTCCGTCACTCTCAAACTCTATATTGCGTTTAGAAAATGCATGGTCATTTATAAGGTCAATTACCACTTCTTTGACATACCTTGTGATAAGTACCTCCTGCGGATGATAGGGCACTGCGCCAGAATCAATCTGGTATGTCAGTTTCAAATCGTTTAACAGTTTTTCCACATGGGAAACATTCTTTAAAATTATCTTTCCATATTCCTGTGCTGTCTCCTCTCCAGCTATTTGGTTATCAGCAAGCAGTTCCGCATAACCTTTTACCGGGGAAAGTGGTGTTTTCAAATCATGGGTAATATTTGCAATCCATTCTGTACGTGCGTTCTCCGTTTCTTCTTTTATCCTGTCGCTTTGCCTGATTTCCATATCCATTTTATTCAAAGCTGCGTAAATGTCACGAAACATGCCCTTTTCTTTTAATGGAATATAGGCACGCAGTGATACGTTTCGGATCCCCCCTGTTATGCTTGATAATTTTCTTGAAATCCACCAAACATATCCGAAAACCAAAACGGCAAAGATGAATAAGGCGAAAAGAACGATTTTCTTCACAACCGGCAGTAACCGGGTAAATCTTTCACCATTATAATACAGCATATATTTCCCTATTGCATAGGGAAAACCTATGATATAGCTGCAAGTTTCTTTTGAATCTTTTAAAACGCTTACAAAAACAGTATTTTCATTCTCATAAGCACTTGTACCAAAAGACAGCAGCGCAGAAGCGGGATAGCTTGTGGGATAACTTTCCGGCTTGTTATAAGAAAAAATCTCCTGCCCAGATTCATCAATTACCTGAATCCATAATCCATATTCATCTAAACGGTCAAGCCCTATTTTTTCTACTTCCAAGTTTTCGTCTTTGTAATCCATCCAAACAGAAAAATTATCTGTAAACATTTGCGCCCAGGAAGCTTTACTCAGCCCCTCTGGCTCTGGAATGGAAAATATATAATAAAACAAACCGATTGTAATAGCTGCCATCATCAAAACCAAAATGGAAAAAACAGCAAATGAACATAAAAACGGATTGAATTTCTTTTTACTTTTCATAAGGATTCACCAGTTTATAGCCTAAACCCTTCATTGTTATGATATATTCGGGGATAGCAGGATTGTCCTCTATCTTTTCACGCAGATGCCGAATATGCACCATGATTGTATTATCACATCCAAAACTGTCTTCACCCCAAATGGTTTCGTACAGACGTTCCCTGCTGATAACACGTCCTATATTTTCTGCCATATAATCCAAAATTTCAAACTCACGGGCAGTCAATTCAATTTCTTTTCCGCCTTTCGTCACCCGGCAGCCTTGCGTATCAATCGTCAAAGCTCCAATTTTTATAGATTCATTTTGTATCGGAGTATTCTTATATTCTGCCCGTCGCAACTGTGCCTTTACCCTGTATGCTACTTCTTTGGGGCTAAAAGGTTTTGTTACATAATCGTCACCGCCTACTGCCAAGCCAAGCAATTTATCCAATTCATCATTTTTTGACGATAGGAACAGAATCGGACAATAGGAAAACTGTCTGATCTGCTTACATACTTCATACCCATCAATTCCCGGAAGCATTATATCTAAAATAATGATATCCGGCTGTCTCTGTTTGCAAATTTTTACAGCAGAATTTCCATTATCAGTTTTGATGATATGATAGAATCCCTCTATGTTAAATGCTTTTTCAAGTAAGTTTAAAATATCCGGCTCATCGTCAACAATCATTATCTTATATTCATTCATGAAATATTTTCCTCCTGCAATTTGTTGCTTTTCTTATTACTTAACCGTCCATCAGCAGGCTTTTCAGCATCCTTTGGTATCAGCCACATACGGCTGAACTTTGCCACACCGGGAATGCGGTTTTCTTCGCATAATTTCTGTACTCGTCTTTCCGAAATGCTCCATTTCTTTGCCGCTTCTGGGACAGAAATAACCTCTAACATTCTCATTCATCCTTTTTATAAATTTTTGATAATCACATACAATCTCTGTAAATAGTGTATTATCCACCAGTTTACAACTTTTTACAAAAATAAAAAATACAAACCCATCTTTTCATAGTATAATTTAAGCGTCAAACAAAAAATATACGAAAGAAGATGAGTTTG